>JACQQK010000176.1 GCA_016207065.1 Nitrospinota bacterium
ACTGATCATCGACGCCAACTTCGAACATTCCATCCGGCCCGCGCAGGCCTACGACGGCGGCGGGTTGTCCATTCAGGGCGTGACCGGGACCACGGTGCGCATCCACTACCAGGGCTCGTGCGGAAGTTGCCCCAGTTCCCGGGCGGGGACGTTGCACTACATCGAATCCATCCTGAAAGAACACCTCCACCCCGACCTGCAGGTCGAAGCGGTGTAACCGCGGTCGCCCCCTCCCACGGGGACAACCTCTACCCCCGCCGTTTCAAAGCCATTTGCCCGGCGCCGCCGACGGCTCGTAATGCAGGACGTAATCGAGCGCGCTTTCCGCGTCCGGCCGGGTCGCGAACAACTCCAGCGTCTCCCGTTTCGTGAATTTCAAGTCCACCATTTCGCGCATATGCGCGATCAAGGGATCGTAAAAGTTGTTGGTGTTGACGAAGACCAGGGGCTTCCGCGTCAAGCGGAGTTGCTTCATCGACAGGATTTCCATGGCCTCCTCGAGGGTGCCGATTCCGCCGGGCAGGACGATGAAGGCGTCGGACCGCTGGTCCATGACCGCCTTGCGTTCGCGCATGTCCCTGGTCACGATCAGTTCGTCGGCCTCTCCGTATTCGATGTCCTTGACCTTGAAAAACTCCGGCAGGACCCCCACCACTTTTCCGCCCGTCTCGTGGACGCCGCGCGCCACGCAACCCATGAGGCCGATGGATGCCCCTCCATAGATCAAGTTTATGCCCTTGCGGCCCATCCGCCGCCCCAGGTCGGTCGCCGCCAAGCGGAACGCCTCGCCCGCGGACTGGCTGGAGGCGCAAAAAACGCAGATGGAGCGGATTTCCTTCACGGGCGTTCCTCGATGCGTGGCGTTCTCAATCTTTTTCGTCCGGCGAGAAGAGCCGTTTGTATTCGCTCATGGCGTAGCGGTCCGTCATCCCCGAAACGTAGTCGCAGACCCTGCGCTCCAGCGGCCCCAACCCCTCGCTTTGCAAAACCTGCTCAGGGAGCAACTCGGGAATTTTGACGTAAGCCTTGAAAATTTCCGTCAGGCACAGTTCCGCCTTGAACTCGATTCGCCGCACCCGGCGGTGGCGGTACATGTTCTTGAACAGGAATTTCTTGAGTTCCTGGTGCCGGTCGTTGCACTCCGGGCTGAACCCGCCGATACGGACGGGACAGGCGCGGACGTCGTCCGGGGTTGCGATCTTGAATTTCCTTATATTTTTAAGCGTGTTTTTGCGGAAATCGGATATCAGGTCGTTGATGATATGGCGGACGATCTGATATTTCTTGAGCTTCATGTCCAGGTTGGAATATTTCCTGTCCAGCGCCCTCTCATTTTCGCGCCACAAGGCGACCTTCCGGATCAGGTCGATATCCAGCAGTCCCGAGGTGACGCCGTCGTCGAGGTCGTGCGCATTGTAGGCGATGGCATCGGCCAAGTCCGCCACCTGCGCCTCCAGGGAAGGAAAACGGTAGCCCGCGACCCGCTGGACTATGGGGTTGCCCGGGTCCCTCGAATGCTTGCCGATGCCTTCGAGGACCTCCCACGAAAGGTTCAACCCCGGGAACTCCGGGTACCTCTTTTCCAGAAGTTTGACGATGCGCAGGCTTTGCCTGTTGTGCTCGAACCCGCCATGTTCCTTCATGAGGCGGTTCATCACGTCCTGGCCCGTATGACCGAACGGGGGATGCCCCAGGTCGTGGGACAGGGCGACCGCTTCGGCGAGGTCCTCGTTGAGTTGCAGGGACTTGCAAATCGAGCGGGTGATCTGCGCGACCTCCAGCGTGTGGGTCAAACGCGTACGGTAATAATCCCCCTCATGGTAAACAAACACCTGGGTTTTATATTCCAACCGCCGGAAAGCCGAGGTGTGGATGACGCGGTCGCGGTCGCGTTGAAACCGGGCGCGGTACGGATGTTCCTTTTCCCGGTACTGGCGTCCCTGGCTTTCACCGCTCTTGACGGCATACGTCGCCAGACACGTTTTTTCCAGGCGCTCGATATCTTGACGCTTGATCACGATGACCAAATCCCAGTTTATGATGAAAGTTCCCGTATTTTGCAATAAGGCGGGATTTTAGCCAAGGGAAAAGACTCCGCGGCTCGCGGCAACCGAACCGCCCATCTCGCAATACGCGAAAAAACCGATTTTTTGCCCCCTATCGACAACTTTAGCCTTTGAAAATCAATAAGTTTATCTATAATAAAAAAAATGTCGAAATTTCAACAAGGCCCTAACCGTGTTGTCCGGTAACGAAAAATCCGTCGAACGGCTTGAAAATTTGCCGGGGTCGAACCACAATCCGCCGATCCTGGCCGCCGAATTCGACCGCTGACCATGAAACCCAATCCCCCCCGCCCCCTTTGCAAGGGGGAGCTTTGCATAAGCCTTGTCGAGTCGCCATTTCACCTTTGGACTCGACCCGAAGAGACGAGTCAGGGCAGGCGCGCGGAGCGCTGTAGCTTGTTGTCATTGCGAGCGGAGCGAAGCAATCCAAGGGTTCTGGATCGCCACGCCCAGCGTGCCGCTGGAGCCAGTGGGCTTGACTCGGATGGCGAATGAGCGTCATCGAGGGCAATCCGGGTCTGGGCCAGTTGCCCCCGCGGCGAGTGGACGGCTCGCGATGACGAATAGAAGATCGCCCGGCAAAACGGGAATTAGGCAAAGGTCTCTTTGCAAGGGGGGGGAATTTCGTTTCTTCCCTCATGCGAAATCCCGGCTGACCTGGCCTTGGAAACTTCCCGCCCTGGCTTTCCTCTTTCTCCTGCAATTGCTCTCGGCCTGCGGGGAACGTCCGCCGGAAATCGAGCGGCGCGCCCAGTTCCTCATGGGGACCCTGGTGGAAATCAGCGTCCGCGGACCCGACCGGGCCAAGGCGCGCGACGCCATAACCCTCGCGTTCCACGAAATCGCCCGCATCGAGAAAATGATGAGCCATCGCCTCCCCGACTCCGAGCTGTCGCGTTTGAAACGCGAGGCGGGAAAGGACTACATGCCCGTGTCCGAGGAACTTCTGGAAGTCGTGCGCGAGGGAATCCGCTGGGGGGAGCTTTCCGGGGGCGCGCTGGACATCGCCATCGGCCCCGTGGCCGACCTCTGGGATTTCGACGAGGAGAAAAAACAAGTCCCCGACGCCGAACGGTTGAAACAAGCTGTCGAGTTGTCCCGGTACCAGGACATCCAAATCCGCGGCCGGGAAATGAGGCTGGCGCGGACGGGGATGGCGCTCAATCTCAGTTCTCTCGCCAAGGGGTTCGCCGTGGACCGCGCCATCGCCGTCCTCAAACAACAGGGAATCCAAAACGCCATCGTCAATGCGGGCGGCGACCTGAGGGCGGCCGGGACGCGCGGCAAGGGCCTGCTCTGGAAAATCGGCCTGCAACACCCGCGGAAACCGCAGGAGATCCTGGAGTCGTTCGAGATCGGGGACCGGGCGGTGGCGACGTCCGGGGATTACCAGCGGTATTTCATACGCGACGGCGTCCGCTACCACCACATCTACAACCCCGAGAGCGGCATGCCCGCCCGAGGCGTGTCCTCGGTGACCGTCCTGGGCGATTCGGCCATGCGGGCCGACGCCCTGGCCACGGCGATTTTCGTATTGGGGCCGGAAAAAGGCCTAGCGCTCGCCGCCACCGCGGGCAACGCGGAATGCCTGATCGTCACCGACAAGGGGGCGGTCCGGCGTTCAAATGGGTTTCCGGTCCAGCCCGAACTTTCTGCCAAGGGCCTGGCCGACGACTTCCGCGATTAACCGGTGGCCGATGGCGTTGGGGTGGCAATAATCGGGAAACATGAAAGTCAGATAATCGTCCTCGTTCATCAAGTCGCCGTAACTGTCGCGATAGGCCATGAATTTTTCGGGTAGCAAAGAGGGCGCTTGCGGTAAAAAGGGTTCCCATTCCTCCGGAAAAGATAAAAAGGGGACGTTATACGTTTCCGCCACCTCCCGCGCGGCGGCGGAATAAACGTAGTTGCAGACGCTGATGAAAACGGGATCGCCGCCCCGCCTCAGGACCGAATCGAAAATGGCGCGCAGGTTTTCGCGGTATTCCTCGGACGAAACCCGCGGCGATGCCGTATCCGGCGACGGGGTCTCCCCGGCCCAATCCCAACCGATAAAAAAAGATTTCAGGACCCGGTACAGTAGTAACCGGCTTAAAAACCATCGGAGCTTCCCCAACGAGGAGTTTTGCTTCTCGAACCGCTTCCGGTCGGACTCGGACGACGGAGTGGCGTCGTTATACCCGAAAGAAATCAATACGAGGTCTCCTGGGTTGACCCTGTCGGCAAAAAAACGGTTCGCCAGCAAGCGTCCTTGAAACGAGGTGAATCCGGGGATCGCGTGGTTTTCAAGAACGTAAATCAAGCCGTCCTGGCGGCGGGCGCGGTTGAGTTCTTCCCCGACCACATGACCGTAGGTCTCCTCGAAATCGACCCCCCAGCCGAAACTGCTGGAGTCGCCCAAAACGTGGATGGTCCGCAAAGGGACCCCTTCCGGCGCGACTTCCGCCCCCCGTCCCCCCACGCGAAACCCGTCGGGGCCGGAGACGATCGTCCATGGGGGTAGTTTGTCCATGTAACGCTCGGACAAGTAGTTTTTTACCTGGAGCCGGATGTTGGGTTTCAGAAGATAATTCAGCTCCGGATGAGGCCGGTAGGCATAGACGTCCTCGTTCACGAAACCTCGCCGGGCGACATTTTCCTTGTACTCCTCCACCGCGACGGGATCCAGGTCGGCCACCCAGGAGGGGATATCGAACGACTGTAGCTTGATTTTAGGCTGATAGCCGGAAAGTTGGAGGCCCGCCTCGATCGAAGCGAAAAACACAACGACCGCGACCAGGGAAAACAGGACGTTTTCAAACGGGTTCTTTTTGGGAGGTCGATTCATTTCAGCCCAGAAACTCGCCGTTATCCCACATCCCGGCAAGCCGTTTTCCGTTGGCGGCAAGATAGGTTCCCCGGCCATGCGGGACGCCGTTTCTAAATCCGCCGGCGTATTGGTCCCCGTTGGCATGGGTGTACGTCCCCTGCCCCGTCATTTGGTCTTCCAGGAAAGCTCCCTCGTACCGGTCGCCGTTCGAGTAATAAAAGGTCCCGAAGCCGTGCGGCCTGCCGTCGACAAACTCCCCGGCGTATTTGTCGCCGCGACCAAAGATATAAGTCCCCTTGCCGTGGAACCTGCCGTTTTTGATTTCGCCTATGTAACGGTCGCCGTTGGGAAAAATATGCGCCCCGTCCTTGAATATCGTACGCGGAACGGAGGAAGGCTCGGGCGGACTTTTCCCGGCGGACGCCGGAGAGGACTTCGCGGACGTCGAATCCCCGACGCCTGAAGCCGACGGCGAAGTCGAACGCCGCGGGGGAGGCGGAGAAGGCTCCGGACGGCGCATCCCGGTTTTGGCTTCCTCCCGGCGCTCAGACCCCTTTTTCAGGGTCCGCTCGCGCGTCCGGGATTTTTCGAACAGCTCGACCTTCTTGTACGCCTCGTTGATCTCCTTGAGCATGTCGTGGGCTTTTTTTTGCAAGCGGGCGGATTCCCGCGGAAACCGGTCGGGGTGCCAGAACTTGACTTGCTGGCGATAGGCTTTTTTTATCTCGGCGATGGTCGCCCCCGGCGTCAGTTTAAGAATTTTGTAATAGCGTTCCATGGTCCCGGAAGGATAAGGCCGTCAAAAATCCTATTCTACTATTTTTTCGGCTAATGGCGGGAGGGTTTAAACCGTTTCAACAACAGGGAATTACCGACCACGGAAACCGAACTGAACGACATGGCCAACGCCGCAAACAGCGGTTTCAGAAGAATGCCGGAAAAGGGGTACAACACGCCGGCCGCGATGGGAATTCCGAGGGCGTTGTAAAAGAAAGCCCAGAACAGGTTCTGTTTGATCTTGCGCATGGTCGCCTTACTCAACTCGATGGCGTCGACCACCGCGCCCAAGTCCCGGGTCATGAGGGTGATGTCGGAGGCCTCCATGGCGATGTCCGTGCCGGAGCCGAGAGCGATGCCAATGTGGGCTTGGGCGAGAGCCGGGGCGTCGTTGATCCCGTCCCCCACCATGGCGACAAACCGGCCCTCGGCCATGAGTTTTTCGACCTCGCGGACCTTGCCGCCGGGCAACACTTCGGAATGCGCCCGCGCGATGCCGAGTTGTCCGGCGACGCTCCGGGCGGTGAAGGCATTGTCGCCCGTCAACATGACCGTCTCCAGGCCCATCCGGCGCAAACGCGCGACGGCCTCCCTGGCATGCGGTTTCAGCATGTCGGCGGCGGCGATGATCCCGGCGGCGGCCCCGTCAACCCGCAGGAGCATCGGCGTCTTTCCCTGCCGCGACAACTCCTCCACGCGCTCCTCCAGATGGGAAACGTCCATGCCCCCTTCCTTCATGAATTTCAAACTGCCCATGAGGACCTCCCGGCCGTCCACGCGCCCCCGCGCGCCGGACCCCGGAAGCGCCTCGAAGTCCGCGACCCCGGCCAATTTCAGCTTCCTCCTGCCCGCCTCGCGGACAATGGCCTGTCCGAGCGGGTGTTCGGACCCCTTTTCAAGCGAGGCCGCCAGGACCAGCGCCTCCTCGACGGAAATCTCGCTGTCGGTATCGACCAGGACGTCCGTGACCTCCGGCTTCCCTTCGGTGAGGGTCCCCGTCTTGTCAAAAACGATCGTGTCCAGTTTCTGGATGCGCTCCAGCGTCTCGCCGCCCTTGATCAAGATCCCCAGCTCCGCCCCCTTGCCCGTGCCGACCATGATCGCGGTGGGCGTGGCCAGCCCCAGCGCGCACGGGCAGGCGATGATCATGACGGAGATGAAGATCATGAGAGCGAATACGAAGGGGGAAGCCGGCAATTCGGCAAGAACGGGACCGAGGAACCACCAGACGAGAAAAGCCAGCGTCGCCAGGGCCATCACGACGGGGACGAATATTCCCGCCACCTTGTCCGCCAGCCTCTGGACCGGGGCCTTGGATCCCTGCGCCTCCTCGACGAGCTTGACGATCTGGGCCAGGACGGATTCCCTTCCCAGCCGGGTGGCCCGCATTTTAAAGTAACCGGTCTTGTTGACGCTGGCCCCGATCGCGTCGTCGCCGGGCTTCTTCTCGACCGGCGCGCTTTCGCCGGTGATCATCGACTCGTCCGCGGCGGTCGAGCCTTCCATGACGGTCCCGTCCGCGGGGATCCTTTCCCCGGGGCGTACGCAAACGATATCGCCCTTGCGGACCTCCTCGACGGGAATCTCATGCTCCACTCCCTCGCGCTCGACGCGCGCGGTCCGCGGTTGCAGACCCATCAGTTTTTTAATGGCGTCGGAGGCGTGGCCCTTGGCGCGGTTCTCCATCCATCGCCCCAAAAGGACCAACGCGACGATCATGGCGGAGGTGTCGTAATAGACCGCGGGTTCGTGCCCGAACGACTTCAGGGCGGAAGGGAAAAAGGTGGCGAACGCGCTGTAGAAATAAGCGGCGGAGGTCCCCCCGGCGATCAACGCGTTCATGTCGGCGTAGCCGTGCAGGACGCCGGTCCACGCGCCCCGGTAAAACCGCCATCCCGCCCAGAACTGCACGGGGGTGGCCAGTAGAAACAACGCCCAATGCGGCAATCCGAATCCCGGCAGAAAGGGGACCATCCCCGGCATCCCGCCCAACATGACGGCGAGGCTGACCGCGGCGCTGAAGAAAAACTTGCGCCGCAACGCTTGCGTCTCCCGGCCCTGATGTTCTTCTTCTGGCTTTACCTCCGGGGCCTGCGCGGACTCTTCCTCCAGAAGGGCGTAGCCGATATGCTCCAAAGCGGAGCGGAACTCCGGATACCCCGCGAGCGTGGATACATATTCCACGGCGGCTTTTCCCGTAGCCAGGTTGACCTCGACGGACATCACCCCGTCCAGTCCCAGCAACTTTTTCTCCACGCGCGGCACGCACGAGGCGCAGGACATGCCCTGGACGGGAAAGTTCTTTTTCGTCCTGGGGACCTGAAACCCGAGTTTTTCGATCGTCTGGGCGATGTCCGCGGGTTTGAGAAGGGAGGGGTCGAAGGCGACCGAGGCGGACTCGGCGCCGAAATTGACGCTGGCCTCGCGGACGCCTTCCAGTTCGCCGACCTTCTTTTCGATCCGCGCGGCGCAACTGGCGCAACTCATGCCTTTCACGGGAAAGGCCATTTGCCGGAATTCCGAGGGATGGGTCGTCTTCAGCATGACTAAACCAATTATAGCGTCTTGCTATTTAATATTTAAGAATATACTTCTTTGGAAAAAGTTGCGCATCCATCCGAACCATCGAACTATCGCAAACGCCAAGGAAAAGAATGGAGGAAGAAAAAACAAAACATTGCCCGGGGATTATACCCCTGAACGAAACGATGAGACGACAGTTGAGAAGAAGGGGGCGCTTTTACTTTTTACTCAACAGGGTTTTGAGGGTGAAAAAACCGTAGAAAAAGAAGAGGACCGACATCAAACCGTTGGAAAAAGACTTCTCGGCGAGTGCGAGGGCGAACAGATAAACGCCGGCGGCGCTCAGCCCCGCGCCCAGCAAGAAAAACCCCACCCCTTTCCATAACGATAGGCGCTCTTTGCCGGAAGTATGGCGTTTTTCCCGGTGTTGCTTGAGTTGCCAGCGCCACCGCAGGATGTAATAGGTCTGCTTGATCCAGGAAAACAACCCGGTGTCTTCAAAAAGGCCGGCATTGCAATACATGCAATGGGTGTCGGAATTCCGGTTGGGGAAACCGCAGTTCAAGCACAGCCTGTAATCCTGCCGCTGGCTGATCAGGATGGGTTCTTTTTTAGGCTTGTCCATAACCTCCAACCTGTTATTCCAAGGTCCTTGAGCCTGTCCGGGTCCAAAAACGCGGCGTCCCATCGAAGGAGCAAGCGACTTTCCCTAAAACGCTAGGCGATTTTTTTGCGATGATCGATTCTATTATGATTCCAATAAAGTGTCAATAATCATTATATTCCGGGCGATGCATCAACGCCCTGAGCAAGCCCCCCTCCCCTCCCGCGACCGGGGAAACGCGCCGGAGCGGGATGGCCAGGCTTGGATTGCCCTCGATGACCGTCGTCCGCCACCCGAGTCAAGCCCACCAAGTCCAGCGTCATGCTGGCGGGGAGAGGAAGGGGGAAAGAGAATGAACGAACCTCATATTGTCAGGCCGCTAACAACATTCGCATGCGCAAAATTCCTTCCAGTTCTTGATCGCCTCCTGGAACGGTTTGACTTTCGCGGGGTCCTTGGGTTTCAAGTCGATCCGAATCCCCTCCTTCGTTTCCTCCATTTTAACGTCAAGCCGGTTTCTCATGAATTCCGAACACAAACTCTGGCAACAATCAAACATATCGTCCTCCATGGCTAAAGTTCTATTTTACAAAGACCATCGGATATTCCTAATAGATCGGCGCGGGCATCCCTCCCTTCAACTATTCCATGGTTTTAATACTATCGAACATTTAAAGCGTAAAAAAATCATTTTAAAAAGCTCCGTACGGCTTCGACCGCCTTGGCATTGACCTCGCAGTAATGGCTCTGCCCCCTACGTACGCAGACGATCAGTCCGGCGTTCTGGAGTTCCTTGAGGTGATGGGAGATCGTCGAGCGGGACAGCTTCAAGCATCCGCACGCAAACGTGAACGCCTTTTCGACGCCCCGGCAACACGGTTCGGCCTCCTCCGCAACGCCGGATTTCCCCCGCTTTTTAAAACCGCGGTAGATCAGCTCGAAAAGGACCAGCCTTTGCGGGTTGGAAAGCGCCTTGAAGATGTCCGCCAAGTTTGATTGTTTCATATCTATCGAACATAATATAATACGCCGGACATCGTTTGTCAACCCCCCGATCGCGGAAGTTTCTGGAGGGCGGCGCTTTCCGGCCTGGCGCACTCGCCATATCCAGGCAGGACTTCGTCCAATTCCTGCCGGATGGACTTGATATTCCCGTTTCCCGCGCCTATAATCCCTCATTCCTTCACCGTCAAACTGGAGAATTTTCAACCTTGTTGGCAAAAACTGGAAATACACGAACGTTACGGAATCCCCGGATATTAAACGCATTTTTCCTGACGGCGGCGTGTCTCGCGCTCTGGGGCGGAAACGTCCGCGCGTCGCCGTCCGCGGCGGACCCAGCCCTCTCTGCCGATAAAATGGCCTTCATCCCCGGCGGGGTTTATGAAATGGGGAGCAAAAAATCGTTGATGGAAATCCAGATGGATCCTACGGACATACTCAATCCGGACCGTCACACGCTGGGACCGGAAGACCCGGCCCACGAAGTGGACGTCGACGCGTTTTATATCGATCTTTACGAAGTCACCAACGCCGACTACCGGAAATTCCTGGAAGCCGCCAACCATGAGAAACCCCGCTTCTGGGAAGATCCGGAGCTGAACGACCCCAGGCAACCCGTCGTGGGGGTCAGTTGGACCGACGCGGAGCGCTATTGCGCCTGGAACAAGAAACGCCTGCCCACCGAGGCGGAATGGGAAAAAGCCGCGCGGGGAAAGAAACCGGTCACCTACCCCTGGGGGGAAGATCCGCCGGACAAATCCAAGCTGAACTTCAACGACGAATTCAAGAAACCCCTGCCAGTGGGTTCCTTCGAGGCGGGCAAATCGGACCACGGCGTTTACGATTTGTCCGGGAACGTCGCGGAGTGGGTCCAGGACTGGCATTGGGCGCAATATTACCTATTTTCCGCTAAGAAAAACCCGCGCGGGCCGAAAAAGGGACAGTACAAGGTCGTGCGCGGCGGCCACTGGATGAGCGTCCCGGACGACACGCGGCTGACCTACCGGAACGCCTCGGTCCCATCGGTGAAAAACAAGCTTTTCGGGTTCCGGTGCGTCAAGGACGCCCGTCAGCCGGGCGACTGACGGAAACAAACGGGAGGTGTCCGCGCGGGGCGAAAACGGCTACTGGGAAAAAACCAACCCCAGGAAAACGACGTTTTGCGTAAAATCCACCGAGGAAAGATTGGAGTCGCTGATAATGTGCTCGTAATCCATTTTCAGGCTCAAAAACGGGAAAACCTTTTTGGTCAGCGTTAACTTGAGCGTCTGTTTGTCGTCTCGCCGCTCTTCTCCGATACTGGGGGTGATGTGTTCATAATCGCGAAGATTATATTTGTAAGCGATCCGCGCTTTGCTATCGAGCGGCAGGGGAAGCTGAACCCCGCCAGAGAATAAATGCCCGAAATAATCGAACTCGGGACCCGCGGCGTCCTCCCGGTCAAACCGGTAACCGAAGAGGACATAGGCTTTGCTGTCCATGAAAAAGAAGAAGTTGTCAATCCCGAACGAATGGTTTGCCGCGTCGCGAGAAGGGAGCCTGAGGAAATTTTTGTCCTGAAAAAGATAGCTCGCGCCGACGTAAAAATTTTCCATGCCGGAAAACCCGAAACTGGGACGCAAGGTATGCGTTTCCAAAAAGTTGACGCCTCCCAGGGTGGAATAATTGTAACTATAATCCATTCCGGCATCCCATCCTTGCGCGTCGCGAGAGCCCGCGATTGTCGCGCCATGCGATTGAAAATCGAAATTCGTGGATTCGTCGTAAACGCTCTGAAACAAATCGTAATCGACTTCCAGTCCGTATCTTGGCCCGTCGATCAGCTTGTATGACCCATTGAATTCGAAGACGCCGGCGGAATCGGACTTCCCCGTCACGGTATCCTGTTCCACGCGGGTCACGTTATCGTCGTATTGCCATCCCGCGCTGGCGTCGAATTTCCATCTTTTGGGTTTCCCGCTCTTTCCGCCCAACCCCTCCAGAAGCGCCAAGGAATCTCTGGCGACGCCCGATCGGCGGTCCACCTCCGCCGCGCGGGCCGCGGCTTCGCGGGCCTCGTCGATCCGGCCCATCTTTTCGTAAGCAAGGGCCATGTTGTATAAGGACAACTGATATAAGTCCCGGTCGAGTTCGCCGGCCTTCTTGAAACGATCGACGGCCCGCTGGTGTTCCCCCTTTTCCTTATGAACGAGACCGAGAAAAAAATGGGCCGGGCCGTTTCCGGGCTCGGCGTCGACGGCGGCGCTCAGCGCTTGCAAAGCGGGATCGAGGGACTTGATTTTGTAGTAGGCGATTCCCAGGCTCAGGCGCGCCTCTTTCAGTTGCGGGTTCAACTCCAAGGCTTTTTCAAAGGCGGCGATGGCCTCGTTGAACTTTTCGAGCTTGTTCAAGTTCAATCCAAGGTAATAGCGAGCGAGAGCGTTGGAGGGCTCTTTTTGAAGGAGCGCGTCGAACGCTTTCAAGGATTCCTCGTATTTCCCGGCTTGGAAAAACTCAAGGCCTTGGGCCAGGGAAGCGTTGTCGTTCCCCGCCGCCCAAACTCCGCCCGAACCGGAAAGAAAAAAAATCAGGAGCGCCAAACCCGTTTGTAATGTCTTTAAAGGGAAGATCATTTCGCTCGCTTCACAAACGTTGTTTTCGTTGACTTAAGGGCGCCTCTAAAAATTGGCGCAAAAAGTGGAAATTGAAATAAAATGCTCCGGCGTAGCGATTGGTTTCTTATTTCCCCTCGAATTGAAGGAGTCTTCCCCATGGCCCAGCCCGGATTTTTTGACCTCGACAACCGCC
>JACQQK010000180.1 GCA_016207065.1 Nitrospinota bacterium
CTCCTGCGGGAGCACGTGGATCACCTCCCGGTCCAGGGGGATGGCGATGGCCTTGGCGGCCTCGATGACCCGGTCCACGTCCAGTTGGTTGATCTCCTTGTTCTTGATCGCGATGATGCCGTGGCTGTTCATGCTGTTGATGTGCCCGCCGGCGATCCCCACGAAGACCGACTCGATTTCGCAACCGGCCATGAGTTCGGCTTCCTCCACCGCGCTTTTGATCGACTCCACGGTGCTGTCGATGTTCACCACGACGCCTTTACGCAAGCCCCGCGACGGGTGCTGTCCCAGGCCAATGATGTCGATCCCGCCGGAAGACGTCGCCTCGCCGATGATGCAACAGATCTTGGTCGTGCCGATATCGAGCCCCACGATCAGATTATTTTTTTTGGACATTGCCCCTCTCCTTGTTTAAAGCTTTTCGGCCCCCGGCCTGTCTTCCGCTCGACGCTCGTTCTTAACGATCACCTTCCCCTTGAAGGACAGGTCGATGTATTGGAAATCCATCTCCCCTTCCGACAGGGCATTCAGGTAGATCTTGAAGTTTTGAAAACTTTCGGTCAGCCCGTTCAGGTCCATGAATATCCTTCTTCCCTTGTTGCGCGTCTTGAAAGCGACCCGGTGGGCGCCGATCATTTGAAACGTGTCTATGGGATCTCCCTGGAAAAACTTCAGCCGGTTGAAATAATGCATGGTGTGCAAGCCGCTGATGATCCTGTCCGTGACGACGTTCTCCCCCAGCCGGACCGGGGCGCTCCCCAGCCCGACGATCAAGGGAAGATGGTCGTATTCGGGCCCGGCCTGGGTCAGCACGACGCCGTAGTTGTCTATCACGTAAGTCCGGTCCATCCGCACCCGAGCGTAGGGAGTCCGCTCCTCGACCGCGATATTGATCCGGCGCGGGAATGTCCTTTCCATCGAGACGCTTCGCACCCATGGGTGTTCGCCGAGCCTGCCCGCCACGCCTTTCAGTTCCAGTAAAAATATATTTTTCCCCTTGATGCCGCCCGTCCACCCCAGGACTTGCTCTTCCGTCAGGACATGGTTTCCGCGGATGGTCACGTCCTCGACGGCGAAACGCGGAGAGGCGGTCAAAAAACGGTATCCGTGATAGGCCCCATACACGAACGCGAGGAAGAGAGCGGTTTTCGCGACCGCGTCGGCAAGTCGCTTGACGAACGCCGCGAGACGTTCCGCGCCGGACTTCCTGGCCCGGGCCTGGGGCGCCGGGCTTGTCCGCGGTTTTTGCTTCCTGCGGGTCCGGGCCTGGTCCCAGGCCAACCCGGGGTTTTTATTTTCCAGCAACGCATAATCCATGTTCGCGATCATCCTTCGCGGTCGAGTTGCGCCGTCCTCAGAATTTCCATCACCAGGTCCTCGAACCCCAGCCCCGCCTGTCTCGCCGCCCTCGGCAACAGGCTGGTCGGCGTCATCCCCGGTATGGTGTTCAGCTCCAAAACGTAGGGGACGCCTTCCTTGTCCACGATGGCGTCAATCCTGGGAAACCCTCTCGCCCGGAGCGCCTGGACGACCCGTTTCCCCACGTCCTCGCACCGTCCGATTTCCTCCGCGCTCAAATCCGCCGGGCAGATGTACTCGGTCTTCCCCGGCGTGTATTTCGCCTCGTAATCGTAAAACCCGGATTTCGGCCGGATATGGACGATGGGCAGGCAACGGTCGCCGCGCATCCCGATGGCGACCAGGCGGCCCTCGACGAACCTCTCGACCAGGACCTCGTCTCCATATTGGAAAGCGGCGTCCAACGCCGGCTCCCATCCGCTCTCCCGCCCCACGATGCTCACCCCGATGGTCGAGCCTTGGGCGGAGGGTTTGACGACGAGGGGGAAATCGATCTCCCGCCGCGTCTCTCCGCGTTTCTTTTTTGCGATCGCCTGGTAGTCCGCCGTCGGGACGCCATGATATTTAAGCGTCTCCTTGGTCGCGATTTTGTCGTAGGCCAGAGCGCTTCCCAGGACCCCCGCGCCGGTATATGGGATCTTCAGGCATTCCAAAAGCCCCTGGATGGAACCGTCCTCCCCGAACGTCCCATGCAGGGCGATGAACGCCAGGTCAATCTCATTTTCCAGCAACCTCCGCGCGATGTTCCGGTCCACGTCGATGGCGACCGCGTTCAGCCCTTTGCGCAACATGGCCTCGAACACCGATTTCCCCGTCACCAGGGAAATTTCCCGTTCGGCGGAAAGCCCGCCCATCAAAACCGCTATCTTTTTCGTCTTCAGATCGATCAAAACCCTTCTCCAACAACTGGTAATTTCTGGTCCGCCCCCGGCCCTGGCCACAAGGCCGGGAACAAAGGAAGGAGGGGGAACCTTTGTTGCGGCGGACCTGATTTCCTTATTTTTATTCTCATGCCATCAAGACAGCCGAGCCGGCGAATCGAGCTCAACCGTCGATAACGATGATCTCCGTCTCCAATTCCGTCCCGGTTTTTTCCTTGACGACGTCGCGGATGTGTTCGATCAACCGGACCACGTCGCCCGATTTGGCGTTGCCCTTGTTCACGATAAAGTTCGCGTGCTTGACCGACACGGCGGCCCCGCCGACGCCGAACCCCTTCAACCCCGCCGCCTCGATCAACCGCCCCGCCTTGTCGCCCGGCGGGTTCTTGAACACCGAGCCGGAGTTGGGAAGGGTCAGCGGTTGGTTGACGGTCCGGCGCGAAAGATACCGGTCGATGTTTTCATAAATCGTCCTGGCGTCGCCTTTTCGCAATTCAAGCTCCGCCTCGACGATAATCCCGTCCCCCGGAGGAAAGACGGTCTTGCGATAGCGAAACTCGATGTCGCCCTTTTGCAGGGTCTGCATCTTGCCGGCGTCCGTTATGCGGACAACGTTCCGCGTCACGTCGCCGATCTCGAACCCCTCGGCCCCCGCGTTCATGACCAACGCCCCGCCGAGCGAGCCGGGGACGCCCGCCAGCCCCTCGATCCCGGCCAGCGAGAACCGCGCGGCGTATTTCGCCAGATAGGACATTTTCACGCCCGAACCGACTTTCAGGACCGCCGACTCCCCGCCGTCCGCCGAACGGAAGAACTCCGGACCCTGGATCGACTTGAACCCTTCCTTGAGACAGACCACGATGCCGCGGATGCCGCCGTCGCCCACCAGCAGGTTCGTCCCCTCTCCCAGGACGAACAGGGGCATGCCGCCTTTGTGCCCGTAGATCGTGTTCAGGTCCTCGACGTCCCTGGGAAAGATGAATATGTCCGCGGGTCCGCCGATGCAAATCGACGTGTGTTTCGAAAGCAGTTCGTTATAGAGGACCTTGCCTTTGATCTTGCGCAACCATTCGATTGAAGGGCTCATGGTTTTTCTCGGATAAATCTTCTGTCCTAAAACGGTTTTTGGCGATTCCAGGCGGACGCGCGGGGGATGACCGTACCCCCTGCTGGTATGAGCGTAACGGATCAATTTTTGTTTCAGAGATTCATGCAACATGGGTTCTCCGACCTAAAAAGGTCCTCCTAGGAAAAGGTTTTCGGAAGTTTGGAAATCAGGTCCCGGCTCGTTTCCCAAATGTCCCCGGCGCCCAGCGTCATCACCACGTCGCCGGGGCGGACGATCCGCAATAAATGGGCGACGATGTCCTTCTTGCTCTCCATGTACTCCACGTGCTTGTGGCCGAACGTTTTCACGCCTTCCGCGATCCGGCGGGCGTCGATCCCCTCGATGGGGTCTTCCCCCGCCGCGTAAATTTCGTTCACGATCAGATGGTCGGCGTTGTTGAACGAGGTGAAAAAATGCTCCATCAGCGCCTGCGTCCGCGAATACCGGTGCGGTTGAAACGCGACGATCAGGCGGCGGTCGGGCCAGACTTCCTTGGCGGCGGCCAGCGTCGCCTGGATTTCCGCCGGGTGGTGACCGTAATCGTCCACCACGGTCAGGGAGGCGGACTGGAACAGCACCTCGAACCGGCGATGGACGCCGGTGAAATCCTTCAGCGAATCGCGGATGGTCTCGAAGCCCAGGCCCAATTCCATGCCCACGGCCACGGCGGCCAGGGTGTTGCACACGTTGTGCCTGCCGGGGACGCAGGAAACGATCTCTCCGAGTTCCCGGCCCCGGAAATGGACCGCGAACCGGTTTTTCAGCCCCTCGACGCTGATATTTTTCGCGGTGTAATCCGCCTGGCTCGTCAAGCCGTAGGTCAGGTACCTCTTCTCGACTTTCGGGATCAGCGACTGGATGTTCGGATCGTCAAGACACAACACCGCCGTCCCGTAAAAGGGGATGCGGTTGACGAAACTCAAAAAACTCTGCTTCATATTGTCCAGCGTCTTATAGTGGTCCATGTGCTCCTCGTCGAGCGTGGTGACCACGGTGATCGTCGGCGAAAGCTTCAGGAAAGAGCCGTCGCTCTCGTCGGCCTCCGCCACCAGGAATTCGCTCTGCCCCAGCTTGGCGTTGCTCCCCAGGCTTTTCAGGCGTCCGCCGATCACGACCGTCGGGTCGAGCCGGCCTCCCGCGAGAATGGTGGCGATCAGCGAGGTGGTCGTGGTCTTGCCGTGCGTCCCCGCGACGGCGACGCCGTATTTCATGCGCATCAGCTCGGCCAGCATCTCCGCCCGGGGGATGACAGGGATCGCCTTTTCCCTGGCGGCGAGCGCTTCCGGGTTGTCGGTCTTGATGGCGCTGGACACCACGACGACCTGGGCGTTCTCCACGTTCCCCGCCATGTGGCGGTAGGAGATCCGGGCCCCGAGTTTCGCCAGCCTCTCGGTCGTTTTCGTCCGGGAGCGGTCCGAGCCGGTCACCTCGTATCCCTGATTGATCAGGACCTCCGCTATCCCGCTCATCCCCGACCCTCCGATGCCGATGAAATGGATCCGCTTGGTTTTTCCTAAAAACATGACAACCGGCTTTTCTTGATCGGGTTTCCGTCCGTTTGCGTCATACCCCGGGCCGTTTCCAGCAATTCCAGGCACATCTGTTTCACCTTTTCCGCGGCGTCCCGGTTGCCCAAGCTGTAGCTGTTCTCCGACATTTCCCTCATCCGTTCTGGGTCCCGCATGGCCCTGCGGATGGCGGAGGAAAGACTTTCCCCCGTGACGTCGCGGTCCAATATCGCTTCCCCCGCCCCCGCGGCCTCGATGACGCGGGCGTTCTGCTCCTGATGGCCGTGGGCGGCGTAAGGGAACGGGATGAGGACCGAAACCTTCCCGCACGCGCTGATTTCCGCCAGCGTGGTCGCCCCCGCCCGGCAGATCACGAGAGCGGCTTTCCGGTACGCCTCCGCCACGTCGAAGATGAAAGGCTGGACTTCCGCCGAGAACTCCTTCCGTTCGTATCCCGCCCGCGTTTCGTCCGCGTCGCGCGTCCCGGTCTGGTGGATGAAATGCAGGGAGTCCCGCAAGTCGGACAGATGGTCGAGCGCCTGGACCATGCCCTTGTTGATCGAATGCGCCCCCTGGCTTCCTCCTAAAACAAGCACGACGAACCTTTCCGGCTTTTCCGCGGGGGCCGCCTCCTTCAATTCGCAGATCTCCTCCCGGATCATGTTGCCGGTGTGGACCGTCTTCCGGGAGGGGAAATACCGCAGGGATTCCTTGAAGGACACCGCCACCCTATCGGCGATTTTCCCCAGCCATTTGTTGGTGACGCCGGGGACGACGTTTTGCTCGTGGATCAAAATCGGGATGCGCAGGACCCAGGCGGAAAGGACCAGCGGGCCGGAGGCGTATCCGCCCACGCCCACGGCCAGGTCCGGCTTGTTCCGGACCAAGAAACACAACGACTGGGCCAACCCGGCCGGCAACTTGCACCAGGAGATCCAGCGGTTGACGCCCTTTTTGCCGATCAGTCCCGAAGACAATATGGTCTTGAGCTTGAAGCCCTCGCGCGGGAGGACCGAGGTCTCGATCCCCTGCCGGGTCCCCACGAAGGTGATTTCGATGTCGCTACCATGTTTCATAAGCGCCTTTGCCAGAGCGATTCCCGGATACAAGTGGCCGCCAGTGCCACCGCCGGCTATGACGACCCGTATTGGCATTTGCCTGACGTCAATGTCGGACCGTATGTTCCGAAATGTTCAACAAAACCCCCACGCAGAGCATGGACACCAGCAGGGACGAACCGCCCATGCTGATGAAGGGCAGAGGCAATCCCTTCGTGGGAAGCAGTCCCACGGCCACCCCCATGTTGATGAACGCCTGGAACCCGATCAGCAGGGTCAGGCCCACCGCCAGATGCGACCCGAAACTGTCGCGCGCGCGATACGCCGTCACGAACCCCCTCCAGACGAATATCGCGAACAAGACCAAAATCCCGGTCGTCCCCATGAAACCCAGTTCCTCCCCGATGACCGAGAAGATGAAGTCGGTATGCGCCTCGGGCAGATAAAACAATTTCTGCCGCCCGTCTCCCAGCCCAAGGCCCCAGTACCCGCCCCTGCCGAAGGCGTAAAAGGATTGGACGGCCTGAAACCCCGTGTCGGAAGGGTCCTGCCAGGGATCCAGGAACGAAAGGATCCGGCGCGTCCGGTATTCGGCGCCCATGACCGCCAAAACCATGAAAGGGAGCGCCGCCAGGACCGAGTAAACCAGGAACTTGAACCGGATTCCGGCGACGAAAAACATCATGAAAGTGACCGCGCAAATGATGACCGCCGTCCCGAAATCGGGCTGAAACAGGATCAGGATGAAAAAGACCCCCAGCACGATCAGGTTCGGGAAATAGCCGTACATGAAGTTTTTCAACTTGTCCGCCCGCTTCACCAGGGACTTGGCCATGAACAGGACCACCGCGAATTTGGCCAGTTCCGACGGCTGGAAGTTCACTTTCCCCAGGGAGAGCCATCGCCGCGCGCCGCCCACTTCCTTCCCCAGATTGGGCAACATGACCGCCACCAGCAACGCGAACGCGACGAACAACGCCGGATACGCCAGCTTGTCCAGCGTCCGGTAGTCCATGTTCCTGGCCAGGTACAGAACGATCGAGCCCAAAGCCAGCCACAGGAGCTGGCGTTTCAAGAAATAGTAAGGGTCCTTGTATTCCTCCAACGCGAAAACCGCGCTGGCGCTGAACAACATGACGATGCCGATCAAGATCAAGACCGCCGCCGCGAGGCACAAAATCGCGTCGCAATTTGAGTTTCGCAAATGCGCTTGCGTCACTGGCTCCGTCCCCCCGTCGAATCCGAACCCGATGCCTTCATTCCGCCGGTCCGTCTTAAAGTCCGTTCACGATCTTCTTGAACTGTTTCCCCCGGTCCTCATAATCCTTGAACATATCGAAGCTGGCGCAGGCGGGCGAGAGCAGAACGATGTCCCCTGGGACCGCCTTCTCCAAGGCCAGCCTGACCGCGGACTCCAGGGATTCCGCCTCCTCGCAATCGGTCGACCCGTTGAGTATCTGGCGGAACTTCGGCCGCGCCTCGCCGATCAGGACCAGGCGCTTCACCCGCGCCTTGATCAGATTTTTCAGCGGGGAGAAATCGCTTCCCTTGTCCTGCCCCCCCGCGATCAGGATGATGGGCCGGTCGAAACTTCTCAGCGATTTCTCGACCGACCCGACGTTGGTGCCCTTGGAATCGTTCACGAAATCCACGCCCCGCAGGGTGCGCACCCATTCCAGCCGATGCTCCAGGCCGGAAAAACTTTTCAGGGTTTCCGCGATGGCCTCCGGCCCGGCCCCGGCGAGGGACGCCGCCGTTGCCGCCGCCAGGACGTTTTCCAACTGCCATCTCATGACCGGCTTCAATTCCTCCGCGGAGCATATGGGGCGCTCCTTGCCGTCCTGCCGGAGCGTCAGAACCCCTTTTTTCAGAAATCCGCCCGCCTCCACTTCCTTCTCGACGCTAAAATACCGTTTCCGCGCCCGCATGTCCCGCGCCTGCTCCAGGACCAGGGGATCGTCCTGGTTCAGGACCATGAAATCGTCTTCCGTCTGGTTGGCGGCGACCCGGCCCTTCAAGGCGGCGTAATGCGCCATGGTCTTGTGACGGTTGAGGTGGTCCGGGGTGATGTTCAGCAAAACGCCGATGCGCGGCCTGAACCGCTGGATGCCTTCCAGTTGAAACGTGCTGACCTCGAGGACGTAGAAATCCCGGGGCGGATTTTCGAGCAGGGAAACGAAGGGGATGCCTATGTTTCCGCCCACGCGGATATCCTTCCCGGCGGACTCCAGGATTTTCCCGATCAAGGTGGTGGTCGTCGTTTTACCGTTGGTCCCGGTCACGGCGACGATGGGGGCGATCGCGAACCGGCAGGCGAGTTCAATCTCGCTCACGATTTCCGTCCCCCGCCCGCGGGCCTCGTCCAGAAGCGGAGAGTTGATGTCGAACCCCGGACTGAGCACGATCAAATCCGAACCTTGGGAAGGAGCGCAGTTTCCGAACGCCGTTTCCACCGCGGGGTCCAGCGTTGCCGTCCGCCCCAGAAGCTCCTCGCGGCCTTTCTGGTCGGTCAGCATGACCCTCGCCCCGCGGGCGGCCAGAAAGTTGGCCGCGGGAACGCCCGTGCGCCCCATGCCGATGACGGAAATTTTTTTGCCTTTCAGTTCCATGACTATCTCAACTTCAAGGTGCTCAAACCGATCATGGCCAGGACCACGGCGATGATCCAGAACCGGACGATGACCTTGGGCTCCTCCCATCCCAGTTGCTCGAAATGATGATGCAGAGGGGCCATTTTGAAAAAACGCTTCCCGCCCGTGTATTTGAAATAACCGACCTGGATGATGACCGACAGGGCCTCGATGACGAAGATCCCGCCGACCAGGACCAGCAACAATTCGTGCTTGGAAATCACCGCGATCGAGCCGAGGATGGCTCCGAGGGACAGCGAACCCACGTCGCCCATGAACATCTGCGCGGGATAGGAGTTGAACCAGAGGAACCCCAGGCTCGCCCCCACCACGGCGGAACTGAGGACCGCGATTTCGCCGGCCCCCTTGATGTGCTGGATTTGCAGGTACTCGGCGAAATTGAAATGGCCGCAGAGATAAACAATGCCCGTATAGGTTATGGTGGCGACGATGATCGGCCCGATGGCCAGCCCGTCCAGACCGTCCGTCAGGTTCACCGCGTTGGACGTCCCCACGATGATGAAGACGATCAACAGCAAATAACCGAAACCCAGGTCGAGCTTGAACTGCTTTAGGAACGGGACGTAGAGAAGGGTGGCGAATTCGGCCCGGTTGGCATCGAAATAAACCAGGTAAATGGCGATGACGGACCCGAGGACCAATTGAAAAAAGAACTTTTCCCGCGCTTTCAGCCCCATGCCCCTCTTGAGTTTCAAAACGTCGTCGAAAAGACCGATCGCCCCGAAACCGAGCCCCGCGAAAAGGATCACCCAGATGTACCGGTTGGCGAGGTCGGACCACAGGAGGGTGGAGGTCAACGACGCGCACAGGATGAGCAACCCGCCCATGGTGGGCGTGCCCGATTTGACCATGTGTTGTTGCGGCCCGTCCTTCCGGATTTTTTCCCGGATCTGGTATTTCCGCAACGTGCGGATCATGTAGGGCCCCATGAGCAGGCAGATCCCGAGGGCGGTCAGCCCGGAATAGGCCGAGCGGAACGTGATGTATCGGAACACGTTGAACACGGGGTGGTCGGCGCTCAACGGATAAAAGATGTGGTACAGCATGGTTTCCCCTCAAAGAGCCTTCTTTTTCAACAACCCCTGGATCGCCTTTTCCATGGCCGCGCCGCGCGACCCCTTGAACAGAAGACAATCTCCCGACCGCGCGTTCCTGGATAAATAGTCCGCCGCCGCCTCGTGGTTTTCGGCGAGGACGACGCGGTCCCGCTCCATCCCCGCGTCCAGCGCGCGCTGGCCGGCAAGACCGGCCAGCGGGCCCACCGTCACGAAGCGGTCGACCGGCAACCGGGCGACCTCCTCGCCGATGCCCGCGTGGGCCGACGGGGCCGATTCGTCCAACTCCAGCATGTCCCCCATGACGAAGAACTTTCTGCCCGCGGAGCGGTATTGGACCAGGATGTCCAGGGCCGCCAGCATGGACCGGGGGTTGGCGTTGTAAGTGTCGTTGATAATCGTCATCGAATCGTGATGGATGATTTCGCTCCGCTGTCCCAGCAGACGGCAATGGGCCAGCCCCTCGGCCATGTGTTCCGGCTCGACCCCCAGGGAATGGCCCGTCGCGACCGCCGCGAGCGCGTTGTATATGTTGAACCGGCCCAGGAAAGGGAGGGTCAACGGAAACGACTTGCCAAACATCGACACGTCGAAATCGAACCCCCGGTCGGGGCGGGGACGAATGTTGCCGGCCCGGACGTCGGCCTCGTTGTCGATGCCGTAGGTGATCCTCCGCGCCCTCAGCGAGCGGGCAAGGTCCAGGACCAGCGGGTCGTCGGCGTTGACGACGGCCGTCCCCTCGCCGCCCAGGGACTCGAACAGTTCCCCCTTGGCGGACTGAACGTTCTTGACGGTCTTCAACTGCGTCAAATGCGCTTCGGAGATATTGGTGATCACCCCGATATCGGGCCTGGCGATTTCCGCCAGACGGCGGATTTCCCCGGCGGCGCTCATCCCCATTTCCAGGACGGCGACCTCGTGGCCGGGGGCCAACTCCAGCAGGGTCAGGGGCAGGCCGATGTGGTTGTTCAGGTTGCCCCCGGTCTTGAGGGTCTTGAACTTCGTTTCGCAGACCGAGGCGATCATTTCCTTGGTGGAGGATTTGCCGTTGGTCCCCGTGACTCCGACGACCCGCGGCGAGACGCTGTTCCGATGGCAGTGGGCCAGGTCTTGCAGGGCCGCCAAGGTGTCCCGGGCCTGGACGACAAAGGGCTTGGGCGCGTCCGGCGGCAGGGCGGGAATTTTTTCGCGGCTGGAAACAACGGCCCCCGCGGCTTTTTTCTCGAAAGCCTGGGCGAGAAAATCGTGCCCGTCAAACCGTTCCCCGACAATACAAACGAACAGTTGCCCCGGCTGGACGGTCCGGGAGTCGATGGAAACGCCCTCGAACCGGCCCGCCGCATCGCCCCGCGCCAGTTCCCCCCGAACGGCCCGCAAAAGTTTTTTCACGTCGCCCTCAATCACGTTTCGCTCTTTTCCTCAAAGCCTCGGCGGCCGCCTCGCGGTCGTCGAAATGAACGGTCCGGTCCCTGAATATCTGATAATCCTCGTGTCCCTTCCCCGCGATCAGGACCAGGTCCCCCTCGCGCGCGAGGTTCACGGCGAATTCGATCGCCTCCCGGCGGTCCGGGACGACGGCGTAATGTTCGCCCGGTTTGGCGCTTTGCGGGACGCCTTCGCAAATGTCCGCGATGATCCGCGGGGGGTCCTCGGAGCGCGGGTTGTCGGAGGTGATCACGGAGAAGTCGCCCAACTCGAGGGCCGCCCGGCCCATTTCCTTGCGTTTCCCCCTGTCGCGGTCGCCCCCGCACCCGAAGACGACGATCACCCGCCTGTGGGTAAAGGTCCTGGCCGCGGTGATGGCGTTCCTGAGCGCGTCGTCGGTGTGGGCGTAATCCACGGCCACGGAGAAATTCTGCCCGCAACGGACCTGCTCGAACCGGCCGGGGATGCGTTCGACCGCCTCCAGCCCGCGCGCCACGCCCTCCAGAGGCGCGCCTTGGATCAGGGCGGCGGCGGCGGCGAAAAGCTGGTTGTAAATATTATGTTTTCCGAGAAGGTGCGAGCGGATACCGACGCTCCCGAAGGGCGTTTTCAAGGTAAACCGGCCGCCGTGGCTGGAAAGGACGCAATTTTCCGCCCTCACGTCCGCGGGAGAATCGATCCCCACGGTCAGGGTGGTGGCCGGGAACTCGGCGACGATTTCCCGCCCCACGGGGTCGTCCACGTTGATCACCCGCCTGGACACCGAAAATTCCCGGAAGAAACGCTTTTTCGCGTTCTTGTAGTTTTCCATGGTCCCATGAAAATCCAGGTGGTCCCGGCTCAGGTTGGTGAACACCGCGACGGAAAAGTTCAAGCCGAACACCCGGTCGAGCGCCAGGGAATGGGAGGAAACCTCCAGAAAACAATGCCGGGTCCCGGCCCGCGTCATTTCGTCCAACATGCGATGGATCTCGGGGGCTTCGGGCGTGGTCATGGGAGCCGGGTATTCGCGCCCGCCGTAACGGTAATTGATGGAACCGATCACGCCGGTCTCCTGCCCCAGGGTCTCGAATATCTTTTCCAGAATGAAGGTGGTCGTGGTCTTGCCGTTGGTCCCGGTAATGCCGACGACGCTGAGGTCGCGGGAGGGGTTCCCGTAGAACTGGCGGCTGATCCAAGCCAGGGCCTTGCGGCAATTCTCCACATAGATCGCCGTGAGGTTTTCCGAGCCCAGACTCAGACCCGGTATCTCGTAAAACGGCACGGAGGCGACGAAGGCCCGCGCGCCCTTTTCGACGGCGCCCTTGACAAACCCGGCCCCGTCGTGACGAAGCCCGGGAACGGCGACAAAGAGACAGTCTTTCACGGCCTTTCGCGAATCGTAAACGACCTCGGAGATTTCGTAACGCAGAGACCCCAGGAGGTTGAGTATGGGGTACCCCCTGAACAATTCCTCCAAGGTAGGCTTGTGGGTTCCGTTTAATATTTGCATGTCCTTCGCCATAAAAAGGGCCGGGCCCGCGGGCTTCATGATTCGATCAAACGCGGTCTAAAATCAAAACGCGTTCCTCTCCGGAAGGAACGTTCAAATAACGCAAGGTTTCCCGGGCGATCTCCCGGAACACCGGGGCGGCGACTTCTCCTCCATAGTGAATGCCTTGCGGCTCGTCGATCATCACCAGGATGGCCAGTTTCGGGGAATCCGCCGGGACAAACCCTATAAAGGACGACAGGTAACCGGTCTTGGAATACGTCAACGGGTTGGGGTCCAGTTTTTGCGCCGTCCCCGTTTTTCCCGCCGCGTCGAATCCCGGGACCGCCGCGTTGCGCCCGGTGCCGTTTTTGACCGTGTTCTTCAATATATCCACCATCAACCGGCTGGTCGTTTCCGACATGACCCGGTTGATCTGTTCCGGCTTGAAGGTCTTGACGGTCTTTCCGTCCCGCGCGATCGCCTTGGTTACGCGCGGCCGCACGAGGTTCCCGCCGTTGGCGATGGCCGAATAGGCCGCCGCCATTTGAAGGGGGGTGACGGAAATCTCCTGGCCGAAGGAAACGGAGGCCAGGGAAATATTGGACCATTGGGAAAGGTCCCTCAACTTACCCTTCGCCTCTCCCGGCAAATCGACGTTCAACTTCCCGCCAAACCCAAACTTTTTCATATAATCGTGGAACGGGCGCTCGCCAAGCTTCTGCCCCACCTTGATGACCCCGATATTGCTGGACTTGGAGATGATATCGGTCAGGGTCATCCAACCGAATTTATGGTTGGCGGCCTCGCCGATCGAGACTTTCCCGACCTTGAAACTGCCGTTTTCGCAGAAGAAGATGTCGCTGGGCGCCGCGGCTCCCGCGTCTATCGCGGCGGAAGCGAGGACGGGCTTGAAAACCGACCCCGGCTCGAACATGCCGGAGACGATCGGATTTTTCCAGCGCTGGGAGGGATACGCCGAATAGTTGTTTGGATTGTAAAGGGGCGCGTTGACCATGGCATAAATCTCGCCCGTGAAGGGGTCCATCACCACCGCCATGCCACCCTTGGCGTCGTACTTGCGGACCTGGCTTTTCAGATGAAATTCCGCGATGAACTGGACCACCTCGTCGATGGTCAAAACGACGTCGTAGCTCCGGGCCTTGCGCCAGTCCGCCCCGTCCTCGAGATGGATCTGCCGCCCGCGGGCGTCCTTTTCCATGAGGATCAAGGAACTGGCGCCCTTGAGAATGTCGTGATGGTAATGCTCCGCTCCCGACAAGCCCTGGTTGTCGAGGCCCACGAAACCGAGAATATGGGCCGCCAGTTCGCGCTTGGGATAGAACCGTTTTTGCTCCGAAACGAAACTCACGCCGGGGAGGCCCAGCCTTTTCAGTTTTTCCGTTTCCTTCAAGTCGCACTTCCGCTTGATCCAGATAAATTGCTTGGAAGAGGAAAGCTTCCGCAAGGTCTTCCCGGGATCCAGGTCCAGAGACGAGGCCAGGAGGCGCGCCGTCCCGCGCTTGTCCTCGATCTCGTTGGGGTTTATATAGACCGACTCCACCTCGATGTTGGTCGCCAACGGATTGAGGTTGCGGTCGAGGATGTCGCCCCGCCCGTAATAAACCTTGGTGGAACCGAGATATTGTTTCTCGGATTGCGAGTACAGGTTGTCGTGCTGGAGGACCTGAAGAAAAAACAACCGCGCCAGGAGCGCCCCGCCGAAAACCAGCAGACAGGCGGACGCCAGGACAAGCCGCTTCCTCAATCCGGAACGATGGTCGGACAAAGGCGTTTTTTTGTTGTTGCGCATCGGGCGTTATTTCAAAAAAATCGTGACCACCTGGCTCTTATCCGGGGACCGCAACCCCAGTTGCGCCTCACCGATCTCCTGGACCCGGGACAACGACCGCAGGCTTTCCTTTTCCATCTTGAGAAGGCCGTTTTCGTTCTGCAGGGCCCGCCTTTCCTTTTGCAGGACCTGGAACTCGTAGGCCAGATGGACCATCTTGACGTTGGGCCAGACATAAGCCAGCGCCCCGACCATCAGCAGAACGGAGGCGAGAAGAATCCTCCGGAACTCGGGAGAAGAAACGCGCAGACGCCCTTTCAGCCGTTCCAGCGACTTAAACATAAACCCTCTCGCAAGCCCGCAGTTTGGCGCTGGAGGCGCGCGGGTTGTCCTGGACCTCTTTCCTCGACGGGGTCGCGGGTTTCGGCGTGAGGATCCGGACCGTTCTTTTTCTCCCGCAAACACAGACCGGGAGCTTGGGCGGACAAACGCACCCCTTCTCCTCCGTCCGGAAGAACTGCTTGACGATGCGGTCCTCCAGGGAATGAAAGGAGATCGCCACCAGGAGACCCCCCTCCTCCAAAACATCCAAAGAGTCTCGCAAGCCCGTCTTCAGGCTTTCGAGCTCGTCGTTGACGGCAATGCGCAGGGCTTGGAAGGAGCGGGTAGCGGGATGGATTTTGGCGTGACGCGGCGCGGACGCCGCGTTGACGAGGATTTGAGACAATTGCAGAGTTTCGGTGACGGGACCTTTTGCCTGCGCTTTTCGGATCGCCCGCACGATCCGCCTACTAAAACGTTCTTCTCCAAAAGTCTTGAAGACGAACTCCAGTTCCGTATCGGACAACGTTTCCAACAAACCGGCCGCCGTGGTTTTATCGTCCACGTTCATTCTCATGTCCAGCGGCCCTTGACGCATGAAACTAAAACCTCTTTCGGGGTTGTCTATTTGCCGGGAGGAAACTCCCAGGTC
>JACQQK010000031.1 GCA_016207065.1 Nitrospinota bacterium
GCGCCTAACAAAATGAACCATTTGGCTCGACCCTCAAATTACTCCCCTCCCTTGAGGGAGGGGGCTGGGGGAGGGTGACCAGCGTGAACGCTGGACCCGATACCGCCTCAGGCTGACGCCGAGGCGGAAATCGCATTCCGGCGATCGCGTCAGCGTCATCGCCGCGTCGCCTCCGGGCGCTTGCCCGGCTTTTCACCCCCACCTAACCTCCCCCTTCAAGGGGAGGAAGTTATGGAATACTTCATTTTGTTAGACGCTCTTATATTAGCGATAAATGATAAAAATCGAGGCGTGTGGATTATAGCAAAAAATTACCGGACGGACTCGTCAAACAAAAGGCCAGCCCGGCGGCTCCGGCGCCTCGACGGCGGTTTCCTCCCCGGTGACGGGGTGGCGGAAAACCAATCTGAATGAATACAGGGCGATGTGCCGTTCCGGCAAGGGCCGCGCCGCGCCGTACTTGACGTCGCCGACGATGGGATGCCCGGCGAACGCCAACTGCGCGCGGATCTGGTGGAAGCGCCCCGTCAACGGCTCGACCTCCACCACGCTGGCCGGGGACCGCCCCGGAGCGGAATGGCCGGACTCCGATGGCTCTCGACTGGTGTTGCGCGTTATCCGCGTCGAGCCCATTGAACCCAGCGTCACGCTGGCCGGGCAAGCGCCCGGCGGCGTCGCCTCCGGGCGCTTGCCCGGCTCCAGAGATTCGATCGTCCGGTAAACCAACTCCGCTTCCTTCGCGTCCGGCGCGGGCCGGGGAAAGACCGTCGCCTTGCGGTTCTTTTCCTTCCGGATATAGGCGGTCAGCCGGCCCGCGGGCGGGTCGATCCTCCCCTCGACGACGGCGCGGTAAAGCTTTTTCGTGGACCGCTCGCGGAACTGCGCCGAAAGCCGCGACGCCGCCTTGGACGTGCGCGCGAACAGGGCGACGCCCGCCACCGGCTGGTCCAGACGGTGCACCATCCCCAGATAAACGGTGCCCGGCTTTTGAAATTCCTCCTTGATCCAGGCCCGCGTCCATTCCAACAGCGAAGGCTCGCCCTTGCCCTCCGACTGCGTCGCCAGGCCAAACGGCTTGTTGACGGCGATCAGGTGGTTGTCCAGATAAAGAATTTCGAGAGGGGGGCCCGGCGGGATCAAACCCTGGCGTCCTTGCGTTCCTGGATCCCATTGATCCGGACCTTTTTATTCGGGTCGTATTTGGGAGTCACGATGCCGCCGGAGATGATGAGCTTGATGCCGTCCTCGATCGGCATGTCCAGCTCGATGAGGTCTTCCTTGGGGACGAAGATCAGGAAACCCGAGGTGGGGTTGGGCGTCGTGGCGACGAACACGTTGATGACCTGCTCCGCCGTCTTGTCCTGAATCTCCCCCTTGGCCTCGCTGGTCACGAACCCCAGGGCGTAAACCCCCTTGCGCGGGAACTGTACCAGCACGCACCGGCTGAACGATCCCGTGTCGGTCTGGATGACCGTCGTCACCACCTGCTTGGCGCCCGTGTAGATGCTCCGCACGATGGGGATCTTGGCGACCACCGCCTCGCCCAGGTGCACCAGTTTTTCCCCGAAGATATTGGTGGTGAACAACCCCACCAGAAAAATCACCAGGACCGTCATGATGACCCCGAGGCCGGGGAGCCGGAACCCCTCCGGGATAGGTACGCCCATCAGGATCAGGAGTTGAGTGAACGTCGGCGAGAGCGAGTTGTCGAGACTTTTGAACAGGAAATTCAGGATGAAGAAGGTAAACGCGATGGGCAGTGTGATCAAAAGCCCGGTGACGAAGATCGTGCGGATGCGGTGTTTAACGCTGGTAATCACTGGAAGAGGGTCGGCTCGGAAAGCCCAGAAGGTTTTGGAGGAAAAAATAAAACGTTGCCTTGGATTCGGAGAAACCAGTATATTATAAAGAGTTTTACGGACGGCACAAGAGGGAAGAAACGGGCGGGGGAACCACAAATAGACTTGACAGCGGCGGGAATTTCGCTAAGATCAGAACCTTCTCGGAACCACGCCGAGGCAAAAAAACAAAGCATTGGGGCTGTGGCGCAGCTGGGAGCGCGCTTGAATGGCATTCAAGAGGTCAGGGGTTCGATCCCCCTCAGCTCCACTGGACTCTAAAGGGTTTACGTCGTTTTGACGTAAACCCTTTTGTTTTTTGTGAAACTTTTGTGAAACTCCACTCCATTTTTTATCCTACCTTAAGTTGGGGTAGTCACGAAAAGCGTTTACAGTAAGTGACTCAAGGGAGTGCATGAGTCACGGTTTCTCGGTTAAGATAAGTTCGCCAAAACTTATTAACTTAAAGGAGAAACCAATGACTCACGGCCAGTATCTTATCAAAAGGA
>JACQQK010000181.1 GCA_016207065.1 Nitrospinota bacterium
CCTGATGAATCAGGCAACTACGATTTTTAGAGATGCCCTTAAGTATCTTTTTTCTTGACAATTTAACGCAGGTGAATATAATTATTATATATCACATATAAATATTATATGTTCTGATGCCGCGACCGCAACCGATAAAGATAAGTAAGGCAAGGGCCACTGAAATTATTCGCGCGGCTTCGGAGAATACTTCTTTTGTTTATTTCACTGCGCACGCGAAGGAACAAATGAAGAAGCGTGGTATCACCACGAGACAGGTTATAACTGTCCTGAGAAGCGGTGAGCTTATGCAGGATCCTTTCCTCGATCTAAATCATGGAACATGGAAATGTGATGTCCATGGGTTTTCTGCTGGGGTGAACATGCAGGTAGTTATTGCGATAGAGCCAAACGAGACGAATATACAAGTGATTACCGTGTACAAGGTGGGTAAATAATGAGTCATTTTGAGAAAAATTGGATCGAAACATGGAGATGGGATGAGAACAATGAAGCCGTACAAATACACGGAGGGTGGGTTAGATAACATCTATTTAATGAACGGGTATAGTGTGCGAAACACCCCTTACGGGGAGAGTGTGTCCATTGACAATCTGGATGGGCTTCACAAGGCAATTGCTCGCCATTTGGTCGAAAACAAGCCGAAATTGAGCGGAGCTGAATTCCGGTTTCTTCGGATCGAAATGGACATGTCGCAGAAACAGCTTGGCAAGTTGATCGGCGTTTCTAGCCAGACAATAGCCTTGTGGGAAAAACACAAGGTGGGGGTCAAGCCCTACGGAGACATACTTGTTCGTATTATATATAGGGAATGGGTTGGTGGAAACGCGCAGATGAAAAAGCTTATTGACCATTTGAATTCGATTGACCGTAAAGAAAATAAGATTATTTTCCAGGAAACCCAGGGCGAGTGGGTTCCCAAAGCGGCTTGATTCGAGCCCTTGGGGCCTTCTCTCCCCACCATACCCGCCCGTTTTAGAGTGGTATTATAACGTGCGCCTCCTAGCCCCTCTCCAACCGAATACTCCAAATGATCAAGTTAACGGACACGCAGGGATTACCGTGTGCGATCCGAACACGCGGATAGAGAAGGAAAGGTTTTCGATTAGAACAATCTCCCGAAGGGCGGGAATCCCGGAGAGAATTATGGTTGCGGATGCTGGGCGGAACCCTATCCTTTTTGGGATGCGTGACGATGCCTGCGGCACAACACAGTTCCCATCCCACCCCGCCGCGTCAGCCGGAGGCGGTTTTTTTGGAGCGCAACGCGTCCTCTCGCGTTGCATGCAAAGCCGGGAGGCTTTGCACTCCATAAAAGGCTCGATATGCCGCCCGGGGGCATGCGCTTAGGAAATGCCGCTTGCCGTCATTCCGGCGATCGCGTCAGCGCCATCGCCGGGTTTGCTCCTATGGCGAGTAACACGAATCCCCCCGTCTCCCTTTGCAAGGGGGACGATAACTTCCGCCTCGGCGTCAGCCGAAGGCGGCATTGAATCCGGCGTCACTCCGGGCGGGGGCCGCCCCGGGGCGGGGATAGCCAAAGCCCGGATTGCCCTCGATGACGTTCGTTCGCCATCCGGGTCAAGCCAGTTGGATCCAACGGCACGTTGGTTACCCGACGGGGGTTTCGGTCTTCAAGCTTTCCTTGTGGTCCTTCAACCTTTTTTCGATGTTATGGCGGCACCGGCGGGCTTTGCAGTTTCCCGTGCCCACGCCGATGGCGCGCCGGAGGGCCTCGAAAGTCGAGCATCCGCTACGGATCGCCTCCATGATCGTGCCCGCAGTCACGCCCCGGCAGATACAAACCTTTTTTATGCTATCGATCAATCTTTTTTGCGTTTCCAAGACGAATTGGCCTTATCATGAAATCCCTTGATTTCATTATATAGTGGAATCCGCCGCGTGCCAAACTTTAAAAGCGCCAGACCCTTCGTCCTCTCCGTCCTGACAGGGGTTTTGCTGATCTTGATTTTCCCCGGTTTCGACCTGGAACCGCTCGCCTGGGTCGCGCTCGTCCCCCTGTTTTTCGCCATCGAGGACCAGCCTTTGCCGCGCGCGGCTTTATGCGGTCTGCTGGCGGGCGTCGTCTTCTATTTCGGCGGCTTGAGCTGGGTCACCAATACGCTGGTGGATTACGGGCATCAACCGCCGGCCTTGAGTTGGCTGGTCCTGGGGATCCTGGTCCTGTACCTGAGTTTTTACGTTTCGCTTTTCTGCTATCTTGTCAAGCGGTTCAGCCGGGGCAACCCGCTATTTTTTTTCCTGCTGGCGCCGCCCCTGTGGACGGCGCTCGAGTACCTGCGTTCGACGCACCCGGAATACGGCTTTTCCTGGCTGGGTTTGGGCTATTCGCAGTACGCCACCCTGCCGGTCATCCAGGTCGCAGAATGGACAGGGGTGTACGGCATCTCCACGTTGATCGTCCTGGTCAACGCCGCGGTCCATTACCTGGCGAACGTCTGGTATTTCCGCGGGAGTGACGCTCCGGCGAGTAGCATGAATCCCCCCGGCCCCCTTTGCAAGGGGGAGGCGATCCCCGCCTCCGCGCCAGCGGGAGGCGGCGTTAGATCCAACGGCACGTTGGCGGCTAGCTGGCCGGGGAGGGTGGCGGGGGTGACTGTTTTCGTTGTATGCGTCTGTTTGGGCTATGGATATTATGTTCTCTCCGGCGAGGCCCCGGGGAACGCCCCGGAGCGGGATGGTCCGGCGCCTCGTCGGCCGATGAAGATCGCGCTACTTCAAGGGAACATCGAACAGGGGCGCAAATGGGACCCGGCCCATAGCGGCAAGGTGTGGCAAACCTACCGACGCCTGACATTGGAGGCGGCCAAGTCCAGCCCGGACCTGATCGTCTGGCCCGAGGCCGCCACGCCGTTTTTTTTCGCGAACAACCGGGAGGGAAACGACGCCGTGCGCGACCTGGCGCGGACCGCCGGGACGGACCTGCTGTTCGGAAGCCCTTACCAAGAAAATAGCCTGAATAGGCCATTACTGTACAACAGCGCGTTCCTCGTCTCGCCAGCCGGCGAGACCCTCGGGCGGTATGATAAAATCCATCTGGTCCCCTTCGGCGAATTCGTCCCGTTCCGCCGACTGCTGTGGTTCGTGGAAAAACTGGTGGAAATGGTGGGCGATTTCGGCCGGGGGGCGAAGAGCGAGGTGTTCCAGGCGAAAGGCGGGCGGTTCGCCGTTTCCATATGCTACGAAATCACCTTCCCCGACCTGGTCCGTAGGCCGGTCAAGGACGGGGCGGAGTTTCTGGTGAACATCACCAACGACGCCTGGTTCGGCAGGAGCGCCGCGTCGCGCCAGCACATGAGCATGGGCGCC
>JACQQK010000178.1 GCA_016207065.1 Nitrospinota bacterium
ACGCCGTGATGGATGCCGAGGATGATCTCGCCGATGATGCCGATCGTCACCCCCAGCAGGACTCCCAGGAACACGTTGGACAAGATGATGGCCTTGCGCACCCCCTGCGTCCGGCGCGCGCCCATGACCTCCATGATGATGACGAACATGGGGCAACCCAGGATGAACGAGGCGAACAGGATATGGAGTTGCGCGGCAAACCAGGTGGCCTTGCGGTTGCCCAATCCCGGGAAGGTGAACGTGGTGATCTTGTGTTCCTTGGCCGGACCGATATCGTATTTCCACGAATCGTCTTCTTCTTCCTTGGCCTTCTCGTCTTTTTTCTTTTCCTCGTCTTTAGCCCCCCCCTCGTCTTCGTCCTCCTCCTCGTCGGCGTCTTCGTCCTCCTCCTCGTCATCCGCGGCCAGGACTAGTTGCGGACCGATTCCCAGATTGGCAAAACTCGCCAGCTTGGGGGCAGGGCTGAGGTTGATGAGGAAGACGGCCAGGACCGTGGCCAGAATTATCTTTAAGAACGACGACTTTTGGGGGATGGGATTAGGCGAATCCATCGCGGGTTCTCTCTTAAGAAGTTGATCAAAAACTTTAAGGATATGGACGAGGAAAAATCGCATATCCTCTCGAAGCCCAAGCTGAATGCAGATCGGGTTCCTCTTGAAAAAACAGAGGCGGTTTTTCCGGTTCATCCTGATTTCAAAGGAGAAAAATTTCTTGTCTTTCTCGCAGGCGAAACAACCGCGGGCTTTTCAAAGGTAAACGCGTTGTAAAGCCCGCATTTGCCTTTGAAAAGACAAGAGAATTATCATAGGGGTCTTTCAAAGTCAAGGAAATTTTCGGGCCATATTCTGGCGGGACAGCGGGGTAAAAATAAAACCGGACCGGGGGCGGGATTTTATTGCGGGTCGGCTCTATCCAAGGGCGTTTCCATGGGCATGATCAGGATACCGAAACCCATTCCGCCGAAGAAAACGGACAGTACGCCGACGAAAATTTGCGGCCATTCCGCGGAAATATATTTGACCGACCAGACAAATAAGACGCTTCCCAGGACCATCAGACCGAACCCGATCAGACGGATTGTCCATTTATTCATGCGTGAGCTCGAAGGGTTTGGGTTGAATTCGCGGTCAATCCGCGGACAATAAAGTTAAGGGCGCCTCGGCCATTGTATTAGAAGTCCACGCAAAAATCATCCGTTGAGTATCAGGATTGCCTGGAAAAACCGTTTGCATCATTGAGGGATGGCTTGCGGCAGGGATTGGGCCGCCAATTGGCCGCAAGCCCCCAGGATGTCCGCCCCGCGCGGTTTGCGGATGAACACGGTATAGTTTTTGGATATCAGGTAATTCTGGAAATCCAGCAGGGCTTCCTCGGACGGGGCCTCGTAGTCCGCCCCCTCGAAGCGGTTGAATGGAATGAGATTGACCTTGCAGGGAATGCCTTTCAAAAGCCTGGCCAGCCGGACGGCGTCTTCATGGGAATCGTTGGTCCCGCGCAACAAGACGTATTCGAAAGTGAGGCGTCTCTTGCGTTTCAAGGGATAGTCGCGCAGGCAATCCAGCAGGACGGCGATGGGGTATTTCTTGTCGATCGGCATGATCTTGCTTCGCGTCGCGTCCTCGGTGGCGTTTAACGAGACGGCGAGGTTCACCATGATGTTTTCCGCCTGAAACTTCTTGATTTTGTCCACCAGCCCCGACGTGGACAGGGTGATCCTGCGGTTGGAAATCCGCAGTCCTTCCGGGGAAACCATCAGGCGGAGGGCGGCGACCAGGGAGTCGTAATTGTCCAGTGGCTCGCCCATGCCCATGACGACGACGTTGGTCACTTGCTCCGTTTCCGGCAAGTCGCGGTTCACCGCCATGTACTGGCCCAGGATCTCGGACGGCGTCAGGTTTCTTTTGAGTCCCAGGGTCGCGGTGAGGCAAAACGAACAACCCAGCCGGCAACCCACCTGGGTGGAAATGCACAGGGTTTTTCGGCGGTTGTCCGGTATCCAAACGGCTTCGATATTTTCTCCGTCCTCCAGTTGGAAAAGATATTTTATCGTGCCGTCGGCGGAAACGGTCTTTTGGGCGATCCGGGGAAAACCCATATGGAAATAATCCTTGAGATGTTGGCGAAGACTTTTCGAAAGGTTGGTCATCGCGTCGAAATCGACAGTCTTCTGGTGGTAAACCCAGGTGAAAATCTGGTCCGCCCGGTAGGGTTTTTCGTTCCATTCGGCCATGAGCTCTTGGAGACGGGCTGAAGGAAAACCTATTAAATTAACCATGTTAAAATAATGATGTCGGGTTTATATTGAAATCGTCGCCGTTCGAAATGCAAACCAGCTTTTATAGTATTCCCAGAGATATTTTAACAGGGAATTTTTTGCCCGGCGGGCCTTTTTTTCAGCTTTAAAGCTTATTACATAACCCAATGGAATCAAATGGTTTTGCGTAAACGCCCTTAAGATCCACAAGATGTCGGAAAAATGATAGTTTTATTTCCATCCGGTTGATTTTAAACGAGATATTTTTTTCATAAGCCGGGAGACGGCGGCCCGGCACGGATCATGAATCATTGGCGTCGCCATGAAATTGTCTGAGTGCTATAACATCCTTAAAGTGACGGAAACGACCGAGTGGCGCAAGGTCAAAAAGTCCTATCGTTCCCTCGCCAAACAATTCCATCCCGACCGTAATCCGGGAGACCCCTTTTCCGAGGAGCATTTCAAAAAAATCAGCCGGGCTTTCAAGACCTTGGAGGCCAGACAGAGATTCCAGTCGGTTTGGAAATCGCGCTTTCAAGGGCGTCATGCGGAAAGCGGCGACAAGACCTCGGTGAAAACGGAACCGGACCGGGACCCGTCCAACTCCAAGCCTTCGATCCGGAATTTTCCCGAACTGTTGAACTTGATGTCGCCCGCCGTTCGGGAACGGTTTGTTAAAAGCATGGAAAAGGTGGGGAAGATGATGGACCGGTACGAAAAGTTTTTCTTCCCGCTCGACATGTATATTACGGTCAACGTGGATTCCCCCGGAGCCATCGAGTCGGGGAAAATAAAGGTCCGCACGGCCAACGAGGATTTCGAGGTCAACGTTCCCTTCGGCTCGTGGAACAGCATGCTCCTGCGCGTCCCGGAGAAGGGCAATTACGGTTTTTTCAATAAAAAACGCGGCGACCTGTTGCTGAATATCCAGATTCTGCCGGGGGACAAGGCCAACCCGGCCAATAAAAAGCGCTCCTATAAAATCCAGGCGCCGCGTCAATCCATAGAAGAAGGCAAGGTCATGACCTTGCAGACGCACGAGGGACCCATCAAGTTTTTCCTTCCCAGGAACACCGCCGACGGCCAGACTTTCATTTTGAGGACCCGGCCCCGGATGGGAACTTCATCGCCGACGAATCATGTCGTCACCGTGCGCTTGGTTTGAGGCCGGCGTTTTAGGGGTGATAAAAACGCCGGAGGGCGTCGGCCAGCATCCATCCGCTGAACATCGAAATGACGGGTCCGGATACCAGCAGGCCCAAGATGGAGGGGGGGAATTCGCTCCGGCTTCGGGCATAACTCCAACCCGCCACGAAAACGCAAAAGACGGACAGGGCCAGTCCCCCGGCCGTTGCGCTTAGGATCAAAGGAGTGAAAACTATTTTTTTGCTCAAATGGTTTAGAATGGCCAGGGACCAGGCCAGGGGAAAAACGCCGAGGAAGTAAGCCGTGTATATCCAGGCGAATTTCCGTTTCTCGTTCTCGATGAAAAATTTGATTCCCATGGCGATCAGGAAGAGCCCCAGGGCCCCGGAGACCAGGTCCACGAGACCCTGGTCCCTTTGTTTGGCGCGGACATGGTTCAAGGCGCCGAGGACGTAGCTTTTGACCTCTTCCTCGTCCATCTCGTAAAACCCGCCCTTGTCGGTATCGTAGGCAAACACCCGGGCGGTGGTGGATTCGGCGGGTAGAGAGATCGCCCGGTATTTGTCCGCCCCCGCGGATTCGATTTCCAGATAAACGGTCCCGGCATGATATTTCAAATCGTATTTCTGGATTTCCAGGAAGTTCCGCGCGTATTTGTTGTTTTCCTTGCGGTAGGTCTCCTGGATCTTCATCAGGTCTTGAAGCGCTTTCCTGGCCTGCACGTCCGCGTCGGTTTCGAAGATATGGGAACAACCCGCGGAAAACGATACGAGGATACTCAGAAATACGATATGGAAAATTCCGGGACGCGTCATTAAGATGGGCACAACCTTTAGTTTTACGGAAGGGATCAACTTATATCACAGGAACGCTGTCAGGGCAAGGGTTAGGTTGGGGAAACGACCGGAACCGCGGTTGCGGCTTCGGAAAAGAACTCGTTTAAGGATGAAAATGTCATGACGCCTCATGCCGCTCTCTGGAAAAAAATAAAATTCGTCACCGGCAACCCCAACAAGGCGCGGGAGGCCGGGCAAATCCTGGGAATAGAAGTCGAACGGGTCGATCTGCCGGGCCTGTTTGAAATCCAGACCAGCGACTTGTCCGAACTGATGACCCACAAAGTCAACCAGGCCTACGAGGTCCTCAAGACGCCCGTGATGGTGGAGGACTCGGCCTTGATCTTCGCCGCCTGGAACGGGCTTCCGGGGGCGTTGGTGAAATGGTTCGAAAAGAGCGTGGGGTGCGCGGGCATGGTCAAGATGCTGGAGCCGTTCGGCAACCGCGAGGCCTTCGCCGTCTGCCAGGTGGCCGTTCGCCAGGGGGAGGAGATCATCGTTGCCAGGGGGGAGGTCAAGGGTTCCATAGCCCATGCCCCAAGAGGCGGCAACGGGTTCGGGTGGGACGTCATCTTCATCCCCGATGGGCAAACCCACACGTTCGCGGAAATGAGCGCGGAAGAGAAAAACGCCATCTCCCACCGGCGCAAAGCCTTCGAAGCGTTGCGGTCGATGTTGCAGTCGGGACGGGTTTAGGGCGCCGTCGACAGGTTGTGATACAGCTTTTGAAAGACGGCGCGGTGGTTGTTCAGTTTGGCGTAGATTGCGTCGGCCAGGGCGCCGGTCCGTTCCGCGGGCGTTTGCCCCTTCAGAATTTTTTTCATTTCCTCGCAGGAGTTTACCAAGTCCCGCCAGTCGTCGGTTTTTTCCAACCATCCCAGGTTCGCCGCCCGCTCGAAACATTCGTCCGCCGTGAAGCAGGGTTGTCCCTTCGCTTCCGCCATCGCGGCCAGGCTTTTCAAGGCCATATCGAAGGTAAACCCGAACCGTTGCAGGGCCGCGTCGCGAAAATAGTCGGACTTTTCCTGTTTCAGGATCTCTTCCAACCGTTTGATGTTCCAGTCCAAATGGCCCAGTAATATTTTGGCGGAGGGCGCGCGGTTCATGGCATTTTCCGTATGTTCTCGACCGTTATCGAACTTGGCCCGCAGTTTTCCATATTGGATTATGTTGTAATTTTAACTCCTGCCGCTGGTCAAGTGGAAAAAATTGTAATAAACCGAGCGGGTTTTGAAAACAGCGTTTGTAGAACCGGCAAAATGGCGGTTTATGGTTTTTTCTTTAACTTTCAATCATAATATGTAAAATCGTTTTTTATAAACCCTTCCGTTTATCGCCGATCCGCCCATGCATAAGTTGAAAACGCTTGTCGTGGACGATGACGCATTTATCCGGGCCATGCTATCCGAGGTCCTGAACGGCGACCGGTTCGCCGTGACGACCGCCGAAAACGGCAAGGCCGCCTTTGAAAAGTTCGTCAAGGCCGGCGATTTCGAACTGATCGTCGCGAACATGAACATGCCCGTCATGGACGGCCTCGGGCTCATCAAGGCCCTGCGGCGGAGGTCCAGAGCGAAGTCCCCATCATCATCCTTACTGGCAACAACGAGGTTTCCGTGGCGATAAACTCCTTGAAAGCCGGCGCGAACGACTACCTCCTCAAGGACGAAATCATACAGGATATCTTGTTCCTGTCCATCGACCGCGTCCTGGAAAGCAAGCGGATGGCGGACCAAAACCGCCAATTGATGGCGGACATCCAGCGGGTCAACAAGGAACTGGAAATCGTCGTGGGCAAGATGACGGAGATCGGCGCCGCCCTCTCCTCCGAAAAGGATTTCCCGAAGCTCCTGGAAATGATCGTCTCCCATGCCCGTTCGGTCGCCAACGCCGACATCGGGACCTTGTATCTGGTGGAGAACAATTTCCTGCGTTTCGTGATCATTCAAAACGACACGATGAAGGTCCGCATGGGAGGCAGGGCGGGCGATAAAATCCCGTATCCCCCCGTCGAGATAACCGAAGCGAACGTCTCGGGATTTGTCGCGTTGAAAGGGGAGCCGGTCAATATCGAGGACGTTTATCATTCCGACCTTTTCGATTTCACCGGCCCCAAGAATTTCGACATTCGGACCGGATACAGGTCCAAATCGATGCTGGTGGTCCCCTTGAAAAACCACGAGAACGACGTGATCGGGGTCCTGCAACTGTTGAATGCCACCGACCCGGCCAGCGGCGAAACGATCGCGTTTCTTAAAGACGCCGAAAGCCTTGCCGCGTCCATCGCGTCCCAGGCGGCCGTGGCCGTCACCAACGCCTTGTTGGTCCGCGATATGGAAAGACTGTTCGAGGCATCCGTCGAGGTCATGGCCACGGCGATCGACAAAAAATCGCCCGTCACCGGCGGCCATATCCGCAGGATGACGGAGTTGACCCTGGCAATGGCAGGGGAAGTCGACGCTCAGAAGGAGGGCCCTTTCAAGGACGTCGAATTCGACCCCGATAAAATGAACCTGCTGAAAATCGCCGCCTTGATGCACGATATCGGCAAGGTGACGACGCCGGTCGAAATCATCGAGAAAGGCAAGAAACTGCAGACGATCTTCGACCGCATTGGGTTGGTCCGGATCCGGATCCAATACGCCGCCCGACTGGCGGCCATCGACGGCTATAAAACAAAGGCGAACTCGATGCCGACTTGGTGGAACTGTTCATCGAAAACAAGGTCTACGAGCGATACAAGAAACGGTGCGAGGAGTGCGCCGCCGCCGAATAGGGGGGCGATAATCAAATCTCTTCTTGTTCGTAAAAAACCTCGACCAGGCACAGCCCCTGGGGTTGGGCCGTCGGGCCGGCCTTCGCCCGGTCGCGGGACTCCAGGATCTCGCGTATGCGTTCGGGGACCATCCTGCCCTTCCCCACCTCCACAAGCGATCCCACGATATTGCGCACCATGTATTTCAAAAACCCGTTCCCCTCGAATTCGAGGACGATGAAGGCCCCCGCCTCCCGGCGAATATCGAGCGAGAGGATTTCGCGGACCGGGCTTCGCGCCTCGCAGTTGCCGGCGCGGAAGGCGGAAAAATCGTGCCTGCCGACCAGATGACGCGCGGCCCCGCGCATGGCGTCCACGTCCAGGGAGAAGGGGACGTACCAGGAGCGGCTGTAGGCGAACGCGGACGGGTAGTCCCGGTTCAAAATGGTATAGCGGTATTTTTTCCCGACCGCCGAGCGGCGGGCGTCGAAATCGGGCGGCGCCTCCCGCACCCGCCGGACAACAATGTCGCGCGGCAAAAGGCTGTTCAAGGCTTTTAAAAACTGCCGTTCGGTCATGCTCGACTCGGTCGAGAAATGCGCCACCTGCCCTTCCGCGTGGACCCCCGCGTCGGTCCTCCCCGACCCGATCACGCAGGTCTTTTGTTTGGTGATGCGTTCGATGGTATCTTGCAGGACCTCCTGAATGGAAACCCCGTTGGGCTGGACTTGCCACCCGTGATAACGGGTGCCGTCGTATTCGAGAACCAGTTTCAGCTTGCGCATCAAATTGAGACTTTCGAAAAAAAATACAAAAAAAACGCGTAGTCTAGAATCCTACGCGTTTTTTCCTCGTTTGGCCCGGTCTCATAATTGGACCGGGTACGTTCATACTTAGGTACAAACCTTAGAATTTATTTTTTTTATACTCGAAAGGTGGTTTCAAGCTCCTCTATACAACCTCCCTATAAAGGTTGGTATTCGTCTCTGCAATAGAAATATATTCCCTGATCCCGAATTCGCAACATTTTTTTCACGGTTTTTGCCGTTTTTTTGGCGAGAACACAATCAAAATAAATAAAAACAATTAGTTGCGAATAAAAAATCAAACCGTTTTCTTATACAATTCTAATAATAGGTTTTTAATATAAACTCCGTATTTGGGGAAAGGTTTCCGATCGCGACTTCCCGAAAACGGTCCGGGAAATACGTTAAGCGCTACGGTTACCCCCTCACGGAATTTCAACCCAACATAGAGATACCAAAGGATATGCCCGTCATTGCGGCTGTGGATATCGGCGCCAATGCCATGCGCTTGCTCGTGGGTAGCGTGGACCGGAACCGGCGTATCGAGGCGATCGAGCGAGGCCGCGAACCCGTCCGGTTGGGTCATGACACCTTCCTGAAGGGTTCGATCTCCGAGCAGACGACCCGGCGCGCTCTCGACGCGCTGTACCGGTTCCGAAAGACGATGGAGAAGCACGGCGTCGCGAGGTCGAAAATCGTGGCGACCAGCGCGTTGCGCGAGGCGTCCAATCGCGACGCTTTTGTCGCCCAGATCGCCAGGGAACTGGGGATGGACATCGCCGTGATCGGAGCTGAGGAGGAAGCCCGGCTGATCCATCTCGCCGTCCGCGACAAGATCGAAACGCAGAAAAAACTGGCCTTGCTCGTCGATATCGGCGGGGGAAGCGTGGAAATCACCCTCGCCTCCGACGGGCAGATCGCTTCGACGGCCAGTTTCTCCCTTGGGGCGGTCCGTCTCATGTGCATGCTGAAGGAAAACAACCGCGACGAACGCGAGTTCCACCAGATGGTCCACGAGTACGTCGGCGCCCTGCGGAAACATCTCAAAAAAGAGATCGGGAGCCAGAAAATCGACCTCTGCGTCGGGACCGGCGGAAATATCGAGTCCCTCGGCGACCTCCGCAAGCGCCTGCTCGGGAAAGACACCGACGCCATGATCGACGCGGACGAACTCAACGTCCTGGTCCGGAAGCTTCAAGGCGCCTCGCTGGAGGACCGTATCCGGGAGATGGGACTGCGCCCGGACCGGGCCGACGCGATCGTCCCCGCCTCCATCGTATTGCAACGGATCGTCAAGCATGCGGACGTCCGGGAAATCGCGGTGCCCCACGTCGGCGTGCGGGAAGGCCTTCTCCTCGACATGTGGGCCAACCTTTACGACAGCCAGAGTTCCCTTCACCGGGAATAGGTCCTCAGGTGCGCGAGACAGATCGGCAGGAAATACGATTTTGACGAGCCGCACTCCGAGACTGTCGCCCGGTTGGCCGGCAAGCTCTTCGACGCGACCCTGGATCTCCACAACCTCGGCGGGGAGGAGCGTCTCCTCCTGGAGACCGCCGCGCTTCTGCACGATATCGGGCATTTCGTCAACGTCTCAAAACACCACAAACACACCTATTATCTGTTGACCTCGACGCCGATCGTCGATTTGAGCGAAACGCAGATGGCGATCGTGGCCAACGTCGCGCGTTATCACCGCATGGCCCTGCCCAACCCGCGCCATGACGGGTACGCGGCGCTCCCGCCACGCGACCGCGCCGTCGTCTCGAAACTCGCGGCGCTGTTGCGGGTCGCCGACGCCATGGATACCGAACACGAAGCCCGCGTGGCGGATTTCTCGCTGGAAATAGCCAGTCCCCAGTGCGTCCTCCGCCTCAAGGGCGAGGGGGACCTTTTGCTCGAAAAATGGAAAATAACCAAAAAGTCCGCCTTGTTTGAGGAAGTATTCAACCTGAAACTTCTCGTCGAATAAATGAGAACGTCATGATTCAATTCCGATTGAAACCGGGGGAAACTCCAGGCAAGCTCATCGCGGCGGAGGGCTTGGACGGCTCGGGGAAGTCCACACAGATTTACCTCCTCAAACGCTGGCTCGAGCTCGAGGGACATAAAGTGGCGTTCACCGAGTGGAACTCGTCGGCCCTCGTCAAGGACGCGACCCGCAAAGGGAAAAAACGCCAGATCCTCACGCCGACCACGTTCTCGCTGATCCACGGAACGGACTTCGCCGACCGGTACGAACGCCAGATCCTGCCGCTGTTGCGCGGCGGTTACATCGTTCTGGCCGACCGGTACATTTACACCTTGATGGCCCGGGACATTGTCCGCGGGGCCAACCCGGACTGGATCAAGGAGGTATACAGCATCGCGATCGTCCCGGACGCCGTCTTCTACCTGTCGGCCCCCCCAGGACGCTTGCCGAGCGCAACCTGCGCAAGAATTCGGTCCTGGATTATTGGGAATCGGGGATGGACGTCCGCCGGTCGGGCGATATGTACGAATGCTTCATCCGGTACCAATCGCAACTGCAAAGGATTTTCCGCTGGATGCGGAAAATCTACGGGTTTCAGACCATCAACGGAGCCCGGATGATTCAGACCATTTCCTACGAACTTCAAGCCAGGATCCAGGGCATGCTGGCCTCCATTCCTGTTCAACCCCGTCCCGGCCAAAGCGAGACCATGATCGAAAAAAGAGAACAAGAATGACTAAAATCGACCCGAAACCAGCCTCGCCATCCATAAAAGATCCGGCGAAACAACCGCGCGCGTCCGTAAAAACGCCGTCCGAACAAACGGTCTTGCGGCGGTATGGGGACGTTCTGATCAAATTAGAACGCCTGCGATCGGCGACCCGGGACTTGACCCGGGCCTACACCGCCAACCTCGAGCGCGACATCCTCGAAATCATGGACCTCGTTCGAAGCGTTAAGGCTCCGGAACGACCGGAGAAAAAAAAACAACGCCTCCATAATTGAAAATATAACGGGGACCCTTGAAGAGCTTTCATTCAAACCCGAGAAAGGGCGGCGTAGCGATTTGAAAAAAATCGAAAAAACCGTCCAGGCGATGCGGCGGACTCTCTCCAAGGAAAAAATGGAATAACGCCCCCTCCCGCCAACATACCGTCGTTTTTTCATGGGGCGGGGCGAATAAGTTGATAACCCGGCGGATTTTATATATCATGAATCATCCGGCTGAATTAACTCATATCGTTTCATTCCCATATAAGGAATCTTTCCATGAAAACATACCATGACCTCGCGGGCGACGGGGGGTCGAATATCATCGCGCAGGTGGTTTCGCAGAGGGAGAAACTCCGGTCGCGCCTGGACAAAATCAAGCATAAGATCTCCCTGATGAGCGGCAAGGGCGGGGTCGGCAAAAGCTCCATCACGGCCAACATGGCCGCCTGCCTCGCGGACCGCGGCTACCGGGTAGGCATCCTGGACGCCGACCTCAACGGGCCGAGCATCGGGCATCTCCTGGGCGTGGGCAACGACCGCAAACTCACGATCGACGAAAACGGCGTGGCCCCGGGCGTCGGCGCCATGGGGATCAAATTCATGTCCATGGACATGTTGCTACCCACCCCCGACTCCCCCGTCATGTGGACGGAAGAGGCCGGCGGGACCGCCGCCTGGGTCAGCACGATGGAGTCCACGGCCCTGCGGGAACTCTTGATGGACACTCAATGGGGCGAGTTGGACTATCTCCTGATCGACATGCCTCCGGGGAGCGACCGCATCGACAACGTCCGCGACCTGATCCCGGAGCTGGAGGGAGTCGTGGAAATCACCATCCCCTCCCCCGTTTCCCAACACATCGTTTCCAAATCCATCACCAAGAACAGCAAGATGGGCGTGCCCATCATCGGCCTGGTGGAAAACATGGCGACCTACGTCTGCCCGCATTGCGAACAGGAAGGCAAGCTGTTCGAGGGGGAAGACGTCCGGAAGCTCGCGCAGAGCAAGGAGATCCCCTTCATCGGCAAGATCCCCTTCGACACGCGCATATCCCGCAAGACGGCGTCGGGAACGTTGTTCTACGCCGAAAACAAGGAGTCGGTCACCGGCAAGGCCATCGCCGCCGCGGTCGACAACATCCTCAAATTCATCGATAAGAACTCGAAGAGGTAAACAATGAAATTTCTTTGCGTCCCCTGCGACGAACAGATGCAAACCCAAACCGACGGCATCATGCCGGCGGAAGCCAAGAATATATCCCTGAAGTTCAAATGCCCCAAGTGCAACCATACGATCGCCATGCTCACCAACCAGTTCGAGACGGAGTTCGTGAGCAAGATCGGCGTGGAACTGGGCGGTCAATCGGCGGTCGGCTCCGGCCCGTTGAGCATGGTCGGGTCGCAACTGGCCCAGGGCAAGGAAGAGTTGAAGCAGACCGTCATGAAGGACGAGGACTTCGAATGGACCGAGGAAGCCAAGGTCCGCATCGGCCGGGTCCCCTTCTTCGTCCGGAACATGGCGAAAAAAACCGTGATCGGCTTCGCGCGCGAACGGGGCATCAAGGTGATCGACGCGAAACTGATGGACGAGGTGCGCGAAAAGGTGGGGATGTGAGCCCAACCTGAATGAACGGAAAACTCAAAGCGGCAAGCTCTCCCCGCGCAACTGCGCGAGAGCTTGCCGCTGTTTGCGGGGGAAAACATTAGCGTACCAATACGTTTTGGAATCGTTACTCCGCTTCCGAAATTATTTTCAATCCTTCAATCCAAACTTTCATCTCTTTCCCCGCAATCTCCCCTTCCTTCAATTCCTTTTCCTGATGGGCAATATATGTATTGCGAAATTCGTTGATCCTCTCCACCAAGGCCAAAATATCTCTTCCCCCTTTGACTTGGAATCTTTTTCTTACGGCTTCAAAGACACCTCCGATTTTGGTTTTGTCGTTTAGGGCAAAATCCAAACAGGAGCGCAAAAGCCCAATGGGAGAAACCCCATTTTTAAAAACCAACGTCCGTTTGAGATTTTGCGCCAAGCCTTGGTAATACTTTTGCATCTTGAAGTCAACTTTGCCGTAGTAGGGTTCAAACCAGTCCTTTTGCGCTGGAATGTTTGTTGGCATTTCCGGGGAAAGACGGCGGTCTACCAAGCCGCGCGTGGCTTCATCCAATGAACCGAAAAGAGCGGTAAAGACGGGAGCAAAGTTCATTTCCTTGTTTTCGAAGAATTTAAACAAAGTTATCGCTTCTTCCGACGCTTTTTTGTACCGGGAGGGCAACGCCTTCAACATATCCGGGTCGATAAAATCCCCGGTTGCCGGGGCCTCTTCTTCCCAAACGATGGTCATTTGAGGGCCCTCGGTCTCTTTCAGCAAATCCTGCAAGGCCGGATTGCACGAGCGGGTCAACTCAGAAAGTTCCGCTCCCGTCAACCGCTCAAAAACGCCTTGTTGGACGTAAACATATTCCCATTGAATTTCCCCGGTCGAGGCGGAGCGGCACCAGGCGACAGCGGCGCGGGCTTTTAAAGGGACATCTCTATCCTCCCGGCCCTTGGTTTCTATCAAGTAGTAATTTCCATCCTTATTCCGTGCAAAGAAATCCGGCGTATAGAAGGCCAGTCTTTTCCCATCTGTCAGATAGTCGATTCGGAGACATTGGGGGCCTTGATTTTTCGCGAATGCTTTAATGTCGGGGGCGCGATCCAGAAACTGGGTCATCGCTACTTCCAATTCCCGGTTGCATGGAACAAGATTGAAAAGGGTCCTTGTCGCCCCAAGGGCCGGTCTTCGTTCATTGTGCGTGGCTGGATAGGGTTTCCAGTTGGCTAAAGATAGGCTGATTTTTTCCTTTTTCCTCGGCCCGGTTTTTATGGTCCGTTCGCGGATGAGCGGAACGAAAGTGGCGCGCACATGCTCGTGGACGTCCGAATCGGAAAGACGGGCAACCAAGTGGGGATCGTCTAAAGTGGTTCTCCGTTCAAAAAGAATTTCCTCCAGAAAAGTCTGTATCAAAGGCGCCAGCGTTTGGTGCGTTCCCCGGAGTTTGCAAACATGCTCCAACTCGGTCACGAAATAAGACACCGCCCCAAACCCGGATTCCAGGAGCGGCAAACGGATTCTCATTTTCTCGACGATCTCTCCGGTAAACAAGGCCCTGCCTTCGTATTCGATTTCAGTATTCCCTTTCGCGCCCAACGGCAACGGTTTGAAACGCTTGAAAGCCTTCTTGACATCCTCCAAGGTCAAACCTTCCAGTTTTGGGACGGGCCTGTGCTCCGGCGTCAGGATGGGTATTTGAATGTCCAGCTTCTTTAAGTCTTTCTTGGGGTCGGGAAATATGGAAACCGTGGTCGAGGGAATTTTGTCGATGTCGATGATTTCCACTGGCAACCCCTCATGGGCCAGTTCCTGCTGATACAAACTGGAAAAGGCGGGATGCTCCACCACCGTCACCAGTTCATGCGCCTGGCCCGAAGGCGTCATGCGCCGCAATCCCCGCCCCAGGGTTTGCTCCGGTAAAATATTGGCCTTGGAACTGTACGGGCGAAGAGGAACGATGGTGGTGACATTCCGGACGTCCCAGCCTTCCCGCAACATCAATACGGAAACAATACAACGATGCGGACTGACGTTGGAATCGAGTTCCCGGCTTAACTTTCTAAGGGCCTTTAAATCCTCGTCGCTAATTTCTTTTTCGTCTTCGACAAATACCTGGCTTTTGCTTTGTCCCCGGCCAACGGTTTTGACTTTTCCTTTCAGGTTGGTGTGCAGATTGATGGTCTTTCCGTTCAATTCCTTAAATGCCTCGTCCGTATTCAGTCTTTGGGAAATTTCGTCCGCCGCCTGGGTGTCGTCGCACATCACAAAGAGCAGGGCCTTCTTGCCGCTTTTTTCCCATTCCTCCCGGCTGGCTTTCCAGCGCTCGTACCCGATCCGCAAATGTTGCTCGTATTTGTAGGCGGCGTTTGGGTCGGAGCGATCAACCAGTTTGCCGCTCTTCCCGATCACGGGGGTCTTGACGATGCCGCCGTCCACCGCCTCTCCCAAAGGGGAGTCGCAAACGACATGTTTGAAAACGTTCCCGCAGTTGTCCTTTGGCGTGGCGCTGAAATCGAGTTGGGCGACCAAGCCGCCGCCGGTCCTTTTGCGGACGGCATCGTGCAAATACTTGATGGCCTCGTTCCAGGCGGAATCGGGATCCCAAACGTGGTGGGCCTCGTCGTTCAACACCATCAATTTTCGATGTCCGGTGATCCTGTCCCTCAAGGACGCGCCCGTGTCCAAAGCCTTGGCCTTGGAAACCGGCGGTCCCATCCAGGGGTAGGACTCGGCCTCTTTCTTTTCCTTGCGCTTGTTGGGATTGTACAGTCTATGGATATTGGTCAAATAGAGGACTCCGCCCGTTGCCGCTCCTCCGGCCTCGTCCTGCAACACGACCGACAGATTCCAGTCGCCGCGCCATTCCGTCGGGACCAAGGGATCCTCGTCGAAAATCTTTCCATTTCCGAAATCCTCCTTGAGCCGTTCGAATACGGTAAGGTTGGGGGCAATCATGACAAAATGCCGGGCCATCGGAGAGTCGGATTCGCGCAAGGAGTGAAAGTAGCTCCATACCACGGCGAGGCTCATCACCTTGGTTTTGCCGCTTCCCGTCGCCAACTTGAAAGCGTACCGGGTCCAGGCGTCTTCCTCCTCGGTTATGCCGAGGGCGAGGGTTTCCGCGTTGGCGCCGCCATAACCAGCGAAAATCTGGGACAGATATTCCAGCTTGCGGACCTCTTTCAAATAAATGAGCGTCTCAATGGCCTCGCGCTGGCAAAAGTAGTAGCGGAATTCGAATTCGTCTCCAGCGGGCGTTGTCCGGATGTGGCTCCGGCCAAACCAGTACTCCAAAAGATAACGGGTGGTGTCGCTGACCCCGAAATAGGAGGATTCCCGCCATTGCGAAACCTCCGCTCGCAAATTCTGAGCAATGACGACGGGGGATTTCCGCCTGCCTTTAACAATTTTGGCGGGCGCACCCGGTTCTTCCGACCGTATGCGGTGGGCGTCCGGTTCCTCCCAGGATTTATACAACGGTTCCAACGCGCCGGGGTTGACGACGGGGCTGGCATTCATATCTTGATTTCCACCGTGATGCTGGTGTCGCACCCGAAAGTGTCCACCACCTTCACGCATGCCGTGTAAGTTCCCGGTTTTGGGAATGGGTGTTTTGCGTCAGAAATGGTTTTCAGATTCCGGTCCTTGCGGGTGCGGTAATGCTGCCAATGATGGTTGAAGGGCTTGCCCGGTTGCCATTCGAAATCCACCGCCCAGAAGTCGATGAAATCCATCCCGCTTTTGACGGCCCGCTCTTTGAGGGCAGAGAGCTCCTTGCTTGGAACTTCCGCTAAGGAAGGCAAAAATTTAGCGAGTTTGATTTCGGCGGTCCTGTCTTTTCCCTTTCCGGAATAAACGGGCGTGGCCTCCAATACGGCCATTTCCAGAAAAGGCGGCGGGGAAGTCCTGTTCTTTTCCATGATCTCCCGCGGTATGGGGATCAATTTCATTTTGACGCCAAACTCCTTTTCCAGGGCTACGGTGGTCAGGCGCAAATCCATTTCGAATTCCCAGGACAGACAATAAACTTCTTTTCCCCCGGCCTGGGCGACCGCTTCCGCGACCTCCCGCGCCTCCTCGCGGGTGAATATGGAGTCGATGCCGTCCACATGGCAAAAGGCCCCCGCCTTGCGCCCGTGGATAAGCGGGGACGGGGTTTTCGTCAAAACCTCGGCCTTGAAAAATTCCAGCACCACTCGGCGGTGCTCAGCGTCCGCCCCGTTGAGCCGGTCCTTTTGCCACCACTGCCGTTCGTAACGGCCCAGGTTGTAAACGTCGAAAGCCCGGTAGGATCTGCCTTCATCGTGGAGTTTACGTTGCAGGTCAATCAGCCGCTTGCGTGAGGTGTGGATAGCGAACCGCCCAAGATCGGACATGACCCAGCGTCTTCCCAGCCGTTCCGCCACGGCGCCGGTTGTCCCGCTACCGCAAAAGAAATCGGCGACCAAGTCGCCTTCGTTGGAAGAGGCTTTGATGATGCGTTCAAGGAGAGCTTCTGGCTTTTGGGTCGTGTATCCTACGTTTTCCAATACAGAAAAAGCATATGTTCCAACAGGATGATCATTAAAAATTTCAGCCAAATCTGGTTTCCCCATCCACACGCTCCAAGCCGTTTGGGGACGTTCCAAACTTGCCAATTTAATGGCATCCTCTTTTGTTAAAGAGGAATCATTACATATATATGTTTTTAAACAATTTGTTCCACCGCTTGTTTCTTTCCCGCGCGTATAAAACCAGCCATTTTTATCTTTTTGCAAGGCATTTGTGATTCTTGGGGAATATCCTAATCGGGGGGGGGGTAAATAGACTATTCTTGGACTTATAGCAAAGGATTGTTTCGTGAGATTTTGGGTAAAACTTTCCGCTACCCATCAGTCCGCAAACCCAAATAATTTCTGCAAAATCATGGTTTGGAAATATCTCGTTCAAAATAATCCGTAATTGAGAGGATTTCCGCCAATCGCAATGCACGTAGATACTTCCCGTTTCAGCGAGCAATTCTCGCATCAGCGCGAGCCGTTCATACATCATATGCAGGTAAGAGTCGGTTCCTTTTCCCCACATGTCCTGGTACGCCACCATTTCGAGTGTGGACTGATCTTTTTCAACGGTTTCCTTGCCGTCGCCGATGGGGATATCCATTGTAAAATCCGCACCGACATCGAATGGGGGATCGATGTAGATCAAGTCGATTTTGCCCCTGAACTCCTTTAGCAGGGAGGCCATTACAAGTTTGTTGTCGCCCCAGATCAGCCGGTTGCGGAAATTGTCCGCATGGGCATCCTTCGGATTGAACAGTTGTCCTTGAGCTTCCTTGCGACTTCGCGGCTCGTCGATGGTCTCGATTTTCTGCATGGGCAGAGCAGACCCGGCGATATCAACTTCCCGGCGGTTGCCATAGCAGTCGTATTTCCCCTCCCAGACCAGTTCGGTTTTTAGAACGGACAACGGGTGGGGGTTGTCCGGGCCATGGACGGGTTTGGAGGTCATGGATTTCCTTCTCGCGCTTTCATCAAGGTTCCAGTTGCAACGGCTTTCAATCTATTTCACCATGTCTATATTGTCAATGGTTTCCAGAAGGAATACACGGGAGGCGATAAGGAGCGGGAAATTTATTTCCGCGCCGACAAGGCGCTGGACTACGGTTTCGTGGTGGACGTGTTCGCGGCCATCCGCAACGCGGGCATCCTGAACATCGGCATGGTCACGGATCCCGCCGGACGCGCCGGATAAAACCTCACGCGGCGGTTTTCTTTTTGCATTGCGGACACTCGCAGAGGTTCCGCAGGTATTCGTGGGCGTCCAGCCGGGGAATCAGGGCGATCAACGCGAAACTGATGGACGAGGCGCGGGAAAAGACGGGGATGTAATCGTTAGCCATTGACCGGCGGACCGAGAGACCCGTCCTGAAATTAGGCCGTCTTCCAAAAACTCAATAGACGTGGCGGCGATGTTTCACCGTCAGGACAAAAACCGTTTTACTCCCTTCCTCGATCTCGTAAACAATGCGCCAGTCGCCAACGCGCAACGAAAACTCTCCCGCATGATTTCCGACAAGAGGCTTTCCGGAGCGGGGGAAATCGGCCAGCAATTCGATTTTTCGCAAGACCCTCCCAAACAAGCGACGGTCGGCCTGGGCCAGAGTTTTCTAATCGCCTTCCGCCTCGCGCGAAAGACGAACGGCGTAACTCACCGGGGAGACGCTTTCTTTTTGAAATCCTCAAGCGATACCGTTTGGCCGCGCCGGACTTGTTTTTTGGCGCGGGCAATGGCGCGCGTTTCCTCCCGATGAGTTTGGATATCGAGGGTCTCGATCCAACCCTCGTATTCCTCCGCGCTCATAAGGACGGCCTTTTCCTCGCCGTTGCGCGTGATCACGAACCGGTCGTATCCCTCCTCGACCTCCTTGACCAGGCGCGAAAGGCTTTTTTTGGCCTCGGACAACGGGCAGGTTCTACATGGATGACCTCCTTCTCATTAGTCTAAATTGTAGTCCGCGGGGGAAATGATGTCAACGTGCCTCCTTATGTCAGAGCGTCTAACAAAATGATCCTCATGTCGCTCCGACTGGACTACGGTTTCGTGGTGGACGTGTTCGCGGCCATCCGCAACGCGGGCATCCTGAACATCGGCATGGTCACGGATCCCGCCGGACGCGCCGGATAAAACCTCACGCGGCGGTTTTCTTTTTGCATTGCGGGCACTCGCAGAGGTTCCGCAGGTATTCGTGGGTATACAGCCCGGTATCGTGCCCGTCGTTCCATTGGATCTGGACCGCGTACAACCCGACGGAATGCAGTTTGACGGGGCGGATGGTGTCCGGGATGGAGCCGGGCGCGATGCGCTTCTCGCCGGTCCACTCGTCCACGCAGTGGGCGCAGGGGCATTTCTCCCGCAGGGTCTTGACGGCGTACACGGACTCGTGCCCGTCGTTCCAAGCTATCCCTAGCGTGGTGGCGTCCACCTGCCGGATGTTTTTCGGGGAGGGGCTTCGTGAATTGTCTTGGGTTATTGCCATATGCTCTTATGCTTTCCGTTTCCCGCGGAATCCGCGATGTGTCAACCGGGCTGTCCCGAGGAACGCGATACCCCCTTTAACAAAGGGGGCAAGGGGGATTTCATGCCTTGACGCCAGCAAAACCCTCAAATCCCCCCATCCCCCCTTTTTCAAAGGGGGGCATATGCTCCATGGATCCAGCGTCGCGCCGACGTCAGCTTTTCCAGGCCAGTTCGAACGTCGCGTCGACTTTTTCCTCTTTGGCTTGATTGATGCTCAGGCGGGCCGCCACCTGTCCCGCCAGGCTCCGGTAGGCTTCGCTGGCCGGGGAATCCGGATGGCTCAACAGGATGGGGACGCCGTTGTCGCCGCCTTCCACCACCTGGTTGAGGATCGGCACTTCTCCCAGGAACGGGACTTTGAACTGGTCGGCGAGGGTCTTACCGCCGCCGTGTTTGAAGATGTAATGTTTCTTACTGCATCCGTCGCAAATGAAATAGCTCATGTTCTCGACCACGCCCAGGATGGGCACTTTCACCTGCTCGAACATGCGCACGCCCTTCTCCGCGTCGATCAGGCTGACTTCCTGCGGCGTGGTGACGATCACCCCGCCGGACAGCGGCGCCCGCTGGGTGAGGGTCAACTGCACGTCGCCCGTGCCCGGAGGCAGGTCGATGACCAGGTAGTCCAGTTCGCCCCATTCCACGTTGCCCAGAAATTGCTGGATGATCCCGCCCAGCATGGGTCCGCGCAACATCAAGGGTTGTCCTTCCTTGGTGAGGAACCCGGCGGAGACCACCTTCATCCCGTGTTTTTCATGCGGGTAAAACTTGTTGTTGGCGCCGCCCATGGGAGGCGTGATGGGGATGCCGAGCATCTTGGGGATGCTGGGGCCGTAAATATCGGCGTCCATCAGCCCCACTTTCGCGCCGGTCAGACCCAGGGCAACGGCCAGATTGGCGCTGACGGTGGATTTGCCCACGCCGCCCTTGCCGCTGGCGACGGCAACGATGTTCTTGACCCCCGTGAGGATGGGTTGACTGTGTTGGGTGGGCCGGACGTTGGAGGTCATGTTCACCTCGACGCGCCGGATGCCCTCGATGGCCTTCACCTTGCTCTGACACTCGTTGCGCAATTGCTCCTTCACCGGGCAGGCCGGGGTGGTGAGTTCCACGTCGAATGTTACGTTGCCGTCGTCGATCTTTATATTTTTCACAAACCCCAGGCTCACGATGTTCTTGTGCAAGTCGGGGTCCATCACGGTTTTTAACGTTTCCATTACTTTCGCTTCCAACTCTTGGTTAGCCATAAAGCTCTCCCGGTTCTAATCGATCGGTTCAACAAACTCAATATTGGATGGCCGCAAAATCAAAAAGATTTAAAACGATCCACTCAGCGGCGCTGTCCATAATCGTAATATTCCGGCTCTAAATCGTTTAGTCTGGAATTGCGTGACGAAAAGAAATAGCATTGCTCCCCCTTGCCGGGCTTGCCACGGCGTCGCCTTGGTGAGCCGGGGGGATTCCGCGAATAAAAGTTTCAAATCCCCCTACCCCCCTTGCAAGGGGGGATAAAGCAAAGGCGCTTTTTGTTTCCGGATTTTTTCCATTTTAAATCGTCCGGCTGGCGCCGATAAATCAAATTCCAAACCGGTTAAAATTAATCTATATATGGTATACAATTGATTTGTATATACCATATGAGGGTCTTTTGACTTTACAAAATGAAAAGCCTATGTTAAACAGCGCAATGTGGCGAGTCAGCGGCTGGCACGGCCCAACGCTTTTTCTCCCGCGCGCCAAAACGATTCGAGGCGCGTTTGATCGCGCCTCAAAACCATATATAAAGTTTAATGCTCCGCGCGTCAAGTCAATCGTTCAAATTTACTCGACGGATTCAGTTTAAACCCTTTTTCATTCGCTTCCAACCTCCGTATCGTCTGGCGTAGCCGCCGGACAATACGGAAACAATCTCCAGAAAAGAAAATTCGAAATGGCCAGGGAAAAAGCTTCCGATATTTGTCATGAACTGGAAAACCGTTTTCTCACCTACGCGCTGTCCACCATCGTTTCGCGCTCCCTGCCGGACGTGCGGGACGGCCTGAAACCGATCCACCGCCGGATCTTGTACGCCATGCACAGCCTGGGGCTTACCGCTGTCGCGAAGTACGTCAAATCGGCGAAGATCATCGGCGAGGTGCTCGGCAAATACCATCCGCACGGCGACGCGTCCACCTACGAGTCGATGGCCCGCATGGCGCAGGATTTTTCCATGCGCTACCCGCTGGTGGACGGCAAGGGGAACTTCGGCTCGGTCGACGGCGACGCGCCGGCGGCCTACCGCTACACCGAGGGCAAGACCACCTCCATTACCGCCTACCTGGTCAACGACCTCAACAAGGACACGGTGGACTTCCGCGCCAATTACGACAATACCCTGGAGGAGCCGGTCGTGTTCCCCGCGCGCCTGCCGAACCTGCTGGTCAACGGTTCGTCGGGCATCGCCGTGGGCATGGCGTGCTCCTTCCCCAGCCACAACCTGTCGGAAACGATCGCCGCGCTCGTCTCCATGATCGACGACCCGGAGCCGTCGGTCGCCAAACTACTCAAGCACATCAAAGGGCCGGACTTCCCGACGGGCGGGATCATCCTCAACTCCAAGGCGGAGTTGCGCAAAGCCTATGAAGAGGGGTCCGGGACGGTCAAAATCCGCGGGGAATGGGCGCTCGAGGAACTTCCCCGCGGCCGGTCGCAGATCGTGATCGCCTCCATTCCTTACGGGATCAACAAGTCCAAGCTGATCGAGAAGATCGCCGAGATCATCATCGCCAAAAAACTTCCGCCGTTAACGGACGTGCGCGACGAAAGCGACGAGAACGTCCGCGTCGTCCTGGAAATCAAGACGGGCGCGGAACCGGAAAAGGTCATGGCCTACCTGTTCAAACATTCCGAGTTGGAAAGCGCCTTCCAGTTGAATTTCACCTGTCTCAAACCCAACGGCGAGCCCGCGCGGCTTTCCCTGCTGGAAATTTGCAGGTATTTCCTCGATTTCCGCAAGGAGACCGTCGTCCGCAAGCTGAACTACGAGCTGTCCGTCATCCTCAAGCGGTTGCATATCCTCGAGGGATTCGCCGCCATCTTCTCCGCTCTGGACAAGGCGCTGAAGCTGATACGGACCTCCAAGTCCCGGCAGGAGGCGCACGGCAAACTCAGGGACGAGTTCGGCCTGGACGACGAGCAGACCTCCGCCATCCTGGAAATCCCCCTCTACCGGCTGGTGTCGATGGAGATCGGCAAGATCATCGACGAAATGAACGAAAAGAACAAAGAGAAAAAAAGGATCCAGGAGATCCTGAAATCGCCGGCCAGGGTCTGGCAGGTCGTCAAGGAGGAACTTCTGGAGATCGACAAGAGCCACGGCGACAAGCGCCTGACCAAGATCAAGACCGTCGAGGCGCTGGAATACAACGCGGAGGACTTCATCGAGCACGAGGACGTGGTCGTCGTCCTCAGCAAAAACGGCTGGCTGAGGAAGTTCAAGACCGTCGCCGACCCCGCCGCGCTGAAGTTCAAGGAAAACGACGCCCTTTTGGGCATGGTCAAGGCCAACACCCGCGATTGCGTCGCGATCTTCACCTCGTTCGGGATGACGTACGTCACGCGGGCGCTCAACCTGCCCTACACGCGCGGCGGGTTCGGCGACCCGGTGCAAAGCCTGTTCAAATTCGGCGACGGGGAAAAAGTGATCGCCATCTTCTCCCTGGCGCCGGGGGAAATCCTCGCCGCCTTGAAAGGGATCCCCGTCCCGCCCGCGGAGACCGGGACGGCGCAAAAAACCCTCGACTTCGGCGCGGAGGAGGAATTGCGCGACGCGGAGTTTCTGGCCGCCAGCGACACCGCTTACGGCTTCCGCTTCCCCCTGGCGAACCTCGGCGAAACCACGCGCTCCGGGAAAAAGATCATGTCGCTAAAAGACAACCAGCGCATGGCGGGCATCTCGCTGGTCGCGGGCGACCACGTTTTTCTGGCCTCCAGTAACGGCAAGGGCCTGCTCGTCCCACTCGACCAGATCGCCAAACTGACCGGCGCCGGGATGGGCGCGCGCCTGATGAAGCTGGCCGACGAGGCCACCCTCGCGGGGTTCAAATGCGTCGGGCTCAAGGACAAGGCCGCGCTGGCGTTCGATGACGGAAGCCAGAAGGAGATTTCCATGAAGGACATCCCCGTCTACCAGAGAGGGAGCCAGGGCGTCATCGTCTCCAAGCGGAAAACCATCGTCAACGTACTTTGACCTAGAGGGCATAACAAAATGAACCGATGGTCTGGACACACAAATGACTCCCCTCCCTTGAGGGAGGGGGCTGGGGGAGGGGGCTGGGGGAGGGTGACCGGCGTGAACGCTGGTCCAACGCCGCCTCAGGCTGACGCTACGGGATGTAGCTCCCCCTTGCAAAGGGGGCCGGGAGGATTCGCATTTCGGCGACCGCGTCAGCGTCATCGCCGCATTGCCTCCGGGCGCTTGCCCGGCTTTTCACCCCCACCCGACCTCCCCCATCAAGGGGGAGGGGATTATATGAAATTTCATTTTATTACACGCTCTTAGGGAACCATGGGAACGTATCAAGCGAAAGATATTCAATTACTGGAAGGGCTGGAACCAGTCCGGCGGCGTCCGGGAATGTACATCGGCTCGACCTCCACAACGGGACTGCACCACCTCGTGTGGGAAATCCTCGACAACTCGGTGGACGAAGCCCTCAACGGCCACTGCGACACCATCGAGATCGAGATCGAGGCGGACAACGCGATCGCGATCAAGGACAACGGGCGCGGAGTCCCGGTGGACGAGTTCCGCAACAGCGGGAAAAGCGCCATGGAAATCCTGTTCACCACCCTGCACTCCGGCGGGAAGTTTGGCGACGACAATTACAAAGTCTCCGGCGGCCTGCACGGCGTGGGCATGGCGGTGGTGTGCGCCCTGTCCGAAACGCTGGTGGCCACGTCGCGGCGCGACGGGTTCGAGTGGACCCAGACCTACTCGCGCGGCAAGGCCGTCGGCAAAATCAACAAGGGCAAGCCGTCGCGCCATTACGGCACCACCGTCTACTTTAAACCCGACTCGCAGATTTTTCCCAAGGTCGAGTTGAATGTCAAATGGATCCTCGAACAGGCCGAAGCCAAGGCCTTCCTGCACAAGGGGCTCAAGATCGTCGTCCGGGAACGCGGTAGCGAGCACGTGTTCCAATACCCCGGCGGCATCAAGGACTACCTGAAGAAGATCGCGGCCGGCAAGCAGGTCCTCATGGAGGAGCCGGTGTACGTCGAGAAGGACGACCAGCGCCTGAAGTTGGAAGCCGCCTTCCTGTGGACCGCCGGGACGGACACCGTCATCCACTCCTACGCCAACGCCATCAAGACCGCGGACGGCGGGACGCACGAAAACGGGTTCCGCAACGGCGTCACGCGGGCCATCCGCGCCTATATCGAGCGCCGGAACCTGCTCTCCAAGGGGATCCCCGGCGTCACCAGCGACGATGTCAAGGAAGGGCTCGTGGCCATCGTCAGCGTCTACCTGTCGGGCGAGGTGGAATTCCAGGGGCAGACCAAGGGACGGCTGAACTCGGACATCACGTCGCAGGTGGAGTCGGTCGTCAAGCACTCGCTGGAGAACTTCCTGCACGAGCGCCAGACCGTCGGCGACCTCGTCGCCAACCGCGTGATCCTGTCGGCGCAGGCGCGCATCGCGTCACGGCAGGCGAAGGAGGCGGTGCACCGCAAGACCAACATATCGCACCGGTTGAACCTGCCCGGCAAGCTGTCCGACTGCGCCTCGACCGACCGGGAGGAATCCGAGCTGTTCATCTGCGAAGGCGACTCTGCCGGAGGGTCCAGCAAGCAGGCCCGCGACCGCAAAACCCAGGCCATCCTGCCCATCCGCGGCAAAATCCTGAACGTCGAGACCGCGACCATGGACAAGATCCTGGCCAATACCGAGATCCAGAACATCATCTCCGCCACCGGGACCGGCATCCATCCCAAGTTCGACCATGACAAACTGCGGTACGGCAAGATCATCATCATGACCGACGCCGACGTGGACGGCGCGCACATCTGCGCCCTGCTCCTGACGTTCTTCTACCGCTACATGCCGGAGCTCATCGAGAAGGGGAATTTATACATCGCCCAGCCGCCGCTCTACCGGATCGACTCCGGCAAGAACTGCTACTACGCCATCGACGACAAGGAAAAAGACTCCATACTGCAAAAACTGGACAACGCCAAATACGACATCGGCCGGTTCAAGGGACTGGGAGAGATGCCGCCGTCCGACCTCAAGGAGACCACCATGGACAAACGCTCGCGCTCGTTGATCCGCGTGGAAGTCGCCAGCCGGGAAAACGCCGACAAGACATTCGACCACCTCATGGGCAAGGACGCGCAAGCCCGCTTCCGCTTCATCCGCGAACGCGCCCCCCTCTTCCAGGAAGCGCTGGACGTGTAGCCGTAGTAATGCGCCCTTAAACTTTACGAAACTGAGTTTATGACCTTTAACGAAACGATCGATCTTGCCGTCCGGCGCATTGTAGAGGTTGCTCGTCCGGCGAAGGTCATCCTGTTTGGCTCCCGCGCGCGGGGCGACGAGGACAAAGGCTCCGATCTGGATTTAATGGTCATCGAAAACAGGGAACCCGATACCTACGAAGAAACGATCCGCCTTCGCAAGGCGGTAGGAAGCGTTGGCGTGGGCGTGGATATTCTGGTCTATTCGCAGGCCGAGTTCGAGCGGCGTAGCCAGGTGCCCGGAACGGTTCTTTACTGGGCAAGGAAGGAAGGCAAGGTCTTGTATGAAGCCGAACGTTGAGGAGGCGCTACGGTCCTTACGCCTGGCAGACCGGGACATCAAGGCTTTCGACATCTTGATGAATTCCCCGGAAGCGCATTCGTCGGTGGTGTGTTTTCATGCCCAGCAAGCTGTCGAGAAGTCTTTAAAGGCCGTTTTATACCTGAACCTCATCGAATTCGAACGCACGCACGACCTCGTAAAACTCGCGGAACTGCTCCGGAATAACGGCTTCAGCCGCCGGTTTCGGACGATGAGTTCCACAAGCTTGCCCCCTTTGCCGTGACCTTCCGCTACGACGACAAGGAAACAGAGTCCCTGACAGGAGAAGAGGCCGGGCAGATAATGATGGCCATCCGCCGTTGGGCGGGAAAGTTGCTTGAATGACCCGCGAACGCGCCCCCCTCTTCCAGGAAGCGCTGGACGTGTAAGAGGTCTGAAAATGCTCCCGGAGCAAACGCCGATAACCGGTCGGGAAGACATAAAGGGCGCGCCCCCTCCCCTTCGGGCCCTGATCGAATTTTACGACGCCTTCAACAACAGGGACATGGCCAAGATGTCGAACAATTGGGCCCGGACCGCTGAAATCTCGATGGACAATCCTGTGGGCGGAATCAAGCGGGGGTGGGAAGAAATCGGGGCCGTTTACGAACTGATCTTCAATGGCCCCGCCCGCGTCTATGTCGAATTTTACGATTATACCCTGCACGAGACGGACCGGATGTTTTACGCGGTGGGAAGAGAGCGGGGACGTTTTTCCATAGGCGAAACCGCCATCGATCTGGCCATTCGCACCACCCGGATTTACAAATTAATCGACGGACATTGGCGGCAAGTCCATCACCATGGCTCGATCGACGATCCGGAGGCGCTGGCGCGTTATCAGTCGGCTGTCAGTAAGAGGACGCGGCCAAGCGTATAAAAAGGAACTTGGGTATGGCGGATGATTGGAAGATCAAACGGGTCGCCTTCACCCGGCATGCACTGAACCAGATATTTACCCGCTCCATCGGAATCGACGATGTCAAGGCGGTCATTTCCAGCCATGAAATCCTCGCGGAATATCCGGATGATTTTCCCTACCCCAGCCGCTTGCTACTCGGTTTTGTAAAAGGAAGACCGTTGCATGTGGTATTAGGCTATAATTCGAAAGAATCAGCCGCTTATGTGGTCACGGTTTACGAACCCAACCCGGTTCTCTGGGAACCCGGTTTTCGCAGGAGGAGAAAAACATGATGTGCCTTTTTTGCCATCACGGCGAAACCCATGAAGGCGAGGTCACTGTTACCCTCGAACGAAAGACCAGCGCGGTCATCGTACGCGGCGTGCCCGCCGACGTGTGCGAGAATTGCGGCGAATATTACCTCAGCGAGGAAGTCTCGCGAAAAATTCTGGATCTGGCCGAAACCGCCGTCCAGCGCGGCGTCGAGGTGGAAATCCTGCGTTATGCCGCGTGAAATCCCAAAGCTCGACAAATCCGCCCAAGCCAATCTGATGTAGCCGGAGATACGCCGCGTCGTCAAGATCAAGAAACCGACCGTGCGGGCGACCTACGAACTCCAGGAAATCGGCCTCCCCGACCTCGAGACCGTCCTGAAAGCGTTCGTGGCATGACTCGACTTTCTCCAAGAGAGAGGATGCGGTCAAGCCTATGAAAAAGAGAGATTCGAACTCTGAAGAACATCGTATAATACTCTTCGTCCGCATGGTCCACAGGAAAATTTGACGCCAAAAGAATTAGCAGAAAATCGGTCAAAGGAGCGCCAGGTATGCATAAAGTGAAGAAGATCAAAATCGAGGGATTCAGACGGTTGCATGACATCGAGATCGAAATGCGACCGTTGATGGTCATGATCGGCGCCAACGGCGTGGGCAAAACATCTTTTTTGGACGCCATGTCCCTCCTTTCCGCTTCCGCAGAGGGGACGATGAACCGCAAATTGAACGATATGGGCGGCATCGCTGAGGTTCTCACCCGCGGGCGCGCGGGCAATCTCGCCTTGGAAACCGAAATCATGGAGAAATCCAGCAAACAACCTCTCAAATACAGTCTCCATATCGAACCCAAGGGTGTAACGTATAATATTTCACCGGAGGTTTTATCCCAAGAAAGAGGGCGTCAGAGACCTTTCAAATACATCGAATCGAATTCCGATAATATCTTCTATTTTAGTCCCGAAAAAAACAAACTCGTCCGGCCTACATGGGAGCACAACCCGTTCGAGTCGACGCTGTCCCAAGTCTCTAACATGTTCCCGGAAGCCGAGGAATTGCGGCGGGTCCTCAGTTCCGTCACACAGTATCATGTGCTCGACGTGAGCCAGCGCGCTCCGGTAAAACTCCCCCAACAGATGAAACCCGCCGATCTGCCCGGCGAGAACGGCGAGGATATGGTCCCGTTCCTTTACTCCCTTCGGGAAAAAGACCCTGATCGGTACGAAGCAATAGAGGATACTCTGAAATCGGCATTCCCAGGCTTTGAATCCCTCAACTTTCCACCGGTGGCGGCTGGCATGCTGTCCATGACCTGGAAAGAAAAAAACTTCAAGAACCCGATTTACATAAACCAGCTTTCCGAGGGAACTCTCCGCTTTCTTTGGTTGATCTCTCTGTTACAGAGCCCGGCGCTTTCCCCCGTGACCATGATCGACGAACCCGAAGTCAGCCTGCATCCTGAAATGCTGAGCTTCCTCGCCGATCTGATGCGGGAAACCTCCGAAAGAACCCAAATCATCGTCGCCACTCATTCCGACAGGCTTGTCCGCTTTCTTGACCCCAAGGAAGTGGTCGTCATGGATATCGGCGATGACGGCTTTGCGTCGGCAAAGTGGGCCGATTCGCTGGATTTGGAACAATGGTTCAAAGAGTATACCCTCGACGAGGCTTGGCGAATGGGGCGCATGGGAGGACGGTCGTGAAAATAGCCTTGATTGTCGAAGGCAAGACCGAGAAAGCCTTCATGCCGCATCTCCGCAAGTACCTGGAAAGGCATCTCGCTGGTTGCATGCCTTCTCTTGATCCCCTTCCATACGGTGGCCGCATTCCTACCGGGGACCAATTAAAGCGTATTGTCAGTAATCTCTTGGAGAATGGAAGAAATCCGGCGGATCATGTGATCGCATTGACGGATGTTTATACAGGTCCCCAATCGCCCGATTTTAAAGACGCGCAAGATGCAAAGACTAAAATGCGCCAGTGGGTCGGCAATGAACCGAGGTTCCATCCCTATGCCGCTCAACATGAGTTCGAGGCATGGCTTTTACCTTATTGGTCTTGCATCCAAAAATTAGCGGGCCGTAACAAAGCGGCCCCAAGCAGTACCCCTGAAACCGTAAACCACCACAATCCGCCCTCGCGCCGTATCAAAGAAATTTTTCGTATCGGCCAACATCGCAACCACTATATTAAGCCGCGCGACGCCGACCGGATCTTGCGGGACAACGATCTCGGAGTCGCCGTTTCCCAATGTCCGGAATTGAAGGCGCTTATCAATACGATTTTATCCGTGTGCGGATCAAAGACGATTCCATGATGGGGTTGCGCTTTGTCCCCGCGCAAAAAACCCGTCATTCTCCCTCATGCAACCCAAAAACTCCCCGGCCAAGCCCAGTCTGCTGATCGCCTTCGGCGGCAACGCGTTGGAGACGCCGGAGAGTTCCAACCGGCAACGGGACGAGTTTTTCGCCGCGCGGCGGAGCATACGGGAAGTGGCCGGCCTGATCAAGAACGGGTACGGGAAAATCGTCCTCACCCACGGCAACGGCCCGCAGGTGGGCCGGATCTTCCTGCAACAGGAACTCACCAAGAACGAATTCCCGCGCCAGGTCACGCTCGACGTGTGCGTGGCCGACAGCCAGGGCCGGATCGGCTACATCCTGCAAAACGTGTTCGACAGCGTGTGCGCCGAGCTGGGCGTCAACAAGAAATGCTACGCGGTGATCACGCAGGCGGTGGTGGACCCCGGCGACCCGGCCTTCCAGAACCCCGATAAACCGATCGGCGTGTTCTATTCCGCCGAGGACGCGGAACGCCTCGCCCGGGAACGCGGCTGGGTATTGCGCGAGGACGCGGGGCGCGGATACCGCCGCATGGTCCCCTCCCCTAAGCCGCTGGAGATCGTCGAGAAGAACCTTTTCCAGAACCTGCTGGACCAGGGGTTCATCGTCATCGGCGCGGGCGGCGGCGGCATCCCGGTCTTCCGGGACGCGTCGGGGGGCTTGTCGCACGGCGTGGAGGCGGTCATCGACAAGGACCGCGCCAGCGCTCTTCTGGCCGGCGAAATCGGCATCGACTGTTTTGTCATGCTGACGGCGGTCGATTACGCCTACCTCGATTACAACTCGCCCCGGCAATCGCCGATCAAATCCGCCACGGCGGAGGAAATGGAAACCTACATGGAGTTGGGACATTTCCTGGAGGGGAGCATGAAACCCAAGGTGGAGTCGGCGATCCAGTTCGTCCGGAGCGGAGGCAAAAGGGCGATCATCGCCAACTTGAACGACCTGTTACCAGCCCTGGAAGGAAAAACCGGCACGCAAATCGTCCCCGATTGACCCACTCGCCGTGGGGGGGCAATTTGCTGAAACTCTCCCTGCGCTCAAGGCGTCACCGAGGGCAATCCCAGCCCCCTTTGCAAGAAGAGCTTTGCACAACTCCCATTTCGCCGGGCAACCTTTTATTCGTCATCGCGAGCCGTCGCAGACGGGCGTGGCGATCCAGGTTTCTGGAGCGCAAAGCCTCCCGCTTTGCGCGCTACGCGGGGACGCGTAGCGCTCCATATGGATTGCTTCGCTCCGCTCGCAATGACGGTGTGGAAGATAGTTATGCAAAGCTCTCCTTTACATGGGGGTCGCCCCACTCCAAGTTCTTGCTTGCCGGTTTTGGATTTTGGAGGCGTTTTATCTTCAAACTCTGGTTGAACCGGAACGTGCACTCGCCACAAGCCCGCCCAAGCCGTGAAGAGCGTCCGGCGGTTTTAGGAGCGTTCACAGCAACTCATTGAAAAACAAGCGATTTTTTAGCGTCGCAAACGGAAAATAAAATGAGTTGACAGTAAAATAATGCAACCCTTATACTGCGCATTTCCGTTTGGCTGTTTATATGCCTTGGAAAAGACGGGTTTTCGTTTTCAAACGGTTACCGCTTATCTTAAACTGGCGGTAATACTAAAAACCAACCCTTGAGCAAACCTCAAAACTTATGGCGACCAACAACGCTACGGCGGGAAGCGAAACCGAGGAAAAAAAAGAAATCGACCTGACTCGGACACGGGAAATCCTGAACGGTTTCCCCAGGGCCCGGCGTCATCTGATTCCTGTACTGCAAAAAATCCAGGAAGTTTACCGTTATCTTCCCGAGGAGACCATAAAGCTGGTCATGGCGTGGCTGGGGGTATCCAAGGCCCAGGTCTACGGCGTGATCTCTTTTTATCCCCAGTTCCGCATCACCGAGCCGGGGAAATTCATCGTCAAGCTGTGTTACGGGACCGCCTGTTTCGTCAAGGGCGCGCCGATCATCGCGGGTAAACTGCACGACATCTACCACATCCGCCCCGGCGAGACCGACAAGAAGAAGATGTTCACCTTGCAAACCGCTTCCTGCCTGGGCAACTGCGGCGCCGCGCCGATGTGCATCATCGGCAACGACGTCCACGGAACGATCGACCCGGAAAAGACGAAGGAGATATTTGGGTCCTACGAGAACACGGAAGACCCGGCACAAGCCAAGGAGACGAGTCCCGCATGAGTACCGTTGCCAAGAAAACCGTTAAACTGAAATTGAACGGACGGGAAGTCTCCGCCCCGGAAGGGACGGTGATCCTGGACGTCGCCAAGCGCAATGGCGTCCCGATAACCAACCTGTGCTCGCACAGGAACCTGAAACCGTTCGCCGCGTGCCGGACCTGCATGGTGGAAGTGCGGACCAACGGGCACAAGGAACTGGTCTATTCCTGCACCCATCCCGCGGAGGATGGGATGGAGGTGTTCATCGACACCGAGGAGACCCGCCGGTACAACAAAGCTTGTCTGGAAATGCTGTTGGTCGAGCACCCGCTCGACTGTCCCATCTGCGACAAATCCGGGGTGTGTCCGCTCCAGGACACCACCGACGCCATGCAACTGTACAACAACCGGTTCGAAATCCGGCGGCGCAACGAGCCGAGCGTCAAGACCAACCCGTTCATCGAGTTTTACCTCAACCGGTGCATCACGTGCGGCATGTGCGTGCGCGTGTGCGACGAGGTCCAGGGCGTCCAGGCGCTGGACTTCCACAAGCGCGGGCTGAAGGTGTCCATCGGCACGGCCAACGAGGAGCCGCTGGACTGCGAATTCTGCGGACAGTGCATCACCGTTTGTCCCACAGGCGCCCTGATGGACCTCACTTCCGAAGCGCGCGGATTGGCCGCCTTGTTCACCGAGACCCTCACCACCTGCAATTTCTGCTCGTGGGGATGCTCCATCAAGCTGGAATCCAAGAAAGGCCATATCAAACGCATCGAGGCGGAGGACCGCGAGACGGCCGGCATCAACAACGGCAACCTGTGCGCCAAGGGCCGGTTCGGCCACGGGATGATCCACAACCCGGACAGGTTGAAAACCCCGTTGATGAACGTCGGCGGGACATTCAAGGAAGTCACGTGGGACGAGGCCTTGAACACGATCGCCGAACGCATCCAGACGACGGTCAACCGGAGCGGACCGGAAACCGTCGCCGGACTCGGTTCGGAAAAACTGACGAACGAGGAGAACTATCTCTTCCAAAAACTGTTCCGGACGATGGGATCCAACCAGGTCACGAACCTGCAAAACCTGCGCGCCCCTTACGTCAACCGGTTCATGCTGAGTTGTTTCGAGAACGGGATCGTCTCCAAGCCGATCGCCCAGTTGGAGCAAGCCGACGTCGTCCTGATATTCAACTCCGACCTGCCGTCGGAATTCCCGGTGGCGGGAAACGCCGTCCGCAAGGCCGCGGTCCACGCGGGCGCGGACATCATCATCGCCAACCCGCGGGACGTCGTCTTCCATAACGAATCGCGGACGGACATCCGGCTGAACTTCGGCTACGGGTCGGACCTCGCCGTCGTCAACCGCATCTGCAAAATCCTGATCGAGCGCAAATTGATAAACGAAGCCAAGGTCAAGTCCTCCGTCCCCAACTACGACGAGATGGCGCGGTCTTTGGACAAATACACGGCGGATTTCGCGGAAAAAACAACCGGGACCAAGGACGAAGTCCTGACGCGGGCGGCGGAACGATTTGCGCGGAAAGCGGACCGGTTCGTCATCGTCGGCAACGACGTGTTGGAAAACGAGCAGGGAGAGGACGTCCTCAACGCCTTGTTGAACCTGTGTACGCTGGCCCACTTCGGCGGCGAAGGGAGCGTCAGCGTTTATCCTCCGCGGGAACATTGCAATTCCCAGGGGGTCAACGACATGGGCGTGACGCCGGAATTCCTGCCGGGCTATCGATGTTCCAAGTCCCCGGAGGCCTTGGCGGCCCTGGCCGGGGAGTGGGGATTGACCGCGCTCAAATTCGCCGACAAAAACCCGGCGGACCAGTTGTTCGAAAACTGCAAAAACGGGACCATCAAATTCCTGTATATCGCCGGCGAGGACCCGGTCCACTCCTATTACAAAGGGACCCTGGTCCAGGACGCGTTGCGCACCGTCCCCTTCCTGGTGGTCCAGGACATTTACATGACCGAGACCGCCAAAATGGCGGACCTCATACTGCCGACGGCGACCTACGCCGAGAAAGACGGGTCGTTCACCAACATGAGCAGGCACGTGCAACGCGTAACCCACGCCATATTGCCGGAAGGCAGTTCCAAGCCCGACTTCGACATCTTCATCGAACTGGCCGAGGCGTTGAAAAAACCGTTCGCCAATACGTCAACCGAGGACGTCCAGCGGGAAATCGAACGGGTCGCGCCGATCTACAAGGGGCTCCTGCCGGGGGACGAGTCCATGCAGTGGGTTCCCCAGGGCATGCCCGTCAAACCCAAGTTCGCCGTTTCCAGGGAGTACAAGAACCCGTCGCCGAAACCGGGTTATCCATTCAGGCTCCTGGCGAACAACCACATGTTCCACATTGGCACGTACACGCAGTACGCGAAAGCGCTGGTCACGGCCGCGCCCGATTGCCACGCGTCGATCAACCCCGAGGACGCGGGCAAACTGGACCTGCAAACCGGCGACAGGATCGTGGTGGAGTCGCCGTCGTACAAAATAGAAGCGCCCGTCGAGGTGAGTCCGGCGACCGCCAGAGGGATGGTCTATATTCCCAAGAACTGGCCGGAAATACCCGTCAATCTGTTAAGGAACGGAGAGGAAGGGCCGGTTTCCGTCAAAATTTTCAAGGCAGGCTGAACCGCCCAACAAATAACCCCAGCTTGAGTCATCGACTGACATGGCCGACTTAAAAGAGAACCTGCATACCGAACACATGGTCCTGAACATGGGCCCGTCCCACCCCGCCACCCACGGCACGGTGAAGTTCCTTCTCACCCTCGACGGGGAAACCGTGGTGGACTGCGTCACCGAGGTGGGCTACCTCCACCGAGGCTTCGAAAAGATGTGCGAGAGCGTCACCTGGACCAACGTCTTCCCCTACACGGACCGGTTGAACTACTGTTCGGCGATCATGAACAACATCGGCTACGCCCTGGCGGTCGAAAAACTGCTGGGCATCGAATGCACCGAGCGCTGTAAATACATCCGCGTCGTCACCAACGAGCTGGCCCGCATTTCCGACCACTACACGAACGTCGCCGCCGCCGCCCTAGAACTGGGGGCGCTGACCGCGTTCATCTATTTCGTGGAAGCCCGCGAAATCGTCTGGGACCTGCTCGAGAAAGTCTGCGGGGCGCGGTTGACCTCCAACTACGTCCGGATCGGCGGGTTGATGTGCGACCTGCCGCCGGGCTTCGACGGCGACCTGAAAGCCGTCTATCCCAAGCTGGACGCGCTATATGACGACGTGGACAAGCTCCTCACCAAGAACCGCATTTTCATCGACCGCATGCGGAACACCGGGGCCATTTCCCGCGAGGACGCGATTTCCTACGGCTTTACCGGCCCCTGCCTGCGGGCGTGCGGCGTGGATTACGACGTACGCAAGGCCCATCCGTACCTGTGTTACGACCGCATGGACTTCGACATCCCCATCGGGACCACCGGCGACAACTTCGACCGTTACCTCGTCCGCATGGAGGAAATCAAGCAAAGCATGAAGATCGTCAAGCAAGCCATGAGGGACATGCCCGAGGGCCCGATCAACGTCAACAACCCCTACCTGCGCCAACCCTCCAAACAGGACGTGTACACCCGGATGGAGGAAATGATCGCCCATTTCAAAATGGTGATCGAGGGATTGAAGCCCCCGATCGGCGAGGTTTACTTCCCCGTGGAAGCCGCGAACGGCGAACTGGGATTTTACCTGGTGAGCGACGGCGGCGGGAAACCCTACAAGTGCCGGGTGCGGCCGCCCTGCTTCACCATGACCTCCGCCATGAGCCACATCATCAAGGGCCAGATGCTGGCCGACCTCATCCCCACCTTCGACATGCTCAACATGATCGGCGGGGAGTGCGACCGGTAAACTAATCCCGCTCCGGGAAAACTCTCCCGGACCGCCCAACCATCTCGCGCCAAGCTCACGTATCCGCCAATTTCAAGAGAGGATCAAACGTTTGAATCATCGACCGGGAAAATTCCTTGGCCTCAAACACAAGATGAGTTATTCTTAAAAAAACTTGCCTGGCGTAAGGACTTGCGGGTTGATTCATCGTATTCTTATGAATCTGAAAACAAATTTCTCGTTATCCATTTTGTCCGTCATTTTCGTCGGATTGTCCGCCATTGAAGCCTTGGCGACGGAAACCGTTGTAATCGTAAACTCCACCTTCTCGCCGGAGTATATCGAAATAGATTCCTGCAACAGCATCGATTTTATCAACCTGGATCCTGTAGATCACAGGTTGATCTATCCTACGGAAAAAAACCCCAGGCAAACCGTCTACCTCTTGGGATGGGGAATGATAGGAATGCCAAACCCGCATGTTGAAAACCTGATATTTGATCCCGGCACTTATGTTTTCAAATGCCTCCCGCATCCTTGGATGAATTCGGTTAAAGTCCATGTCGTCGAGAGCATGGGAAACTGTCCTACCCCCTGACCGCCGCTCGTTTCCCTGCGTTTGTGTTTTTCGCGACTTGTTTTTTTGCCCGCCGAGAGTTCTGGCCCCGATATTGCGCGAGTCGAAAATCGTAGCATTTCAAATGGGTCATCCTTCGACAGGCCCCGGATGACAAGGGCTATCATTGTCATGGTGAGCTTGTCGAACCATGATCGCGCTCTCATTGAGAGCCCGATCGATCAAACGCCACCTATTTAGCGCTCCCGGTAATAATTCGTCAAAAGGCAACGATTATCGCAACATGATAAATACCCAGAGTAATAAAAAGCGCCGAAATGGTCATATGTAACGAGAGCCATTGCCTTAAGATACATTGTAAAGCGCAGTGAACGTCGATCTGCTGTTTTTCAAGATACATTTCCCGTATTCGGGCCAAAACCAGCTTCTCCCGTTCGCTTAAAAACATCTCCACCTTTTCAAATTCATGCAACTTCTCGATCACGCCCGCCGATGCGCTGAAAAAATAGGTCAACTGCGGAATCGGGCCTTGAAAAAACGGAAAAACCTCTTGATCGCAGAAGTAGGACAAAGCCTTGGAAACTTCATGCTTCCGCCCCAACTCGTCCAATGCCGCGCGGATCTTGTCGCGCAACCGCTCGACAACTCCCGGTATTTTTTCATAAACGACCTCAAACTCCAGATCGGCAAGTTTGATTGGGACTATCTTTTGCAAATAAAGTCCCACCACGCCAAGCACGATAAAAGCAAAAAACACGTAAAACAATATGTTGGAAAAGAAGCCGACGGGAAACTGAAAATTGACATGGAACAGCAGAACAAAGAAGCAAGCGAACCCGGAATAAATGTGAAAGATCCTCCAGCTTTTCGCGCTTCGAAGCGCGACAAAGGGCGACAGATTTTTCTTGATCCTGAAACAAAGCCCCAAAAAGGTTAAAAGTAAAATCAATATGCCCGAGACCAGTTTTTCCGTTTCAAAGGAATATCTTCTATTGATAATCAGATAAATGGAAAATCCCAGCATGAACAAGGCAAATAAAACCATGCCATAATAATGGCCGGGCCGGGCCGGGCCCAAACTGGAATGGGCCAGCAAGATCAAAAATAAAGCGCAGATGGAAATAAAGTGTCCTTTGCCGACCATCACGATTTCGGACTGATCCAGTAAAATCATGGAAAGTAATCCCGCCAAAAAACAAAATATCCAACGCCCGGCTTTTCCAGGATCCTGGAAAAAAGAAGAACCGGAGGCAACAAGGCCCGTTACCCAGGAATCGGTCCCATTGAAGGCTTTTCGGCCAGATAAACCAGTTGCGTTCATGACAGGGAGCTCCCGAAGTTCCGTTATTCAGATACGAAATCGCGTCACGGCGCTTGCGATTTGAATATTTCCTCGAAATCAAGCCTTCGCATCGCGTCATACGGGCAGGCGCGAACACAAGCCGGATCGCCGGTTTCCGCGCACAGGTCGCACTTCATGGACTTGAGAAGGGGTTTGCCATTCAGCGGATTTCTTTTATACCGGACAACTCCGTCCTTCTCGACGCTTTCCGCGACCGGCAAGGGCAGGATATTGTCGTAAATACAATTTTTCACGCACAAGGCACAACCCACGCAGGTGTCCAGATTAATCATCACTTCGCCCTCGGCCACGCCCCGATGCAGGGCGCCACTGGGACAACCGTCCATGCACAGCGGGTCCAAGCAATGCATGCAGGAATGGGGAAACATCATCTTGCCCACCTTCGGCCCTTCCCGGACAAACCGCGGATATCCATCATGGCTGTCGGCACAAGCGCGCACGCAGTCGTCGCACCGTGTACATCGGTCCAGATCGATGACCATGATGCTTTGGCCGTTGAGCAGATGATTATCGATTCCAAAACCCAGGAAGGAAAGTTTTGCCAGCCGGGTTTCAAGGTTGGCAAATATTTCCTCCCGGCAAGCGGCAGTCTGCTCCATTTTCCGCTTGAACGGGACAATCTCCATCAGCCTCGAAAAATGTTCCTTGTACAAGCCGATGAGATGCACATTATTCACGGCGGTAAAGGTTGAAACGGTTTCCCGGTCCCGGGAGAGGGACAACTCCCCGAAAAAATCCCCCTTCTTCAAGTAATGAAAATTCAAGCCCTGCCCCTCTATTTCCTTGGAAATCCGGACGAACCCGGACAGTATCACATAGCATACGTTGCCGCCCTCGCCCTGCCTGACAATAACCTCGTTTGGCTTATAAGAGTAAAAATCCGATTTCTGAATCGTTTCCGCGAGCAAACTTTCATCGCACCCGGAAAACAACTCGGAATTCCTCAGGAACTGCTTCAGGATCCGTTCGCGATACAGTTTTTCGATCGTCGATTTGAACTCCGCGCTACGTTTCGATAGAGCCCGTAAAGCCTGAACTCGCAGTTCCAGGAATATTCCGGGTCTTGGATAGTCCGGGTCTGAAACTACCGTGGCCGTCCGTTGGGACCGAAACAAGGCGGCGATTTCGCCAAACATTCCTCCTTTGTCCAACAAAACCGTGTCTTCGCGGGCGAGCGGTTTCCCATCCTGTCCCAGCGCATCCCCTACCAGGTAAAACGGCCGCAAGGTTTTACCCTCGTTATCGTACAAAACTCCTTCACCGCTGAGATAGGTCGGGTCAACCTTGACGTCCCTGCTCAAAATAAATTCATGCCCGCTGGGGTTTTTGCCGACCAGCCGTTTCAGCCGCTCCCAGACCGAACCTTTTTTTTGCGAAGCTCTACCCAGTTGTCCGGGGTCCAAAGACCTCAAAAAGACCTTCGCCCTCCCCTCGCAAACATAAAAAGCCGAGTTGCCGTACTCGCCTTCGCGCATGATCACTTCGCCCGGCATAAACCTCCGCCACATAACGTGCGGCTGTATGCCCTCCAAGGCGGAGTCGCTCAAGCCCTTGAAAAGATCGACCAATTTCATCTGCTCGATCGTCAAAAAATTCGCCGGCAACTCCTGTTTTGGAGGAGCAAAGTTTTCCACATGACAATCCGTCGAGGGCAAGCCATGCTTTCTCGCGCAGGCAACCGCCATTTCCATCAAAGGATCCGGCCCGCAGGTATAAAGGGACGTTTCCCCCTCCATGGTTTCGAGGGTTTTCAAGATTGTCTTGTCGTCGATTCTCCCTACGGCGCCTCCCCACCCGCGCACGGGCTGGCTGAGAAAAACCAGCATGGAGAAATTTGGAAATTCCGCCTGCATCTCCAAAAGTTCGCCGTAAAAAATAATATCCCCCTCGGTCCTGCTTCCATACAATAAAACGATCCGCCGCCGGGAGTTCAAGTCGAGGAGCGAACGGACCATGCTCATCAACGGCGTAATTCCGGAGCCCGATGCGACTAAAAGCAGATTGTTTTCTTTTTTCAGGTCAAGCTTGAATTTGCCTTGCGGCTTGTTCAGACGAATCACGTCGCCTACCCTGACCGTGTCGTTGAAATAATTGCTGACCAGCCCTCTCGCCTGCCGTTTGACGGTGATTTCAATATAATCCCGGTTCATGCAAGAGGAGGAGATCGAATAGCATCGATGGTGTTTTTTGCCGTCGATAAGGGGGGCAACGGTTATAAACTGGCCGGGCTGAAATTCGGCGAAACTTTTTTCAACCAAAACCAGGCGAAACGTTTTGGTGTCCAGGGTTTGCGCTATTACGTCAACCACATGAGCGTCGGTTTCATCGGCGGCCACGGACAACTCGCAGACCAAATCGCTTTGCGGGAAAGACACGCACGACAAAATAGTTTCCCCGGCCGCTTCGCCTCCCGGCGCGACCGTTTGATCCGTAGCCTTGACATTTCCCAAGACTATTTTGACCTTGCAGGTTCCACACTCGCCCTTTCGACAACTGGACGGAATGCTCACCCCGGCCTTTTCGGCGGCATCCAGAACGGTTTCGCCGTCCAAAACCTCGACGCTTTTTTGAATGTCTTGAAATAAAATTTTATGCGCCATTTTCCTACTTGCCCGGCGCGTCGCCCTTTTCCGGGTTCGCCGCCGCTTCTTGCCGGGCCCGCATCAATTCCGAGACCGCAAGCTGATTCATCGCTTTATGGAAATTGTGGCACCGGGGGCATTCGGCCTTCACGGCGGTATTATTATGGCAACTAAAACAGAATTTCCGGTCTATGTTAATGTTGATGTCGGAAAGAGCCTCGCTCGTCGAAATCTTTTTATGGCAATCGGCGCAATCCCTGGCATGCGCCTTGTGGGAGAATTTTGTAATCACGGTTTCCACTGCCGCAAGGGACAGAACGGGAGAAAAAGAGACGTTTTGGCCTAGCTTGAGCGTTTCCAACCGCGCCTTTTCCGCCGATTCGGTCAAGTGGCATTTCAAACAGTTGAGGGTCGTCCCCTTTTTCCCCTGGGAAAGCGCATTCAGGGCCTCCTCGTCGGGAACATTCTTGTTACGAAACAAGCTCGCCAGATAAGGGTCCTTGTGAGACGGCTTGTAAGTGAAACCCTCCGGGCGGCGGCGCCTTTCATTGCCCGGGACATATGCAAACCGCGAAAGAAAATTACCGTCGGACTCCAACCCGAACTTGCCCATGATCGCGCCGATCGATCCCGCAAACTTCTCGATGTCCTCGCCATCGAACATCTTTTTTATCGACAACTCTTGAAGCGGGTGGCAGTCCTTGCAGTCGGTTTCAAAACTTGTTTTCTTAAACTTATAGTAATTGCCGGAGGGGTCCAATTTATGGCACAGCAAACAGCCTCTTTCGAATTTCTTGTTGATTTCCTCGCTGTTTTTTTCATTCTTTCGATGGCTCAGGTGGCTGAACCTCAGGCCGATATCCTCTAATTTTTGCGTTTCCAGTTTTACTGGCTTGAATTCCGGGTGATCGTCTTCAATATTAAAAATGTCATGACAGTTGCGGCAAATATTATCGTCGACCCGCGAGGGCTTGCTTTCCCTCCCCCTATGCTCCTTGTGACAGTCGGTACAATATTTTTCGATAATTTCCCTTTTGCGGCTGTCTTTGATGCGTTGATGGGTTGACACATGGAACTTCATCATCTTCACGTCGGCATGACATTTAACGCAACGCTCTTGAATGGCAAGGCCGGATTTCGTCCATTTGGAGGTATGACAGGAGTTGCACTTGTTCGTCATTATGGCATGAGACGAGGAAAGCGGTCCCTCGGTGGCAAAAAATCTTGTCCCCGTAAGCAGGTCCAGACCCAGTAAAAGGGAGGTGACCAAGAAAATGCCGATCAAAATCTTGAAAAGCGAGGTGGAACGGCGGGCAGGATTGAATTCATTGGAAAAATAAGAACGTTCTTTTTTATCTTTACCCATTCGCCGAACCTCATTACCGGAAAAAACAAGCGCAGACGGCTTTGCGCCCGAGTCAAGACCTTAAAGAAACATATGGGTTTCAAAGCGTTTTTGCGCGCGGGGAAAAACGATCGACAACAGGGTCACTTCTTTTTCCGTATATATTCGTTTTCGCCGGGTATCGGAAAAGCCGATATCTTACCGGCTCCGATCGGGGATTTATCGAGATCGCCGACATAAGAATTGGCGAGCTTCTTTATTTCCTCGACAACAGCTTTGGCCGTAGCCGGATCCGGCGTTACTTTCTTGCCGGCATCGATGATTTTTCTAAGATTGTCCGATGGAATGCTTTTTTCGACTACCTCCAGATTTTTCAATGCGGCAACAAGCATCGCATGATTTTTGGAGGTAAATTCTCCGCTACCGGAAGCCTCGGATATGCGCATGGCGGACGTTTGCGCTTGGAATACCTCTCCGGTAATCCAGATTTTTCCCAGTTTTTCCATCAGCTTCGCGTCCAGATTGCCTTCCTCTTTCTCCTTTTTGCTCCAAACCCAGTGCTTGAAATCGCCCTGGCTGTACTTTATCAGGTCAAACTTGTCGCCGGGCCGATGACCCGCCTTGAAATATTCCTCCTTGGCTCCGCGGTGACAGGCAAAACAATCCTTTGCCCAGGCATACAGGTTCCTGGTGTTCCGCATGCCATTTTTCACCGCCTCCTCGACTTTACCCTTTTTGTCATGCAGTTCCACCCAGTCCTCGGCGGGGTTGTGACACGTCTCGCAAATAATCCCGAAAAGCCCCTTTTCCTCGTCGGGCACTTTCGGGTATTTGGAGTCGACAAGCGTCGTGTGGCATTGAGCGCATTTTTTATCGTCAAAATGATCCTTGACGTTCATTTTTTGGGCAATCTTCTTGCCCTTTTCCTCAAAATCCTTGTTAAAAAAAGACTCGTGAGGATGAAACAGCATTTGATCGAAAATACTTTTGTGGCAGTTGGAATCGGAGCACTGTTTGGATCCAATCACCTTGTTTACCGCAAAAGCGGATCGCGCAATCGACATCGAGGAAACAAGGAGGGCAAATAGCGTCAGGGCAATTAAGGTTTTTTGTCTCATTAGAATTTTCACGATAAATGTTGAGGGCATCTCTAAAAACTGTAGTTGCCTGATTCATCAGGCGCTCCAAAAGCCCAATAAATTGGGCAACTACAACTTTTTATAAACGATTGGGCTTATGAAAAAGCAATTTTTAGAGATGCCCTTGAGTTAAAAAGTTCGAGATGTCCTAAAATTTATAGCGCAACTCCGCGGAACTACCCCAATCCTCATTTCTGATATCGTTATGTATGCCAATCATCTTGACCACGCTGGCAATGTTTTTGGTAAGGATGTATTGAATCTCCACGCCCAAGGCGTACTGGTCATTGGCCGTCGCCGAATTATCCACTAAATAGCTGAACTCCGGATTGATGGCCAGGGATTCTCTCAGGAAAAACGTTTTCAAGCCATAAGCCATGCCAATGGAGTCGGTTCCGGTATTTCTCAAACCGGGGAAACTGGTCAACCCGTTGCCTTGATATAGAATTCCGGCTCGACCCGTCCGGCCCTTGGCCATATCGTTCCACCCCTCGGTTCCGTAAAACAAAGTGGCATAAACGTAATTTTTGTCGAAGTACTCGCTGTTAAAAACAGGATAGTTGATGTCGAAGGCATAAAGCTGTCCGTCCCCGCGGCCGGTCCCGCTGGCGCGTTTGTCCCCAACGTTAAAGAGCATACGTACGGCGTAGTGGGCCAGTTCATAGTTGGAAGCCATGGAACCCGCGACAAAGTCTTGCGAAAGCCTGGGGTTAACCGTGTTTTCCAAATGGAAATAATTCAGCTCAAAAAACCTGTGAAAGGAATCGATCTGAACGGTTGCGCCGTACAACTGAGCGTCATTGTCATCCCTCGCCCCGGTTGTTGCCGCGTTGATCTCATCAAAAGCCGCCATGATCTGCGCATGAACGTTCGTCGTGCCCGGCAGTATGATATTCGGCTTGGAGAGGAGCACGCCCCACACGTTATCGTTCATTAGAAAACCGTTCTGGTAAGCCAAGGGCAACAATCCACCCGCGACATGATAATCTGTCGGCGCGCGGTCCCGCGGGGAGAAGAAGTTGAACATTTCCCCGATTTCGCCCTCGAACCAGGCGCCCAGCGTATCCTCCGTGAACTTCAGGTTGTGGTCGTCGGTTTTACTTTCATTATGGAATTTCCAGAGACCGGAGGCTTGCGGTTCATTAACGTCGACAAAAGGGGTGTAGGTCACATGGAACCGCTCGGTATTGGTCAGTTCAAAGTTGAACTCCGCGTCGAGCGTGTAGCCGATCTGCCCCTGATTTTCCCGGTTGATGCGACCGCCATAGGTAACCTCGCGCAACATGCCATAAAATTGCGCGCGCGGACGGACCGCGTTTGCGTCCTCCCCAAACCAGGTCAAGCCATAGTCTCTAAAAGGCCCAAGCCCCAAAAACGGCTCTCCCAGCGTAAGGGCGTTGTTGCTGAAATCCAAGGGGCTCCTCTTTGTGGCAAGCACGCTTTTATCGTTTATTATGGCCTCCTGAATCCGTTTTTTTCTCTCCTCGCGGGCTTTTTCCAGTTGTTGCTGGATCGCATATGGGTCCCGTATAGGCTCGGAGGCGGTTATCGACTCGCCTACTTTCTCGGCGGCTGGATTGGGCAAGGATTGCGGAGAGTTCGCATCCGCCGGTTTTTGCTTCGTCGCTGTCGCCTGGTCGTACGCATTTGCTTCGGCAAAACCCCTGGCAAAGGAACCCAAAAATAAAAATACCAGCACCCCTAAACCAAGACTCAGATGTTTTTTCATTTTGACCTTGCCCTATCGCTGAAAGGGTTAATCGACGACCTTCACTCTGACGTCCTTGGAGTCCAGCTCCACTATCTGCAACCTCGGGACCAAAGCGTCCGCATCCAGTTGGACCAATACGGCTGGGGCGAAATTTCTGAAGTTAAATTTGACCGACACGTCATAATATTGAGAGTCGCCCGCCTTCACCTTGTAGTCGGCGGTCCGCGACTCCAGGGGAGGGATGCCGTTCTTCTGGATGCGGACCGGAGGGGGCCCGTTGAAAGATGCGGACGGGAAAGGCATGGGCCGGACAATCATAAAGTTGTCAATGTCGCGGGGAAAGAAAAAGTGGTCCGATCGTTCCGTGCCCGCTACGGTCTTCAACTTGAATTTCGACTGCAAATTGAACAGGTCGAAGTCGAAGGGAGCTTTTCCTCTCATAACGTCCAGGCTTTTTTCATCGCGCAAATCGCCGCCGGAATCCAAGTCGCCGCTTTTATAAACCGTCTCGCCTTTGTCGTTTCTAACCGTCACGGCCAGCCAAATTTGCCGCTCGGTGTTAAACCCGGCCGGAAAAGAGTGGCCGTTGATCTTGTTTTCGATCGTCACGGAGATGGGCAGTTTATCGCCGCGTTTGACCGTATCGGGAACGTTGACGGTCATTACCGACGCGTTTTTCAGCAACTCATGGCGTTTACGCTTCGCCGCGGCCAGCAACTCCTCGCTCTTATCGACCAGCGTCTGGTACTTCTTGTATTTTCTCTCGTCCAGCGGGGTCAGCTTCGCGCCTTCGCTCTGCTTTTTTCTGACCCCGGCGATCCAGTTGTCGAAATTCGGGTCATCCATCAACACCGGCCACTCAAAACGGCGAAGCGGAAATTCGTCTACATCAAGGACCGAGTAGTCGGGTCCCGCGAAAAAGTGATCGGAAAGCGTGCGCTCGGGAAAGGTCTTTCCTTGAATAACGGCAATCTGGCCGGTCGCGCGCGGGCTTTTCACGCCTTGTATGACGCCCATGTGACAATCCTGGCAGGTGGTCCCTTCCCTGGCCGCGGGGCTGTTTCGCCATTCGCCAAACAAGTCCTCCAATCTGAACCCGTTGGGCACCGGCACGTCATGACATTGGCCGCAAAACTGCGCCTCGCGAATATTTTGGAAACCGACGGCCTTGTGCGTCAACTGGCCTTCTCGACCGATCTGAACCTGCTTGATCCCCTTTTCCGGATCCTGATCGACGCCCGGAAACGGACCAAACAGGGGTTTTTCATCAATCGACCCCGGTAGGACGACAACCTCGCCTCGGGTTTTTCCGTGATTTTTCATTTGCCGGTGACACGCAATGCAGGTGATACCTTCAATGGATACGGTGTTTCGAAGACTTACGGGAGTATTCGGATCTTCTCCCAAAATCACGCTCATCGGCGAATGACAGCGGACGCAAAAAGTCCCGGCGGAACCATAGGTTTTCTGATGCGTCAGCTTGTTTAAATTGTTCATGAACGGACTGAGTTGCCCATAAGCGTGGTTCGAGACGCGCCACTCGTCAAAATGCCGGGGATGGCAGGTCTTACAAACATGCGCGGACGGATACCCCTCGACCTCCTCTATCTCCAGCTTCTGAGCCAGGGCTGGGGAGACCTGTTGTAAAGTTACAAGCGCAAGGACTCCCGCCAGCAAAAACAATTTCGCGCTATAAATCGATTTCATAATCCGAATCCTCCAGGATTTTGGTGGGCTTTTTTTCTTGGCTTGAACCGGACACAGGATGTGTTATTCTGAAACAAAAGAATATCCTGACACGCGCAACTCATCGTTCGGGAAAACTCCAAACAGGATCCTGGCGCAAGACGGCTGGGCGGTTGGCGGTCAAAAGCGCCCAATTTGGGCGTCAGTTTAATCATCGCCCGGAAGGTTGTCAATCATCTTTTCATTGCGGGCTGACGCGGAAAAAGCTGGTGCGTTGGCGGGGGAAGCTGGCCCCTAAAGCCAAAGCCGGATTTGCCAACGGCGATATGATTATGCGCGCCATCTCGTAGCGCACAAGAACGATCCCCTTGACCGAAAAGATCGCGGGAGAGGTCAGGGCGAAGGGGCTCGAAAGGAGCGGGGAATCCTTCAGGCGCGCCGCCAAAGAAGTTTCAGGAAAAAAACAGGCGGGGGGGCGCGCCCCCGCCCGTTTATCCCCGACGCTCTACTTTCTCGTGGAGCCGATGATCTTCGTGAAGTTGTCCCTGAGCTCCTGCTGGGCGAAAGCCTGGGCAACCATCGACTGCCAGCAAGTTCCCTTGGCCGCGACGACCGCGTCGCCCATCTTGTCCAGCACGGGCCCCCAGTTCTTCCGGATCTTCTCCTTGAGAATGTCCACCTGGACCTCCCGCATCGCCCGGCAGAAGGAATCGGACCACATCTCGATGTTCCCCTCCACGATGCAACCCGCTTGCTCCGTCTGGGAGCAGGGACTCTTCGCGCTCGAAACCTGGCAGGCGCCTTCTTTGTTTTCGCATTCCGACATGACGCTCTCTCCTTGTTGAAAGTTTCCGAATAGATTCGTTCAACCCAAATACTCGCATTACAAAATGTTTCCCGCGCAATCACCTCCCCCATAAAAACAAACCAACTGGTTGGTATATATCCGGGCCAAAAAAAATCAGCGCCCGAAAATGGATTTCAAATAGCGTTTGTAGTGCGTGAGCGTCCTCTTCATGATCGACCGGTCCCCCTTGGCCTTCATCAAAATCATCGACCCCTGGGTGATGGCGACGAAGTGTTCCGCCAATCCCTCGACATCGATGTCCGCCTTGGGCGCGTATTTTTTCCTTGCCTCCGCCAGGTCGGCCTTGCACGCGCGCAGGACCGAATTGAATCCCTTGTCGCAGAGCTTGCGGATTTGCGGGTGCGACTGGTGCATCTCCTGAACGAACGTCCCGAGCAAACAACCCTTCTCGTCCTGACAATCCGCCATTTTGATGGACAAATCGACGCACCCGTAAAAACGGTCCAGCGGGTCGTCGCCGGCGCAACAGGCCGCCTCCCGCATTTGTTCGGCGAAATGGGCGGCGAAGCGTTCAACCAGTTCCTCCCCGAGCTCCTCCTTGCTCTTGAAGTAGTGAAAAAAAGTCCCCTTCGTCACCCCCGCCGCCTCGCAGATTTCGTCCACCGACGTGGCGACAAAACCCTTGTCCAGCATGAGGCCCTTCGCCGCATACAGGAGGCGCTCTTTGCGCTCCGGATGTTCCGCCTTGGTTCTAGTCATGACATACGTACCAGTTGGTATGATAATAACGCCGCCCGTTTATTTTGTCAAGCCCCCATGAACTTTCGGATTTACAGGCAAGCAAACGAGAATAATTTCCTCAACGCAAATGCGCGAAGGGACGCGAAATCCCTTCGCATTCAAGGCAGGGTATTTCGGACGAACAAACGTTAAAAAATATCGCGGGAGACGCCGCGGTCGGAGGATTTCATTCCAAACGGGACCCTTTTCACCGATTCCGTGAAAACGTCCCGGTCCTGGACCAGGCCGTCGTGGCGGGTCTTGATGGTGTCGATCCGGTTTTTGTCCAGCTCGCGGGCCAGTTCGTCGATGATGTCCTCTTCCTTCTTGTCGGCGGCCTTGGCCGTCGCCGTCTGGGCTCCCTCCGGAGTCTTGGCGCCCTCGGCGGCGGGTTGCTCCGCGTCCACAGCTTCCGCTTCCTTCATCGACTGTTTGAAGTTCCGGATGCTTTTCCCAAAAGCGCTACCGATTTCCGGCAGTTTTCCAGCGCCGAATATAATCATGATAATGACCAATATGACCGCCAACTCGGAAAAACCGATCCCCATCATAAAAAAGTCTCCCCATCAAACAGTAAGTAAGGCTTTATTCAGCCTGTTAGTATGAAACGATTGTACCACGAACAGGCCGGAAATCGTCAAATTTATAATCGCTTCGCCGCGGACCGTTAGAACTTGGCGATATTGGACGTAAACATCCCGGACGGGCTTTCATAGAACATCTCGTTGCCGTTCGTGCCGTCCGCGGAGGCGTCTTTGTACATCAAGTCCCAAATGCCGTCCTCGTTCACGTCGATGGCGTAGAACAACGCATACACGCCCGCCACGTAGTAGAAATTGACGTCGCCGTAATTGACGAAGAACACGGGATGATTAGGATAACTCCGCGCCACGAACACAAGGCTATGCTCGGAATAGAAGGATGCAATCACTACCCGGAGAGCGTAAAAATCCGCCTTGCCGTTATGGTCCAAATCATAAACGCTCACCAGCATTCCAGCGGGGTTTACATCCCAAGCCACCCTTTCCTGAAAAGCGGGCTCCACGACGAGATACGGAAGACCCCATACCGCGGGCGCATAAAGAATCAGATATGCCGTGCATACCAAGAGGGTAATGATGCGTTTCATGATCGACACCTCCTTCCGGAATTACGGCGGCCAAAGACGCTCTTGAACCTGGCCGGCCGGATCAAAATTAGAAACATTGAAACTCCCAAACACCGGTAATTTTCTCAGCCAAGTCATACCCCGTCCCCCCTTTCAATCGATTCGAAGAGCCGCGCCCGACTTTCACAGGGCGGCTTGCGTCCAATAAAAAAGCCCATCTCCATCACTTGCCAGCGCGAAGATAGGCTCCGATTTCTCGACCCAAACCCCATGCTTCAGGGCGGTCCTTTATTTGGCCCATATTCGCAACAGGCCAAAACCCTAAATATTCCGTATTTGCTTGCCGCTTTCATGGTCTTACCTCGTCCCATATATAAGATGTCCGGCGCGGAAAAAACGGTTTACACAAAACAATAATAAATTCAACAAGTTATAAAAATCGGACATGATCAGGTTTTTTTAGGGTTCCTCTTGCAAAATCGCAAAAAAAAAAGCCGGACGGCTTGCGTCCGGCTTAAAAAACACCCTATAAAACCATCAAACCGACAGCGAATGAATCGCGATCCGGCTTATTTGATATGAGAATGCAGAATCGCGGAATCCAGAATGGCCTTATTGCCGCCGGCGTTTTTCTGGGCGCCTTTGAAGTGCATGGTGGCGTCGCTATGTTTACCCATTTTATCCAGGGTGATGGCCTCGTTGAAATGAACTTCGCCCAATTTGGGGTCCGCCTTGGAGGCGGCCTCGAAATGTTTCAACGCGACGTCGTAATGACCTTGACCGTAATGAGCAATACCCTCTTCATTGTGCTTGTTCGCGTCCGCATTGGCCCCCGCGGGCAATGCCAGCGGACCTTCGTCGGCGAAAACGGCTAAAGGAAGCGACAACATGGCGAACGCGATAAGAGCTACCAGAACCCTCTTCATAACAAAGCCCCCCAAAAATAGTTTGTAATATTAGCGCAACCGCTCTTTTTCAAAGACGATATTTCTAAATCTACCACTTTTCGATTTGGCAAAACAATATCAATTTGGCCCGCATTTTCCCGCTCAAATCCGTTGAGGACTTTCACGGCCTCAGCAAGTGGGTTGCAGACGCCGCATGACAAGACTTCGATCTCGACGGGATTCAGCGCGACCAGGGGTATGCGGGAAGGGTCGTCAACCGGCCGTCCTCGACGGGTCCGCCGACGGTGAAATGATAGAGGCTTTGAAAAGCGTTCCCCTCGATCCCCAGGATTTGATGGACGGGGTCGTCGAAATAACAACCGATTCCCGTGCCGCGGACGCCCGCTTCCTCCGCGGCCAGGTAGAGGGCCTGCCCCGCCATCCCGCTTTCCCAAAACAGGCGCCGGTAAAACCAGGCGCCATATTCCTCCAGGGAGGCGGAAAACTCGGCGATCATCCCCAGGCTGAAGGCGCCGTCCCCGGCGATGCCCTGCGTACAACTCACTTGCGTAGCCAGTCCCCGAAAATCCCCCTTCTGGAGCAAATACAAACCAAGTCCCGCGGGGCAACCGTCCGGCTCTTCCCAGGCAAACTCCAGTTTAAAGGCCGATTTCAACCGTCCGAGCTTTTCCGGATCGCGGACCAGGAAATAAAGGCCCGGCGGCAATCCCCGCACGCGATGGACAAACAGGCAAAAGTGTATCCGGGGCGACCATGCAATGACGTCCCAGGGGACGTTGGGGGACATCAAGGGCGCCGTATGGGACAATATCCGGTAAAACTCCCTGGCGTCGATATGGGTCATGCCGTCGAAGGCGACGGCGCTCCGTCTCTGCCGGACGATCTGGCGCGCCGTAACGCGTTCGCTCCGCGCCGAGGGAATCCCCTCGCAAAGACCCACCGTTTCCCGTTCGCGATCAAAACCGGTAACGCGGCACGGACTTTTTAGAGAAACCGTTCCGCCGCTCTTCCAGGTCGCGTGGGCAACCGCGTCGATGATGTCCCATGCGCGCGCATCGTGGCTCAACCGGTTGGCCCGGCCCGCCCACTCGCCTCCGGCTATTTTGGAAACGGCGGCCGGATCCAGCCCAAGGATCGTTTCGGCGCGCGCGGTATTGGGAAACACGGCGCAAACCAGGTCGGGATGCTCCCTCTCGGCGCCCTGAAAATCCGCCTCCCGGTCGATTCCGAACAAGCGCGAAAGGCCGGGGTCGTCCATCTCCTCCAGCAAGACCGCATTCCACCCCAGAGTGGCGGACGCGACGCGATACGCCGCCAACGCATGACCCACGTCGTGCTGGCAGTAACGAAAAGCCCGCTCGCCATACTTCCACGCTTCCCGCCAGTGGATCGACGTCAATCCCGCGAGGAAGGTCCCCGGCGGGAAACCGCGCGTCAACCCGGACCAGGTTTCGGCCGAAAACCCGGCCCGGCGCTCCAAGGCGTGTTCGCGGGCGCAATAATGATACACTCCCGAACCCGCATCGAACCCTTCGACGGACGGGAGAACGAGGTAGCCCTCGGTCGGATGCAGATTGCCGCTGGAAGGATTGCTACGCAGGGCCCAACGCACATCGCCCGCCTGTTTCCAGGCCGATACCGCGAGAGACAGTTCCAGAAAACGCGACACGCCATGGGCCGTCAGCGGCTCCGGAGGAACCGCCCCGGGTTTGAATATCTCCCGGTAAGGAGGGGATTCGTCGGCCACGATGGCGGGCAAATAAACGACGGGAGCCCCGGAGAATCTCCGGAACGGGTCCGGCTGGCTCGACCAGTCCATGTAACCGGGACCCCGGGCGTAGCGATGATAATTGTGTTTGGTCGTCTCGTGATAAAAAATCGTTTGCCGGATCGACTCGTCGTCCATGCGCCTCTCTTTCCAGGACAAAACAGCGAGGAATCTCATTTCGCCAGACAGTCTAAAGTATTGTGCCACGAACGGCCGATAACCAGCGTGATTAAATGAAAACCAAACCGCCTTGCAAAGCAAACCGTTGCCCCTTGATTGACAGCCCGAATTTAACTAAACTAGAGGGAAATCGCTGAAACATCTCCGAGACCTCTCATGAACGACCGTCCGCCTTTGGATGTGGAAAAACTGACGCTGGAAAAACTTGCCGGCGGAAGCGCCCTGAACCTGGAAAACCTAGGGTTGGGGGACGACGGCGCCAGGAAACTCGCCGCCTTGGAAACCTTGCTGAAGGCCAGCGCTCTCGAACTGGGGGACAACGGAATCGGCGATGAAGGCGTCGCCGCGCTGGCCCGTTCTCCCTACCTCCGTAATTTGCGGACATTGAACCTGAAGTCGAACAACATCACGGCCGAAGGCGCCCAGGCCCTGGCGAACTCGGAATACCTTGCGCAACTGGACCAGTTGGTCCTGAAGTTCAACCGGATCGGCGAGGAGGGGGCAAAACATCTCGCCGCGTCCCAATACCTTTGCAAGCTCACGACGCTGGACCTGTTTAGAAACCACATCGGGCCGGAAGGCGCGCGCGCCATCAAACAGTCCAAACACCTTTCCCGATGTAGCCGGGTCCGCCTGGATTGAAGCGCCTCCATCCAGGCAGGAGGGACATCTATCATGGATTTGACGCTATCGTTTCCCACCAGCCCCAGGGAGCGGATGTGCGGGATTGTCCACGTCCCCCGCATGATCGACAAGGCCCGCGCCTTCAGGAAAAACGCCATGGGCGAATATATCTATCCCTGTCCTCTGGACAAGATGATTTTGAATTTCCTGCGGACCGACCCCGTCGAGTTTTGCCAGTACGTCGTGGACCACGATCGCGGCCAAATTGAGGGGTGGGTGGCGGAAAAAAGCATGGCCCGGAGCGAATCCGAAAAAGAATTCATCAACCGGCAGATCCTGGAACGGGCTCCCGACTCGGAGGACCGTTGGAAATATTTCTACGAGATTCGCGACAAAATCGACCCCTCGCGAACGGACATCACAACCTGGGTGGACCTGATCGACTTGGAGGAAGGCCGCCTTCAACCCAAAGCGTCTTGAAATTTCCTTGCAAAAATCATCCCGTCGCTTTCCGCTCCCGGCGGTATTTTCCGCCCGGAAACGGCATGAGACCGCGACTTTCCTGAACATCCGGCATGACCGATCAACTTAAACAACCGATTAAACAACCGATGAGGACCGCGCGCCGGAGGCGCAGGGCCTCGGAAAAGTTTTCCTTTTTAAAACTCGCCCTGCTGTGCGGGTTTTTGCTTTTGCTGGCGGTCGTTTCCTTCGGGTCCGTCGCCGCGGGTTACATCTATTTCAAGTTCTCCGACGACCTGCCCGACGTCGCGGTCTTGAAGAACTATCAACCCAGCATCATCACGCGCATATACTCCGACAAGGACGAGTTGATCGGCGAATTCGACGTGGAAAAAAGGGTCCTTGTCCCGCTGGAGAAAATCCCCCTGAAGCTGAAGCAGGCCACCCTCGCCGTCGAGGACGCGAACTTCTACTCCCACTGGGGCATCGACCCCAAAGCCATCTTCCGGGCCTTTTTCGCCAACCTCCAGGCCGGGCACGTGGTCGAGGGCGCCAGCACCATCACCCAGCAATTGTCCAAGACGTTTTTTCTTTCCCGCGAAAAAAGCATCGAGCGGAAAATTCGCGAGGCGATACTGGCGGTCCGTTTGGAAGCGTTGTTCGGCAAGGACGAGATCCTGGAAATGTACCTGAACCATATCTACTATGGACACGGGACCTATGGCGTGGAAGCCGCGGCGCAAACCTATTTCGGCAAACACGTCCAGGACCTGACCCTGGAGCAATGCGCGACGATCGTCGGCCTCCCCAAGGCGCCGAACCACTACTCCCCCTACCGGAACCCCGAGCAGGCCAGGCAACGGCGCAACCACGTGATACGGCGCATGGCCGCCCTCGACTTCATCGACGAGAAGGAGGCGGACCGGGCGCTCAAAAGCGATATCAAACTGGGAGGAAGCCTCGACCGGCTGAACGAGGCCCCCTACTTCGTGGAATACATCCGGCAATTCCTCGAGGACAAATACGGAAGCTCCAAAATGTATCACGACGGGTTGGAGGTCTACACGACGCTGAACTTGAAGGACCAGGTCATCGCCCAGAAGGCCGTGCGGGAAAACCTGCGGGTGGCCGACAAGCGCTATGGTTACCGGGGTCCGGTGGCCAAGGTGGACCCCGGCTGGAGCCATGCCGCCATGCAAAAATACGCCAGGGACCTCAATGAATTTAAAAACGGCGAAGGCGTCCAGGAGGGCAAGATCGTCCGCGGCATCGTGGCGGACGTGGGTCCCGATCAGGTCCGTGTCCTTTTTGGAAACGGCGAGGGCATCATCGATATCGACAACATGAGCTGGGCCCGCCCCCCCAACCTCAAGGTCGACGGAGCCTGGGCCAGGATCCGTTCCCCGGGCGAAGCGTTATCCGTCGGCGACATCATCCTCGCGAAACCCTTGAGCGCCTCTCCCAGCGGAATTTGGTCCCTGGCCCTCGAGCAGGAGCCCGAAGTCGAGGCGGGATTGCTGAGCCTCGACCGCGGCGGAAATATCAAGGCGATGGTGGGCGGCTACGATTTTTCCCGAAGCCAGTTCAACCGCGCCCTCCAGGCGGTGCGTCAACCGGGGTCGGCATTCAAGCCCGTCATCTACGCGACCGCCATCTCGCAGGGGTTCACCCCGGCCAGCATCATCATCGATTCGCCGATAATCTTTAAAGACAAGGAGGATTATTTCGACGACCGGTGGAAACCGGAGAACTTCGAGGAAAAATTTTACGGCCCCACTTCGCTGAGGACCGCCCTGACCCATTCCCGCAACGTCGTGACGATAAAGCTTCTGCAAAACATCGGCGTGAAAAAAGCCATCCAACTGGCGAGGAAGCTGGGGATTTCCAGCCCGCTGTCGGAAAACCTTTCCATCGCCCTGGGCTCGTCGGGCGTTACGCTCTATGAATTAACGACCGCGTTTTCCGTGTTCGCCAACAATGGAAAACTGATTTCCCCCATGCCCGTCCGCTATATCAAGGACCGCAACAAGGAAGTCATCTACACGGCGCAACCGAAAATCGTCGATGTCCTTCCGGGCGGAGTGGCTTACGTGATCACCAACATGCTGGAAAGCGTGGTGCAGGATGGGACCGCCGTCAAAGTCAAGGCCCTCAAGCGGCCGGTGGCGGGGAAAACGGGGACCACGAACAATTACGTCGATGCCTGGTTCGTGGGTTTCACTCCCGAACTGATGACGGGCGTGTGGGTGGGAAAGGACAAGGACGAGTCGCTGGGCATCAACGAAACGGGCGCGCGGGCCGCCATCCCCATCTGGCTGGACTACATGAAGGACGCCCTGGAAGGGGAGCCGGTCAAGGACTTCGAAGCGCCCGAGGACGTGACGTTCCTGAGAATCAACCCGGAGACGGGCAGGGCCTCGGGATTCGACGACCCAGCCTCGAAATTCGAAGCGTTCCTCGGCTCCAACCTTCCGGAAAAAAGCGCGGGGAGCCCGGCCCCGGCCGTCGAAAACACCTTCTAACCCGCGGGGCTCGGGCTACTCCGGCTGGACGATCTTGCCCCCCTTGAGCTTCAAGGCAAAAATGGTCTTCTCCGCTTCGCCCGAAGCGAGGATGTCGGTCTTTCCGGAAACGCCGGGGAAATCCCTTGTCGCGCGCAGGCGCTCATTGACGGCCATGCGGTTCGTAGCGCCATTGCGGACCAGTTCCATGATCATCCGGGCGGCGTCGTAGGCCTGGGCGGAAATAATAGTGGGGTCCTCGGCAAAGGTGGCCTTGAAATTATTCACGAATTCCCGGGTGTGCTGGTCCTGGGAATTCAAGAAAAAGCCGTCGACGAAAATCCCGTTCTTTAAAAACTTGCCGGCGATTTTCGCCAGCTCGGGAGAATTCCATCCGCTGGCTCCCAGCAAAGCCACGTTGTCGATATTATAGAAAGCCAACTGCGGGGCTATAAGTCCGATCTTGTCGTAAAAACCGGGCATGAAAATGGCGTCGTAGTTCAACACCAGGGAAACCTTCATCCCTTCGGTCTGCCCGTTGTTCAAAACCTCTTTCTGGATCCGGATCCGGGACAAAGACGTGTCCCCCTCCAGTTCCGCGGGTTCGTCGCCATTGAGCGCGCTTTGATTGGCCCGTTTTTTCATGGCGCCGTCGGGCATTCCTCCGATTTGCAGAATCTGTTCCTTGAAGTCGTTTTGCTTGCGGTTGTATGAAACGACGGCGACTATTTCCCCCCCCAGCGCCTGGACCGCCCGGGAAAATATCTCTTTCAACTCCACTCCGTAAGCGTCTTCAGGGTAAAGGACGGCAAACCGGCGCAGTCCCATGTTGTTGAACGCATAGCGGGCCAGGAACTTTCCCTGGATTTCCTTGGTCAACGCGTTCCGGAAGACATAAGAGTTTGGCTGGAGCAGGTCCGATGAGGAAGCGGTCGGCGTGAATACCGGGATCCGGTATTTTTCGGCCAACGGGGCGATTTTCTTGACGTCCGCGCTCAATACCGGGCCAACAACGCCCACAACGGACGGATCGGCCGCCAGCTCCTCCACGACTTGCGAGACGGCCTGGGAATCGCCGGAGTTTTTCACGGCCAGTTCCAACCTCTGTTTGTCCGCCGGGGGAAGCTGGTTCCAGGCCAACTGAATGCCTTGGAGGACCTGCTGGCCCGTCATGGCATATTTTCCCGTCAGGGGCAAAACCACGCCCAGGCGGATGACTTTCGGCCTGGCGGACTTGACCTGGGCCAGTTTTCTTTCGATATCGTCCCTCAGGGGATGCCGGGGTAACCGCGTTAAAAATTCCTCCAGCGAAGCCTGGTAATTTTCCCGGTCTCCTTCCATCCTGTAAATGGAGTGCAACTTCAAAAGCAACAAGTCCAACGGAAAATCTCCGCGGACTTTTCGCGCCAGGGAAAGGACCGCCATTTTAGAGAGTTTTTCCTCGACCAGTTCCTCGATCGTCCGGGAAGCTTGACTCTTCAAGTCCTCATAAGGGCTCTCGTTGTGGACGTAGTTCAGCTTGGTTATCGCGTTTGAATGATCGAGCCGTTTCTCGTCGATCCGCCCCAGATACAAGGCGGCCTCCCACCTCTTTTTCACGTCCGGGTGGAGTTTCAACTCTTCCCGGAAAATACTTTCGGCCTCGGCGTACCGGCCAAGATTGAAAGCGCTCGCCGCTATCTCGAACTTGATTTGATGGAAAAAGGCGGCATTCGGATAGTTATTCAAAATAAAATTAAAATAGCGGAGGGCCGTTATGTACGAACCGCTTTTGGACTCGATTTGCCCAAGGCGCAGAAGGGCCTGCTCCGCCCTCCGGTCCGTCGGATAACGGGCCAGAAAGTCATGGTAAAGTTCTTGCGCCTCCGCGGAATTCCCGGCGCGGAATTGGAACTCCGCCTGTCCGAACGGATCTGTCTTCCCTGGGTCGCCGCCGCTTTCCAAAGCGTGCGCCCGGCCCCCGGAGAGCGCGAGACAACACAAAACCGCCGCGAGAAAGAAAATGCGTTGGGAACGCTTTTTCATCCCTCCATGATTAAAGACGCCGCGAATTTTTAAAAATTCAAATCGCATTCCGTTTTCTCTTGTTCGAAATTGCGGCCTGAAGCCGGCGGAAGGGGCGGGTCAACTCTCGCCGTCCGTTTTTCCCTTGAGGTTGTGCTTTTGAACGCGGTAGCGCATCGACCGGAAGCTCAGGTTCAACAGTTTGGCGGCCTTGTGGACGATCCCGTTCGTTTTATACAGAGCGCCCTGGATCATCCTTTTTTCTATCTGGTCGAGCGTTTTTTCCAAATCGACCGGTTGGTCGCCAATGGCGGGAATCGAGGCCGGGGCCCCGCCTTCTCCCATGAGGATTTCCTCCGGGAGACTGGAAACCTGGACCAAGTCGCCGGCTTCCAGGACAATGGCGCGTTCGACGGCGTTTTCCAGTTCGCGCACGTTTCCCGGCCAACGGTATCTTTCCAGGACTTTCAAAGCGTCGGGGTGGATGCCGCGAATGGGAATCCGGCGCTGGTGCAAGCCATTGAACTTGGCGATGAAATATTCCACCAGGAATGGAATGTCCTCCCGCCTTTCCCGCAGGGGCGGAAGATGGATGGGGATGACGTTGAGCCGGTAATACAAGTCCTCGCGAAACGACTTGTCCCCGACCGCCCGGACCACGTCCCTGTTCGTGGCGGCGATGATGCGTAAATCCGCCTTGATCGTCCGGGTCCCGCCCACGCGCGTGAACTCCTTTTCCTGCAGGACGCGCAACAACTTCACCTGGGTCCCCAGGGGGGTCTCGCAGACCTCGTCCAAAAAAAAAGTGCCCTTATGGGCCATCTCCATCAACCCCGCCTTGGCCGAGTCGGCGCTGGTGAAGGCCCCCTTCTCGTGTCCGAAAAGTTCGCTTTCGAGCAGGTTCTCCGGGATGGCCCCGCAGTTGACGGACACGAAAGGATGGTTTTTGCGCGGCCCGTTCAGATGAATGGTCCGGGCCGCCAGTTCCTTCCCGGCGCCGCTTTCGCCGGTGATCATGACGGTGGCGTTGCTATCGGAAACCCTCTGGATCGAATCCAGGACCTTTTGCATGACCGGGCTTTTGCTGACATGGCTGGAAAAGCCGTACTTGTCCTTCAGGGCGGTTTTGAGGATGAAGTTCTCGTCGGAAAGCTTCTTCTTCTCGACGGCGTTCTTGACGATCAGTTGCAGGTCCTCGATCTTGAACGGTTTCGAGAGGTAGTCGTACGCTCCCTTCTTCATCGCCTCGACGGCCGTCTCGTGGGAAGCGTAGGCCGTCATCATCACCACCGGCGTGTTGGGACTGACCTTTTTCGCCGTTTCCAGGACGTCGATGCCGTTGGAGCGCGGCATTTTGATGTCCGTTATCACCACGTCAAACGCGTTTTCCCGGATGAGATTCGCCGCCATTTCGCCGCTGTTGGCGGTCGTCACGCTATACCCCTCCTTCTCCAACATGATGGAGAGGAAATCGCACATGCTCTTTTCGTTGTCGACGACCAGGATCGCGCTCATATTCGATATATACGCCCAAAAATCCGGCAAATCAAGCAGAGCGCCTCCGTCCGCTTTTTCCATTTTTATCCATTAGTCGGCGCCGAAAGTCTGCGAATAAATCTTCAGCCGCAGGGCGTTCAGGCGGATGAACCCCTCCGCGTCGTTCTGCCGGTAAACGTCGTCCTCCTCGAACGTGGCCATGCGTTGGTGGTACAGGGACTTGTCGGCCTTCCGTCCGATCGCGGAACAATTGCCCTTGTAGAGCTTGAGCCGGACGGTCCCATTGACGTTTTTCTGCGCGTCGTCGAACGTCCTCTGCAACATTTCCCGTTCGGGCGAATACCAGAATCCGTTGTAGATCATCCGCGCGTAGGCGGGGATCAGCGAATCGCGGAGGAACATCACCTCGCGGTCCAGGGTGATGGACTCCATGGCGCGGTGGGCGCAATGGAGGATGGTCCCGCCCGGCGTCTCGTAAACCCCGCGGGACTTCATGCCTACGAACCTGCTTTCGACGATATCGACGCGCCCGATGCCGTTCCGGCCTCCGAGTTCATTCAGACGGGCCAGCAGTTTGGCCGGGCTCAACAACTCGCCGTTGACGGCGATCGGATTCCCGTTTTTGTAATCGATCTCGACGACGGTCGGCTTGTCGGGCGCCGTTTCGGGAGAGACGCTCATCAGGAACATGTCGTCGTGCGGCGCGTACCAGGGGTCCTCGAGGACCCCGCCTTCGTAGCTCACGTGGAACAAGTTGCGGTCCATGCTGTAAGGCTTGTCCTTGGTCACCGGGACCGGGATGCCGTGGGCCTTGGCGTAATCGATGAGGGCGCTACGGGAATTGAGGTCCCATTCGCGCCACGGAGCGATGATCTTGATCCCGGGGTTCAACGTCATGTAAGTCAATTCGAAGCGCACCTGGTCGTTGCCCTTTCCGGTGGCGCCATGGGAGACGCCGTCGGCCCCTTCCTTGGCGGCGATCCGGACCTGCTCCTTGGCGATCAGCGGACGGGCGATGGACGTCCCCAACAGGTAGTTGTTCTCGTAATAGGCGTTGGCCCGCAACATGGGGAACACGAAATCGGCGACGAATTCCTCCTTCAGGTCCTCGATGTAGACCTTGCTCGCGCCGGTGGCCAAGGCTTTCTCCCGCACCGGGTCCAACTCGGCGCCCTGGCCGATGTCGGCGGAAAACGCGACGATCTCGCACTGGTATTTTTCCTTCAGCCATTTGATGATCACGGAGGTGTCCAACCCGCCGGAATAAGCCAAAACGATTTTTTTAAATTCTGTTTTCATAGCTCCTTCTTGCTCGAATGATGGTTGTAAGGAAACAATACGATTTTATCTCTATATTACCGGCGGAATCGGGCGCCCATCGCAAAGTGCGCCGCCCCCAGCAGGGAGACCCGGTCGTTCAGAATCATTTTTACGGGGACCTGGGTCATGAAAGGACGAAACCGGCCCTTGGACAAAAACGCCTCCATGAAACGGCCGCCCTCGATCGCGGGGGCGATTTTAGGCGCGATGCCACCGCCGACGAACACCCCGCCGCGGGCCATGACCTGAAGGACCAGGTTCCCGGCCGCCGCCCCGTATATCGACACGAACAGCGCCAGCGCCTTTTCGCAGGCCGGAAATGTTTTCCTTAGCCCATGCGCGGCGACCGCGGCGCCGGGATCGCTCTCGCGAAACTCCCGCGACAGCCATTCGGGTTCCACGACCGGCTCGTCCTGGACTACGAAACGATAAATTTGATGGAGACCCGGCCCGGACAAGACCCGTTCGAGGCTCACCCGCTCGAATTGGCCGAGCATGAACTGAAGCAGTCGGCTTTCCGTAGGATCGCGAGGAGGAAAATCGCAATGTCCGCCCTCGCAATCCACGATAATATACCGCCCCTCGCCGTCGGGGACCAAGAACGCCTGGCCCAGCCCCGTCCCGGCGGCAATGAGCGCGATGCGTCCCCGCGGGTCGGGCTCCCCCTTTTGCAGGACAACGACGTCCGTCTCGTCCAGAAAGGGGACGCCGCAGGCCATGGCGGCCAGGTCGTTGATCAGCCAGACCTCCTCGGCCCGCAACTGGCTTTTCAGCGCGACGGCGTCCGCCTCCCAGGGAAGATTGGTCAGCCTGCACTTCCCCTCCCTGACCGGTCCGGCGATTCCGAAACAGGCCCTTCGCGCGCCATGACCCGTCCTGGCGCAAAACTCCGCCAGGATTTCCTCCAGCCCGGAATAATCGCCGCTCTTGAAGGTGACCGACTCCTCCAGGAACAAACTCCCGCCCTCTTCGCGAAACAAGCCGAGGTTGACCTTGGTCCCCCCGATGTCTCCCGCGAGAATCATGCCCGGTTATTTCAGGAAGGAGCGGATTCTCTGGTCCAGCGCGTCCTGGTCCTTGCAGAACGATTGCAAGGCCGATTGCGTCATGAGGTCGTCCAGCGCGATCTTGTCCGGCCAATCCGCCAGCCGGGGAATTTTGCCGTCGTCGTATATCTTTTTCAAATCGGTCCGGGAGAAAGCGTGAAAAAAGTCCATCCCGCGTTTTTCGCAAAACTCGGCCAGGTCGCCGCCGTTCATCCGCTCCAACCGGTCGTGGGCCAGCAACTCGTCGACAAACGTTTTGACCGGCGAGGGAAGCTCCCACAACTTGGGAAACCGCGAACTCAGGCGATTGCCGGTATTGATGTCCGGTTTAAGGTCGAGGGCGGCATTGTCCACCACGTCGCTGGGCGAACGCCGGGATTCCAAAAACTGTTTCATGGCCGCCGGGGGGATGGTGAGGACGTCCAAACCCGCGAGACAAGCCACCTGGTCGCCGTTGCGCACGCTGGCGCCGATCAGGCGGGTCGTTACGGAAGCGTGTTTTTTACGGGCCTCGGAAATCGCCTGTTGAGCCGCGAGCGTCGCTTTTTCCCCCACGAAGTTCCCGCTTCCCAGGGAGTTGTCGGCCACTACCGCGTTGAGCCTGCCGAGGAACACGTTGGCGTAGTTCGGGTTCGACAGCCGGGCCGCCAGATAATTCTGCCGCGCGGAGAAGCCGAGCGTGAAGTTGATGGGGATGTTCTCCCGGCGAAGTTTGCGGACCGCGATCAGCCCTTCCGGCGTCAATGGAATTTTAATGAAGAAATAGTCCGGGCAGACCTTGTAATAACGCCGGGCGTAGTAGAGCGTCCGGTCGATGTCGCGGGAAACCGACGGGTGCAGTTCGACGCTGACGTGCACGCGGAAAGCCTCCACCAGGCGGAGCGCGATTTTGCAATTGACGACAAAGCCGATCTCCATCACCAGTTCTTCCTCGGACAAGTCCCCCGCCGCCGCTTGAATCCTCGCGATGGCATCCTTGATCGTCTCGTCCATGACGCCGCTCTGCACCACCTGGTTGGCCAGGGTGTTGTTGGTCGTCAGGGCCGTCAACTCGCGCTTCCAGATGGAGCGGGCAAGCTCCAGGTCGCCGGTGTCGATCCACAGCTCCGTGCCAATGGATTTCAACCTGGACAGAAGCTCGTTCGAGGGATGGGAGGAAGACAAATCCCCGCGCTCCACCCGCTGGAAGGCGATTTCGTGAACCACGTTCTCTAATCTTTGACTTGCGATGTCCATTGTCTAGCTCCCCTTCCCGAATCCCGGTTTATTCAACAGAACAAACATGTTCTTTTTATAAAATTCCACGCCCGGCTGGTCGAAGGGATTGACCCCCAGGAGATACCCCGACATGGCGATGGCGCGTTCGAAAAAGTAAAACAACTGCCCTAGAGTATATTCCGAGCGGTCCTTGACGGAAAGGGTCATGTTTGGGACCCCGCCTTCCAGATGGGCGGAGGCCGTTCCCTTGTACGCCTTGTCGTTGACGAAATCCAGGGTTTTCCCGGCGAGAAAATTCAATCCGTCGTCGTCGTTGTCGAGGCGCGGAATTTCGATCTGCCGCCGGGAGGAATCCACCATGAAAAACGTCTCGAACAAGTTCCGGCTCCCCTCCTGCACCCACTGGCCCAGCGAATGCAGGTCGGTGGTATAAAGCGCGGAGGCGGGGAAAATGCCGCGCTGGCCTTTGCCCTCGCTTTCCCCCGCGAGTTGCTTCCACCATTCCATGAGCGAAACCAGGGAAGGATGAAAAGCGGCCATGAGTTCGATGGCCTTTCCTTTTTTATACAACAGAAACCGCAGGGCGGCATAGAGATAAGACAGGTTTTTTTCGAGGGCGGAACTTGCGGAGGACAAGCTCTCCCAGGACCGCGCCCCGACGATCAAGGTCTTGATGTCCATTCCCGCGGCCGCCATGGGCAGAAGACCCACGGGGGTCAGGACGGAATACCGGCCGCCGACGTCGTCCGGGATCGTGAAGGTTTTGAAACCCCTGGCGTCCGCCAGCTTTTTCAGGGCCCCCTTTTTTTGGTCCGTGGTCGCGAACAGCCGCTTCCTGGCCTCTTCCGGCCCATATTTTCTGGCGACCAGGTCCATCAACAAGCGGAACGCGATGGCCGGTTCGGTGGTCGTCCCGGACTTGGAAATCACGTTCAGACAAAACTCTTTCCCCTCGACCAATTCGAACAAGTCCGCCAGGTAATCGGAACTGATGTTCTGCCCGGCAAACTGGATTTCGGGGGACTGGCGGAGACTCCTGGGAAGCTGATTGTGAAACGCGCTCCGGGAAAACTCTACCGCGGCCTTGGCCCCCAGATAAGATCCGCCTATGCCGACGCAGATAAAAACCTCCGCGTTCTCGCGGACGAAGCGGGCGGATTCCATGACCTCGTCCAACAGGGCATCGGACGTCCGCGAGGGCAAATGGAGCCAGCCGAGATAATCGCTACCGGCCCCCAGGCCTTTCTCAAGGCTGGCATGAAGGCGGTCCACATCGGGTTGCAAAGCGGAGATTTCCTTTTCCGTCAAAAGACCCTTGAGGCGCTCGTAGTCCAGTGCGATCGCGGTCATTGCGTTCTTTCTCCCAACCCCTGGGTTGTCAATAGAAGCGTCTCCCGATCCCCGGCCCATTATACATCCTGCCGGGAAATAATTCCGCCCGCGCAGTTTTTTTATTTCGTTGCCCACCCGGCGTCCACCCCTTAAAATGATCCTGTTCCGCATGGGGTCGAAACAGCGAATGAACTTTAGAATCGTCGATTATTCGATAGGCGTTTTCTCCGGCGCGGTTGCCGGCTTTGCCGTCTCCGCGACGATACCGGAACATGTGAATATGATTTGGGGGATGATTCTCGGAAATCTCGTCGGGATGGCCCTGTCAATCGTCCTGTCCCTTCTGCTCATGCCGTTTTTCGGCTCGTTCGAGGTGATGGTCCCTCTCCACCTCATCGGCATGTTCGTGGGGATGACCGGCGGGATGGCCGCGACGATTCCCGGCGTCCCCTCCCCTTCCCTGGCAATCGGGGGCGGCATTGCCGGCGGAGTCATTGCCGCCATCGTCCGCTACTCCGACCGGAAACTGACCCTCCCCCGTTGACCGTGTCCGCGAAAGAGAAATACAACCGGATTTCCAGGTATTACGATTTTCTCAAACGCGGCGACATGCTCCGGTGGGGGGAAATCCAGACCGAATTCTTCGGGCAGTTGAAGGGGAGAGTCCTCTACGTCGGCCCCGGACCGGGGCCGGAAATCGTCAACTTCCCGCCGGGATTGGACATCGCCGCCATCGACCTCAGCGTCAACATGTTGAAACAAGCCCGTAGCCGGGCGGCCCGCTATCCGGGCAGGCTGAGACTGGTCAACATGAACGCGGAACATCTCGGCTTCCCGGACAATTCCTTCGACAACGCCCTGTCCGTGTGCGTTTTCTGCACGGTGGAAAACCCCGCGCGAGGACTGGAGGAACTGCGCCGCGTGGTCAAACCGGGGGGCCGGATTTTCATGTTCGAACACGTGCTCAGCAAGAACCCCGTTTACCGTCTCATCCTCGAATTCATGAACCTCCTCACCGTCCGGATGTCGGGGACCCACCTGGACCGGGACACCGTCGAGAATGTCCGAAAGGCCGGGTGGACCGTCGAATCGGACCGCAACGTCTATCTCGACGTGGTGAAGGCCATCACCGCCGTGAAAGCGTAATCTTAAGCATCGCCGGGCTGAACCGGGCATCATGTCGGGGGAGGAGGAACCAGCGGCTTTAGCTTGGATCTTGCATGTGCGCGATTAAAAGGAAGCTTCGGCTCTTCTGGAGCCCCCTCATCCTGACCTTCTCCCACCAGGGGAGAAGGAACATTGTGTCTCCCTCTCCCTTGACGGGAGAGGGCGGGGTGAGGGTGAATTCATGCTCCGTTTTAAGTCGAGCATGTCCCACAAATACGCCGGATCGCCCGACTCAGGCGGCATAGATGACCTCTTTTGTACGAAGGATTTCGTGGCGGCGGAAAGGATTTCGCAAACCGGCTTTCGCCACAAGATCGACGTCGCGGCCGAAAATCTCCGTTAATTCGTCCCGCATGCCACCCAGTCGTAAAGGCTCCAGTGGGCGTCGGAAGAGAAACTCACCAACACGTCGATATCGCTCTGCGGACGGAAGTCGTCGCGCAATACCGAGCCAAACAAAGCAAGCTCGACGATCCTCCATCGTCTGCGGAAATCTTCTATCTTGGGAGACGGGATTGCAATACGGCTCGGCATAATGGCTTATCTCGTCGCGGTGAATTTTTGGTTGAGCAGGTTTTAATTCTCTGCATGGTGAATCAGTATATCATTCCGATCTCGCCCATCCCCGCGAACGCCGGGCGCGGGTCGCCCAGGCGCGAATCCAGCGCCTTGAGCTTGGACCGCGGGAGCTTGTCGTCTACCTGGATTTCAAAATCCGTTGCCATAATATCCTTTCGGGGGGTATATTATTGATAGGCTCGGTATCGGGGCCGTATTCCACAACCGGTACAAGAGAGGCCCCACGTAACTACGGTAGCGTGGGGCTACGTTTTTCCCCTGGCATACAAAAGCCTGCCTCTCCGCAAGTTGTTCACTCCTTTCGGCCCCTTGTCGAAAAAGGTCAGACCCACCCAGAGGTTGTTTCCCGACTCCGCTATCAACCCCACGGTTTTCCCGCCCTTCAACTGGAGCTCTTTGACATACCCCAGCAAAGTCTTGGCGACCGCGAATTGCACGTCGCGGGACTTTTTATGTCTTCTAAACAAGAAACTGCTCCCCAAACTCGATCTGTTCCATCAGATAAAGGGGGATGGTTTTTTTGTTTATCCGCGTTCATCCGTGTCCATCCGTGGTTTCCTTATTCAGGTCACCGCACGAGAACGAGTTTGCCGAAATGGCGGTGGTTTTCCATTTCCCCGTGGGCCTCCGCCGCTTTTGCGAACGGGAAGGTTTTGCTGATGGGGACCATGACCTCGCGCGTCTCCAGCAAGGGGTAAATTTCGCTCCAGACTTCCTGGAGCCAAAGCGTATCGTAGAGATTTCGCAAAACCACGTAGCCGTGGATCTGGATCTGCTCGAACAAGATGTTGGATGGGACCAGCAACTGCTGGCCTCCCAGAAATCCGTAGAGGACGTAAGTCCCGTTGAAATTCATGAGCGTGAGCAACTGGGAGGCGGTCTCCCCGCCGATGGGGTCGAAGACGTAATCGACGCCGTCGCCGCCGGTCATCTCCGCGATGCGCTCTTTCAGGCGGACGGGATCGGACTCGATCGCCGCCTCCGCGCCGAGAGAGGTTATATGCCCTTTCTTGTCTTTCGACCGGCTGGTCCCGATGACGCGCAGGCCGTTGCGCTTGGCGACCTGGATCGCGGCGGCTCCCACCGCGCCAGTGCAGGCGGTGACGACCGCCGTCCCTTCCTCGGGCAGGGGCGAATGATTCACCATGGCGTCGTAGGCCGTCAACATCGCCATGGGCGCCGCGGCGGCCTCGGCGAAACTGAAACGCTCGGGGACCTTGAGGACCTTGTCCGCGGGCACGGCAATCTTCTCCGCGTAGTTCCCCTGTCCCGGATCCAGGTACGCTTCCACCTCGAAGTTGGCCACCCGGTCGCCGGGCTTGACGTTTTCGACGTCCCGGCCGACGGCCTCCACGACGCCGGCCCCTTCGGCGCCGGGAGTGAACCCGCCGCCCAAGTCCAGGGGCCATTCCCCCCGGCGGATCATGATTTCCGACCAGTTCAACCCGACCGCCTTGACGTCGATCAAGACCTGGTCGTCGTCGATTTTCGGGTCCGGGGCGTCGACCATCTCCAGGACCTCCGGCCCTCCCGTTTTACGAATCACGAATTTTTTCATTTTTTTCTCCTCGCCGTTTTATCAGGACCGCAAAACCCAACTGTTCGCCGCGGGGGGAAATGCCGCGCAATTTGGAGTTCATTATTGATCCAAAATATAGTATCCTTCAACATACTTTTTTTCTTTTTAAGTCGGCACGACATCCCCTCAATGTAATTTGGACAAGTTTCCAAATGGTTTGCGATAGGAGACGGAAAATGCGAATTGCGCTCTTTGCCCTGGCTTTTCTTCTGATCCGGCCCGCTTTTCTCTTTGCCGATTGCTCGAAGGAAGAAATCTGCGCCATGTTGTCCACGATGGACCACTTCTCCATTCTGGACAAATGCCCGAAAGCCGGGCCCCTTCTGGCCGAGTGCAAGAAGGTCGACGAGGCCGAGCTCCCGGAACTGGACGAGCCCAAGTTCGTCGATAACAACGATGGGACCGTCACCGACACCGCGAACAATTTGCTGTGGATCAAAAAAGGCATTCTGCAAAAATTTTCCCTGAAGGAGGCCAAGGAATACGCCATGACCGCGCAGGTGGCGGGTAAATCGGGCTGGAGGCTTCCCACCCTGCCCGAATTGAAATCGCTTGCATACAATTCGCGGGTCGTCAACGCCAGCGGCAAGAAAGCCTGGATCAACCCGGTATTCGACGACGACGACGGACATTATTACTGGAGCACCACCACCTGCAAGGAACTGGCGGTCATCGAGGACCGCTACCAGAAAAAAATCTGTCAGCAGGGCGATACGGCGGCCTGGCTTGTCCACTTCAACATCAACGCCGTCTTCTGGCACCACACCACCACCAAAAACTATCACGCCTGGCTGGTGCACGACCTCAAATAGTTCGCGGACCGCGGCCTTTCGCCCCGCTTGCGACCGGCAACGAGGCGCCGGGCTTCCTCGTTTTCCGTTTATCCAGAGCTTGCTTTCGTCTAAAATATTCGCGCAAAACCGAACCCTCCCGCTTTTTTCGACATCCATATTGCATGACAAAATTTTCCGTCCGTCCGGAAGACCGGCTTATTTATCCATATCATTGAAAGGGGAATAATATTATGATCACCCTGGAGGGAGAAATTACGGACGTGGCCTGCCCGCCCAACAAGGCCGACGTGTACAGGACGGTCACCGTATGGCTTCCGGAGACGCAGGAGCACATGGAATTCACGTTCAACTTGCAGGATTTCCAAAAGTCGGCCATGAAAGAGGGCGATAAAATCCGCATCCAGATCGACAAGACGTTTGACGTGGACGCATTGACCCGCGAAATTTTCAAAAACGCCTGAGGGCCGGACTCCTTCCCGCTCAGACGATAGCTTAACCCTATCCATCCGAAAGCGTTATGGATTTTGCCGAGTTAGGCGAATTTGGCCTGATTGCCCGGTTGGGTTCCCGTCTCCATTTCCGCTCCCCAAACGTAAAAATCGGGATCGGCGACGATTGCGCCGTTTACGAGTGCGCCGGAGACAAATACCAGGTCGTCACCGCCGACGCCTTGTTGGAAAAGGTGCATTTCAACCTCTCCACCATCTCGGCGGAACAATTGGGACGTAAAGCCCTGTCCGTCAATATCAGCGACATCGCCGCCATGGGAGGGGTCCCCGTCCTGGCCTTGATTTCCCTGGGGGTCCCCCGGAAACTCACCGTCAAATTTCTGGACGCGTTTTACGACGGCCTGGACCAAATTTCCCGGAAATACGGCGTGGAACTGGCGGGAGGGGACACGGTGGCCTCCCCGGAACTCTTTTACATCAACATCACGGTCCTCGGCGAGGCAAAAAAAGACCGGCTGTTCACCCGGCGCGGGGCGCGGCCCGGAGATAAAATCCTCGTTACCGGCTCTTTGGGGGACTCGGCCCTGGGGTTGAAATTGCTCCGCTCGCCGCGGAGAAACTGGTCGGCGACAAGCCGGGACAAAAAAACGGTCGTCGAGAAACACCTGGATCCGGAGCCGCGGATGGCCGCATCGCGGATGCTGGCGGGGTCGGACGCGGAAATCACCTCCATGATCGACATCAGCGACGGCCTGGTCCAGGACTTGGGGCACATCTGCACGGCCAGCGGGGTGGGCGCCGACCTGCATGCGGAGGCCCTGCCCCAATCCGCCGCGCTGAAACGGATTTGTAGCCGTAACCGGTTGGATTGCATGGAGTTTGTTCTAGGCGGGGGCGAGGATTATGAATTGTTATTTACAACCACCCCCGAAGATGTTAAAAAAATAACCGAAAGATCCCAAAAAGCCGAAGCGCCCATCGCCGTTATCGGAGAAATCGTTCCGGAGCCGGGAAAACTGTCCCTGGTCGCGGAGAACGGCTGGCGCGAACCCATCCGAAAGCCGAGAGGATACGATCATTTCAAGCGCGGGGAAAAAGGGTAATGCGTTTGGTTTCTTCCTGGCATTCACGCCGTTCGCGGCCGTCTTGAGAAAATCACGGCAAGAAGACGGGCCCAGGCATACTTGGAGATAGCTTAAAAATTTTGGACGATTCAATATTATCTCGTCTCATATTACTGATAATCCTCCTCGGCTGTTCGGCTTTTTTTTCCGGGTGCGAGGCGGCTTTCTACTCGCTCAGTCCGCTCCAGTTGTCCGCCCTGAAGGAAAACAAGGGCCGGGCCGGGGCCTTGGTCAACTCCCTGCTGGGCGAACCCCGCAGACTGCTCGTCACCATTTATATCGGCAACGAGCTGGTCAACGTGGCCGCCGCGGCCATCACCACGTCCCTGGCCATTCATTGGTTCGGCAGTCTCGGGGTGGGAATCGCGATCGGCGGAGGCACGTTCCTGATCCTCCTGTTCGGGGAAATCGTCCCGAAAACGTTTTCCCTCAAATTCGCGGAGCCCTACGCCCTCGTCGCCGCCTATCCCCTGAAACTTTTCTCGACCCTCGTCCGGCCCGCGCAGAAGGCGCTCGTGCGCGCCACCGAATGGATACTTTCCCTCCTCGGCATCGGCAGAGCGCCCCGCGAAGACGCCGTTTTGACCGAAGAGGAGTTCAAGACCATCGTCAAGCTCGGCGAGGGCGAAGGGTCCCTGGAAGCCGACGAACGGGAGATGATCCATAACGTCATGGAGTTTGGGGAGACCGCGGCTGGCGACATCATGACCCCAAAGATCGACATGTTCACCCTAAAGGCCGACGACACGCTGGACGAGATCATCCCCCGGATCGCGCGGAACTTTTATTCGCGCGTCCCGGTTTACGACGTCGAGGAAGAACACATCGTCGGCATCCTGTTCACCAAGGAGCTCAACCGGTACAAACATCTGCCCAAGGAAAAATTCAACCTGAAAAGCGTCCTGCTCCCGCCGATTTTTGTCCCCGAGTCAAAGAAAATCCGGGAACTGCTCCAGGAGTTCCGGAAAATGAAGCGGCACATGGCGATCGTGCTGGACGAGTACGGAAGCGTTTCGGGACTGGTGACGCTGGAGGACATCTTCGAGGAGTTGGTGGGCGAGATCGACAGCGAAATGCGCAGGGAGGAGCGCCCGGTGGCGAAAATCGCGAACAATACGTACCGGTTGTCCGCCGCCTACAGCCTTTCGGAATTCAACCGCTACTTCGACAGCGCCCTGCCCGAGGAGAAGTTCGACACCATCGGCGGGCTGGTGTTCGACCTGTTCGGACGGGTCCCGCGGTCCGGCGAGACGGTCACCCTCGAAAACCTCAAGTTCCTGGTCGAAAAGATGAAAGGCCCCAGAATACTCAAGTTACAGCTCACCCTGTTGCGCCCGGAACCCCAGGAGGGCAACGGCTCCGGAACCCCTAACGGCAACGCAAGCTGATGGACCTCGGTTCCACATTGCTTATCGTTTTTATCAGCGTCGCCCTGGAAGCCTTCTTTTCCGGTAGCGAAATCGCCCTGATTTCCGTCAACCGCATAAAGGTCCAGCAACGGGCCGGCGAGCGGAACATTTCCGCGCAGGCCGTCCTCGACCTGCTGAAAACCCCCGAGCGCATTTTCGCCACCACGTCCCTGGGGACCAACCTGGCGGTGGTCACCAGCACCTCGTTTTTCGCGGCTTATCTGGTGACGCATTTCGCGGAAAACGGCGACCTGTACGCCACGCTGATCCTGGCGCCCTTTATCCTGTTCGGCGGCGAGATCGTCCCCAAGCTCGTCTTTCAAACCCACGCCGACAACCTTATTTACTTCCTGGTCTGGCCGCTCAAGTTCTTTTGCAAAATATTCTCTCCCATCAACTTCCTGTTCACGCGGATCTCCAATATCCTGCTCGAGAGAGTCCTGGAGACGGAACAGATCAAGGCGAAGACCTTCAGCCGGGAAATGATCCGCCAGATCATCCGCATCGACTCCAAGACCTCGGAGTTGGACATCGCGGAAAAAAAGATGATCCACAAGATTTTCAACTTCGGCGAGCTCACCGTCGAACAATGCATGGCGCCTCTCATCCAGATCTACGCCATCAAGGACACCGCCACGCTGGAGGAAGCGCATCAAATAGCCATCGACTCGGGTTATTCGCGGCTTCCCGTGTTTCATGAAAGGATGTTCGACCTCATCGGCATCCTCAACACCTTCGACCTTCTGGACCTGCCGCGCGACAACACGCCCATCGACGGACTCATCCGGCCCGCCTACTACGTCCCCCCCAACAAGAAAATCGACGACCTGCTCAAGGAACTGCAACAAAGGGGGTTGCACATGGCGGTCGTCGTGGACGAATACGGGGGGTGCATCGGGATCATCACCATCGAGGACCTTCTGGAGGAAATCGTCGGCGAGATAGAGGACGAATACGACCGTCCGGAAAAACGTTACGAGAGTTATGCCGACAAGGGATATCTCATCGAGGCCGATATGGAGATCGGCGCCATCAACGAGGCGATGAACCTGGACCTCCCGAAGGGAGCCTACGAGACGCTGGCGGGGTTGATCATCGACCGTCTGGCAAAGATCCCCTCGCCGGGGGAACAAGTGGTGGTGAACGGTTATCGTCTGACGGTGAGGGACACCACCAAGAGAAAAATCAACACCGTCATCGTCCGGGAAATGCCCGCCAACGCCGAAGGAAACGCCAACCCCGGCGCGCCCCGGAGCGAATCTAAAACCCCCTCTTCTCCTCCAACTCCCGGTAAGCCGCCTGGACCTCCAGAAACCTGATGTGGGCGTCCTCCACCAGGTCGTCGTCGCCCAAGTGCTCCACCTTGTCCGGATGGTACCTGCTGGCGAGCCGGCGGTAAGCCTTCTTGATCTCCTCGTTCGTGGCCGACGATTTGATTCCCAGGACGGAATACGGCGTCTTCAGTTCGCCCAGGGAGTATTTTTCCCGGAGCCGGTTATGGTCCTCCGGAGCAATCCCCAGGTCGTCCGCCAGACCGTTGAGAAACTCCTGCATTTTTTCGGATAACGAGCGCCCCGCGAAGGCAACCTGGTAACCCAGGGCCAGGAGCAACAGACTGTAATGACCTTGCGTGGATTTTTTGTACTGGTCCGCCAGGGGCTGCAAGTCGGGGCATACGCGGCGGGTTTCCCGGACGATTTCGTCGATGTTCCGCAGATCGTCGGCGGCGTAGTCGAGGTTTTTGACGAAGAACTTGTGGATGACTTGCGTCTCTTCGGGGGTAACGGGCCCCTTGACCATGCCCAGCCGGGTCAGGACCGCGGTCACGCAAACCACGAACAACGGCTGGTCCGCCACTCCGGGCAGGTTGCGCTTGATTTTTTTCCGGATGCTCTTGGTTACGAAATGCTGGATGGCCGCGCCGATGATGGCTCCCAGCGGGCCGCCGCGCAGAAACCCCATCCCCGCCCCAAACAACCACGAATTGCTCACGGCGTTTTCATCCCTGCGAAAATGGATAGCGCCTGACGAGGACGGACAAGACCCGTTCCGCCCGTCCTCGAAACAAATCGCCGGCCGGAGGTCTTACGCCTGTCGAGGAAAAGCTCTTTTATTTCCTGATCAACCCTTCGCGGTATTGATGATAGAAGTCGCGTACGCTCTCGTATTTGTCGATGGCGCTTTCGTCGAGGGATTCCTTGTCTTCCAGAATGAACGAGATGTCGTTGATCTTGTCGGTAACCCCCATGGCCGCGCCGGCGGCAAACCCCGGAGCGAACAATACGGTGGGCGACAGGAAGGAGTCGACCACCCGTCCCACGATGTGCCGCGCGGTAAGGGGGCCCATGAACGGGATCACGAAATACGGACCGGTGGGGACTCCGCGGTATCCCAGGGCTTGCTCGAAATCCTCGTTGACGTCGTCGATGTGGAAATGCTGGTCCGCGACGTCGAACAATCCGCCGACGCCTATGGTGCTGTTGATGATCACCCTGCCGAGGACCCGGGTCGACTTGTTAATGTCCCCCTGGAGAAGACTGCTCACGAATTTCACGGGCGTCATCGCGTTGTTGAACATGTTTCTGATGGCGATGCGGATGTCCTCGCTGACGATCTTCTTGTATTCCCTGGCTACGGGATCCATGACATAGTCGTAGATATTCTCGTTGATTCTGAACATGACCCGGTTGACGCCGACGAAAGGGTCCCTCAATTCGAGGATATCCGGGGTTTCGTCTTTAAAAGGATCTTGCAGGTCTTCAAACTCCACAGGGGGCGGCGGAGGCTCGGGAGAGTTTTCCGGGACGGGAGCGGGCATCTTCTTTTCGAGCTGAATGGTGACCTCGGTGGTCTGCACCAACTCCATCCGCTGACGGCCTTCGTCGCGCGCGGCCATCGCCGCGTCCGGCAAACTCAAAACCCCGTCGACTGGGGTTTCAGCGGGATTATACGCATGAACCGCCTTGGGCGGCATGAACACGCAAAGCGACAAACCCAAACTTAATATCCAACGTATCGAATTCACCCCAAAACGGCTCTCCACTTTTTTCCGCCTCCGAGATTCATGTGTCGGTTCCAAGCGCTTGTTGATTACGCGCCCGCTAAATAGCGGCACTATACCATTTTTTTTCTTAGAAATCATTGATTTTCAACACCCAATTCGTCGCGCCAAATTCAGAGGCAACCCGCCCGGACCGCCGTCGAAATTGCGGCCGGCGACGATGGAAACCCCGCCCCTTATTTTTTTATCTCCTCCGTGTCCCCTTTGGGTTCGGGCATTTCCCTGGCCAAACGGTCCAGGGAGTCCGGCGGTATTTCCAGGTTCACATTACGCGCGCGAAACACGACCTCCCAGGCTTTCTTGTACTGTCGCGAATGGTACAGCGCATCGACCAGGACCCCATAGGCAATATCGTTGGACTTGTTCAAAACCAGCGCCTGTTCCAACATGGGGATGGCTTGCTCGTATTTCCCCAATTGCCCAAGCGAGGCGCCCCAATACGCGTAAGCGTTGCCGTTTTCGGGGTCCAGTTTGACCGCCTTCTCGTATTTCGGCATGGCCTCCTCGTATTGTCCCATCATGGCCAGGGTAAGCCCCCAGTACACCTGGTTTTTGGAATTCCGGGGATCCAATTCCGCGGCTTTGACGAATTGCGGCAAAGCCTCGCTTTTGTTGCCGGACTTGACCAGGGCGATCCCCCACCACATATAGGCCTCGGCGTTTTTAGGATCTTGCTGGAGAAGCTCCCTGGCCTGACTTATGACTTCCTCATATTTTCCCAGGGCGCTCAACTCGGCGATGTCCTTCGTCTTTTGGAAGGTTTTGCTTCTTTCCTCCGACTCGGCCTTTGCCCGTTTTTCATTCTCCGCCTTTTTTTTGACCCTGGCCTCCTCCTGTTTGACTCGGGCCTCCTGTATCTGGCTCTGTACGGCCAGATACAAGAACCCGCCGAGGATGAAAAAACAGGAAACGATCCACATCCACCTGACTTTAGTAGGCATACTCGGAATTTCCTTACAAATTGAAAAACAAAAAACACTCTCCGGACATGGAATCGGGCGAGCGGCCCGCGCCTCTCCAGAGTCTCCAGACAGGCGCGGGACAACCTCGTGGAGTATACATTTTTAAAATCTACAGATCAAAGCCTGTTTAATAACGTTTGGGCGTTGGCGATCAATTTCTGGCTGTCGGGCTCGTCGCGGGAAAGGTCGAGGAACGTTTCCAGGCGCCGTTTCGCCAGGCTCGGCTTCTCCTCCCGGTAATGGATTCCCAAAAAATAGTGGGCCAGGGCAAACTTCGCGTCGATCTCCAGCGCTTTTTCCCATTCGCCTATGGCACGGACAGCGTCTTTTTCCGCCGCATAGGCCAAACCGAGGTACAACCGCACTTCCTTGTCCGCGGGTTGCCGGGCCACGACTTGTTGCAAATGGGCCGCCGCCTTGCCCGCCTGGCCCGTCGAAATATAAAGCTTGGCGAGGGCGACGTCGCCAAACAAGTAGTGGGGATTGATCTCAAGAGCCTTTTTATAGGCTGTTTCGGCGGCGGCGGTCTCCTGCCGGGCCATATGCGTATTCCCCATATTGAGATAAGTCAAAACGTGCTCCGGGTCGAGATCGAGGACCTCCTTGTACCGTTCCAGGGCCTTGTCATAATCCCCCCGCCGGAACTCCTCCAAAGCCTCGTCCAACAACCGGTCGATTCGAGCGTTGCGCTTGATCTCGGCCACCTGGCTTTCCGACCGCCTGGCGGACAGGATCTCGTCCAGAGCGCGCTTTTGATTCTCCGGCGCCAGCGAGTCGAAACGCACGATTTCCGGATCGATCCTCACGAACGGGGCAATCTGGCGGACAAGGACGCCGCGCTCGTCCTTGTATATGTATTCCGGGGCGCCGAATTCCAGCAGGGCGTTGTCGTCCGTGTGAATGGGCGCGTCGCCGGCGAACCGGAGCAGTCCGTCGCGGTCCATGATCATGAGGCTCATGAGGTCGCGCGCCGAATGGATGCCGATCCGGCGGAGGTCCCGGCCTTTTTCCGGGTCGGCCAGGAAAGCTTCCGTCGCCTCGAAGGGCAACCGGGGCCGTTCGGCGGAGCCGATCAGCAGATAGTCGTCGCCCACGATCGATTCCCACATGGCGACAAAGGGGAACGCCATGCCGAAGGTCTTGGCGACGGACTTGAAATTCTCCGGGGACATGTTGGTGTGCACCCAGATGCACATGATCCCGCCGGGGTTCAGCCGGTCCCGCGCCATCTCGAAGAAATCCCGCGTGAACAGGGCGCCCACCCCGGATATCCACGGGTTGGACGGTTCGGAAATGATCACGTCGTAGGTCCCCCCGCCCAGCGCGACATGGTTCCTGCCGTCCTCGACGATCAGACGGAGACGCTTGTCGTCGAGCGCCCGATGGTTGAACGGGGAAAAATAACGCGACCCCTCGATGACCTCGGGGGAGATTTCGACGAGGTCGATCGCCTTCAGCGGAAACTGTTCCGCGGCCCCCAGGGTGATGCCGCTCCCCTGCCCGATGACCAGCGCGGACTGGGGATTGCGGTGCAACATCAGGGGAAGATAACCCGACAGGAGTTGCGTCCGCATGTCCGACGCCAGCGAAGCGTCGGTCTTGCCGTTGACCCGCAGGAAAATGTTGCCCGTGATGGCCAGCTCGGCGGTCACCGTGGTGTGGATGCCCTCCTTGTAAAACAGGATCTTGTTTTTCTTCTCCACCGCCGCGTCGAGGTCGCCGATCCGGTACGGCATGTAGGACCCGCTGGAAATCACCGCCTTGTCCCAGGACGGCACGGCGGCGCCCCCCCAGGCGCAGGCGGCGAGGGCCAGGGGGAGGACATATAGCTTCGCGTTCGCCGAGAGACCGGGGCAGAAGCACAACAGCGCCACGCCAAAGACCGCGTTGAGCAGGATGGCGCACAGGATGGCGTTCTGCACCCCCAGCCACGGGATGAGGACGAACCCTCCCAGGAAAGAACCGAAAATGGCGCCTATGGTGTTCGACGCGTAAACCTTCCCCACGTGCCGTCCCAGGGTGGACAATCTCCGCGCCGCCAGTTTGACGACGATGGGGAATTGCGCCCCCATGAGAAACGTGGGAACAAACAGGAGGGCAAGGATGACCAGGAAGTTCGACCACTGGACCGCGGCGAACTCCGGCTTCCAGTTCCGGTAAACCCATTGGTTGAAGAACGGGACCTGCCCGAGGAACGGCAGGGCCAGCAAGGCCGAAACGCCGATCGACATCTGGAGGACCCCGAAGGTTTTCAGCAAATCGCGGAACCGGTGGCAGATTCTCGAAAATACCGCCGTGCCCAGGGCGAGCCCGACGATGAACGTCGTCAGGATGAGGCTGAACGCGTACACGGAGGACCCGAGGACCAGCGAGAAAATCCGGTTCCAAGCCACCTGGTATATCATGGCCGACAAACCCGAGACGCCGAAACAAAAAAGGACCAAGGGGATTTCCCCGGCGACGGCCTCTTGCCGCTCGGGCGTCTCGGGTTCCGGGCCGCCGGCGTATGCGAGACGGCGCCCTCTGAAGAACATCCAGACGATTCCGGCGATGGCCAGGTTGGCGAAAGCCGCCAGACGGATGGTCGTCCCCACGCCCCACAGGCGCATGAAGACAAACGCGCTGGCCCACGCCCCCAGCGCCGCGCCAAACGTGTTTATGGCGTACAACCCGCCGACGTCCTTGCCGACGAACTCGGCGTCCTCCGAAACGAATTTACCGAGGACGGGCAGAGTGGCTCCCATGAACGCCGCGGGGACCAGCAGTATGGAGCCGCAGACCAGAAACCGGAAAAAGCTCGCCTGCGCGTAGGCGTTTTGATAATGCAGATAGATCCATTGGAACAACGGCGAGGCCCCATGAATGATGGCCGGGGCCAACAGGCAGTAGACGCCTATGGCCGCCTCCAACGCGGCGTAGACGAGCAACGGTTCGCTCTTGCGGTCGACGGTCCCGCCGCCGAGGTAACTGCCGAGGGCGAGGCCGCCCATGAAGGCGGTGAGGACGGTGGCGATGGAATAATGCGTATTGCCGATGACGAGGGTCAGCAGACGCGTCCAGACCACCTCATAAACAAGGCCCGTGGAACCGGAAATGAGGAAGAAAAGAAAAACCCAAAGTCTGGAACGCGAATTCTTCAAAGCGGTTGTTTCGGATCGCGAAACGGGTTAACGGAAAACGGCCGGAAAAGCGCTCCGGCGGATTACCGGGAAGGGAGTATAAGATCGACGAAAAACGCCACTATCGAGAGCGAAGCGCAAAACCGGCTTTTTTTATCCGGTATAGTCTTTTTTAGAAAGACCGCATCGGAATCCCACGATGCTGTCCTTGCGGCCGGGTTGAGCGGCGAAACGCTTGGCGGAGCGGACGTCCGTTTTCCTGGCGTCCCAGGAACCGCCGCGATAAACGCGGGTCTTGCTTTCCTCGGCTCCCGGGGGATTGATCATGGGGGAGCGCTTGTAATAAAACTGGTCGTATAGGTCCTCGACCCACTCCGACACGTTTCCGGCCATGTCGTAAACCCCATAGACGCTCCTTCCCATGGGGAAACTGCCGACGGGGGCCATGAACTCATAGCCGTCCGCGAGGCCGGAGACGTTCGTCCTTTGGGCCAGGAACTCGTTTCCCCAAGGGTACGTGAGCCCGTGCGTGCCGCGCGCGGCCTTTTCCCATTCGGCCTCGGTCAGCAGGCGCTTCCCCGCCCATGTACAATAATTGACCGCGTCGTGCCAGGACACCCCGACTACGGGATTATTGGGCGTTTCCAGGACCTTTTCGTCCCCCTGGAAAAAAGGGACGGAGGGTTTGGCGTACCCGGTAGCCTCGCGGTACCGGCCATAATCCTTCACGGAGACCTCGAACTTGTCCGCGTAAAACGCGTCCAGATAGATTTCCTGCTGAGGCTTTTCGTCCAAATCGCCTTCCAGCGAGCCGCGCGTGAAAACTCCCTCGGGGACCAGAACCATCTCCCGCCCGTCGCCAACGGAGACCGTTTCGTAAACGCTGAAATCCCGGTTGTCCTCGACCGCCACCTGCTTCTGGCCGGCGTCCATCTTCCGGACTTTCTCGTCATACTCGATGGACTTGTTAATTTCCCAAACAATGAGGAACACGAACAGGATCGCCACCACAAAACAGGTTGCCACTCCGACCAATAATGTTCTATTGTTCATAGACGCGAGCGAGAATAAAAAGGAAGGCTCTAATGGGGTTTAGGATTCGATCATGTTCGCGAAAAGTCGATTATAAGGATTCTCGCGCATTTAAAGCAATAAGATTCTGCCGGGGAAAACGCGCTTCGAATCGATACCCGCCCCACTGCGGCCGTCCCTCGCATACCGGACCGGACGCCTGGAGCTTTCGGCTTTTTCTGTAACCAACAAACCCTTTGCAAGGTAAAAAAACATGGACCTGTTAGCCGTCAAGGACGCCGCATTGTCTTATTTGAAACCGGTCTCCAGGGAAATCATGCGCTGGTTCCGGGCGGATTTCCAGGTCGAGAAAAAAGCCGATCAAAGCCCCGTCACCATAGCGGACAAGAGGGCGGAGGAGATGTTGCGCAAAAAAATTTCCAGGGATTTTCCCGGCTTCGGGATCATCGGCGAGGAGTTCGGGAACGAGAACGCCTCCGCCGAGTGGGCCTGGACGATCGACCCGATCGACGGGACGCGCTCCTTCGTCCGCGGACTGCCCCTGTTCGCCACCCTCCTGTCGCTACTCCACAAAGGCGAACCGGCGCTGGGGATCGCGTCCCTGCCCGCTCTGGGAGAAACGGTCTGGGCGGTCAAGGGCCGCGGGACGTTCTGCGGCGGCCGCCGGCTGAAAGTCTCGTCCCATGAGGACCTGGCCGGGGCGACCGTGGCGACCGCGGACCTCTATTGCTTCGCGGAAAAAAAATGCATGCGGCTTTTCAACGCCCTCAACCGGGAAGCGGCGCTGGTCCGCACCTACCCCGACGCGTTCGGGCACCTCATGGCCGCGCGCGGCGCGGTGGACGTGATGGTGGACCCCTGGGCCTACGTTTGGGACTTCGCCCCGTGCAAAATCCTGGTCGAGGAGGCGGGCGGGCTGTTCGCCAATTTCACCGGCGATAAAGGGAGCGTCTCCGAGGGAACGGCGATCGTGGGGAACCCCAGGCTGGTCAAAAAAGTGCGGCAAATCTTTCGCGAAAAAAAGAACGCCGCCCGCTGACGCCGGAAACCGTCATATCGATTGCCTGCCCGCGAAACCCGCGTCGATATCGTGCCAATAGCGGATCTCCTTTTCGGGCATCTTCCAACACAGGAAAACTTCCCGGCCGTCGCGGACCGACGGGAAATCCACCAACCCGTTCTCGACCCCCTTCAGGACGCACCCCCGGGACTCGAGATCGGAACTCAACCGCGTGTATTGCACAGCCACTCTCAGGTAATCCGCCCCCTGCGAGCTCCCTCCATTGAAGCGCGCCTTTTTCCAGGCGTTCTTGACGTCGGGGAAATTTTCGTTCAACTCCGCCGCCAGCTTTTGCAGATGGGGGATGTCCTTCAACAGCCGGGGCACCAGGGAGTTGGCCTCTTCCAACGTGAAAAACTTTTTAAAAGACATCGAACCTCGCCCGTCAACTCGGATTCTAACGATCGCAACGCCGCACGGCGTCCACCCGCATCGATACCGACTACCGATAATAAAATATAATTCGTCGGCGATTTAGTCAAGAAACCAGCGCACAATTCCCCGCGGGTTCCCGGTCCGCCTCTCTTCCCAAGTTTACCATTTGCAATAACAACGAGTTATCAAAATTCTGGCCACCGGGCTCCGCTTTTTGACGCAGGCGGTTGAATTTCGAGCGGTTTTTTGCAAAGGCCCCCCCCCCGCCAAAACCTCCGCGGGCGTTTTTTTTAATTGACAAACGGGCGTTAAGATTATAAATTTCCGCAATCGAGAGTATCCACGGAAATACTTTCAAATGCCCTCGCAAAGGGATCAGGATTTCGGTCGGTGGTGGAATTCGGAATTTGGGCAATTTAAAGAGGTCGGGATTGTTTTAACCTTATTAATTGCAAACTTTTCAAGGGGAGGCACGGAATGAAAAAGTCAGTAGCATTCGCAACCGTAATCGCTTTAGCAGGTTTCATGTTTATGGGCTCCACGCCGGCCCAGGCGGACGAAATTCTGCCCGGCTCTTACAGCCAGCAGGACCAGAGCGTCATGGGCGGCATTCGTAGCTCGATCGTGGACATGGGAGCCGCCGCCCGCGCCGCGACCGACAGGACCAACGTCCGCTCCCGCGCGGACATGTCCAGAAGCAGTTCTTCCGGCGTCAACGTTGACTTTCAGTTCGGTTCTTCCCAGTCCGAGCAATCCTGGAAAGCCGTAACGAGCCCCGATAAGGCCCCCGTCCCCGGCTTGGTTGCCGGCGACTGTCGCGGCGACAACTCGAGCGACGCTTACCGGAAGCAGATGGGTCAGAGCCGCGAAGGCTTCATGAAAGAGGCATTGATTCCCAACAGCGACTGTGGCGAATATCATCCTACTTTGAAATAATCGCTTTAAAGGGAGGGAGTGCGTTATCCATCCTGAGTATTCGACGGTTTAGATTTCGAAAGCCGGTAGGAGCAAGTCCTACCGGCTTTTTTCTTTCTCTCGCCACTCCTCCTACTTCCTTTCCTGCCATGGCGGTCAAGAGAATTTCCTTAAAAAAATACCCCCTGCTGAGTTTTCCCGTCCAAAATCCCATAGACCTCACCCGGCTTCCGTCCGGCAAAAGCTTCCAGGTCCAGGACCCCAATTTCATACTGCAATTTCTCTTCAACGGGAGGGACTTGTACGGGGTCATATTCAAGCGCGACAAACGCTTCGGCATCCGCATGCGCTGGTGCTTTTTCCGCAATTGCGAGCAAAGCCCTTACGATTACTATGTGACCCTGGCCGAACCTCACTCGCCGCCTTTCGAGGAAAACTACTTCACCGTCAAATTCCCGCCCGGCCTCCAATACGAATTCCAGGGACTGGAGTTCTTCACGCCAAAATAAATCCCGATGGCATCGTCGCGTAATTTCCCCGGGCGCCGGCCATATCGCGGACAAACTTTGCTATAATTTAATTATCTGCCATTATTCCAGGGAGAACCTTATGCCTGACGAACGATTCATCGACAATGGAAACGAAACCGTCACCGACAACCAAACGGGCCTGACGTGGTCCAGGAAGGATTCCCGGCAGATCGCCGGGCGGTGGATGCACCTGGAGAAAGCGGAGAAATGGATCGAGGAAATCAATTCGGCGAAGTTCGGGGGGTACGACGACTGGCGGGTCCCGAAATTGGAGGACATCAAAACCATTTTCGACAAAAGTTTCTCCAACCGCGACTTCGGCAAGAGCGAGATCCATCTGCCCTCCATTTTCGAGCCGGGATGCGCCGATAGCACCTGGACGGACACCGTCAACGCCGACCGGGCCATGATGTTCAGCCTGGTCAAGGGGCGGTCCAGTTGGATCAACAAGCTTGGGGACGGGCCTTTCGCGGTGCGCCCCGTCCGCGGCGCGCGTGGCGAGCGGCCGTTGGGGGATACGCATCAAGCCCGCGAATTGTAAATCAGCCAGACCGCCGTGGCGATCAGGATCCCCGCGAAGATCCGCTTGAACATTTGGTCGGAGATCTGCTCCAAAAGATAAGGTCCCATCTGCGCCCCGAGGATCCCCCCGCCCGCCAGCAACAACCCGGTTTTAAAATCGACGTGCCCTCCCAACCGGTAGTGGGCCGCCAGCGAGGAAACGGCGATCGACAGGATAAATACGAACGAGGTGCCGACGGAAACATGGGCTTCTTTCCCCAGATAAATCAGCAGGGGAACGACTAAAAAACCTCCTCCCAAACCCGAAACCGACGCAAGGACGCCGATCGCGATCCCCGAAATAATGAGCAAGGTCAAGGCGTTTTCCCTCCATCAATGAATTTTTCCTCAAGGCCGCCGGTCGCCCCGGCCGGCGCAAAATGAAGAAGTGGATTTTTCCGTTCATCGGCGATCCCAAATTGGGCGATTTTAAAGCAAAACCCGCGCGGAATGCCATCGATAAAAAAAACTTCCGTCGTTTTATCGTTTCGGACGCGCATCGGTTATATTAAAATCAGGGCGGCTGAAATGGGGGTCGGCCCCGCGTTTTTGCCGTAACCTGCCGGAGCGTTCATGACGTCGAACCGCCCCTTTCACCCCGGACCGTTCAACGAAACAGCGTCTGCCGTAAAATTCTCGCGAATGGAGACAACGTATGCCAGAAACGGTAAAACTCGTTTATCAGGGTAAAACGTATGAACTGCCCGTCGTGGAAGGGACCATGGGAGAGAGGGCGATCGACATCGGCGCCCTGCGTTCCTCAACCGGCCTCATTACATTCGATCCCGGATACGTCAGCACGGGAAGTTGTAAGAGCAGGATCACCTTTCTGGACGGCGAAAGGGGCGTTCTCTATTACCGCGGAATCCCCATCGAACAACTGGCCGAGAAAAGCAATTTCATCGAAACGGCTTTTCTACTCATCTACGGGCGCCTGCCCGAAAAGGCCGAGATGGATTATTTCAACTATCACGTCATACACCACTCGATGGTCCACGAGTCGATCAAGAAATTCTACGACGGTTTCCCGAACAATTCCCACCCCATGGCCGTTTGCAGTTCGGTGATCGGTTCGCTGGCGACTTTCTACCAGGACCAGTTGAGCGTGCGCGACGAACGGGAGATCGAGATCGCCATCCATCGATTGATGGCGAAACTCCCGACCATCGCCGCCTACAGTTACAAGAAATCCATCGGCCAGCCATTCCCCTACCCCGACAATACCATGGGCTACACCAGCAACTTCCTGAAAATGATGTTTTCCACGCCCTGCGAACCCTACCATGTGGAACCCATCGCGGCCAAGGCGCTGGACATCCTGCTGATCCTGCACGCCGACCACGAACAGAACTGCTCGACCAGCACGGTCCGCCTGGTGGGGAGCACCATGTGCAACCTGTACGCCTCCATCTCCGCCGGGATTTACGCCTTGTGGGGCCCCCTGCACGGCGGCGCCAACCAGTCGGTCATCGAAATGCTCCAGACCATTTACGACGACGGCGGCAACGTGCAAAAATACATGGACAAGGCCAAGGACCCGAACGATTCGTTCCGCCTGATGGGGTTCGGCCACCGGGTCTACAAGAACTTCGACCCCCGGTCCAAAATCATCAAGAAACTCGCCGACGAGGTGTTGCTGGAGCTGGGCGTCCGGGAACCCCTGCTGGAGCTTGCCCTGGAACTGGAGGAGATCGCCCTCAAGGACAGCTACTTCCTGGAGAAAAAACTGTACCCCAACGTCGATTTCTACTCGGGGATCATTTACAAGGCGTTGAACATACCGGTCAATATGTTCCCGGTGATGTTCGCCATGGGCAGACTGCCGGGCTGGATCGCCCAATGGAAGGAGTTTCAGGAGGACCCGGAGTTCAAACTGGGACGCCCGCGCCAGATCTACATCGGGGACACCCGGAGAAATTACGTGCCCATGGAAAAAAGGAAAAACCAGACGCCCGAGCGGGATTGATCGGGCGCGAGCGGCCCCCAACTTCGCCTCCTGCCTTCTTGACCGGGCTCAGGCGGGCTCTATGGTGCAGGTGAAGGGGTATTTCTCGACCGCGGCGGCGGTATGCACCTGTTCGACCTTGAACTCCGCGACCTCCAAAGGGAGCGTGGCCACGTGCGCGGCCCCGGTGTGGTGCACTTCGTACATCAGTTTTTCGGCGGTCTGGTAGTCCTTGCCGAACACCTTGATCAGCATACGCACCACGAACTCCATGGTGGTCACCTCGTCGTTCCACATGATCACCTTGTAGAGGGGCAGGTAATCTTTTTCGGTCCTTTCCCCAACTTCGCGGTCAAGGTCCGGCTTAAAAGGCAGGGTTTCTGTTCCCATAACGACTGCAATACCATTGTTTTCCCGGCCGTTCGTCAAAAAGAACCGGCGGCGGTTTTCGATGCATCCAAATTAAACGGAAGTCCGGCAATTTAATGTTATAAATGTTATATTAGATAAGAGGATTTTTTTTTTCAATTCTTTTATTTTTCGATCGCCCAATTATGAACGAGCTTTCGAGAAGATCCGTCACGCGCCGTTTTTCCCTTCTCCGTCAAAACCTCGCCGCCCTCATGGTCGCGCATTTCCTGGCTTTCTCCGGGGCGGCCAAACCGGCTTGGGCGGACCCGGCCCCAGCCTCGCCCGCCAATGACGATTTCCTGGGACTTTACGATTCCTTCGAAGCCAGGGGCGACATCCGCCGGTTCGACGGCGAAACCCTTCATTACGACATCAGCTTCCTCTGGTTCGATAAGGCGGCCACCGCTACGGTCAGCTTTTATAAAATCGACGGCCAATACCAGGCGCTCCTGGTGGCCGAAACCAAGGGGTTCGTGGGATGGTTCACCTCCTACCGGAAACACGTCTACAGGTCCACGTTCGATATCGTGGACAACGGGGAACGGCTACGGTCCAACAAGTTCGAACGAGAGGTCGTCATCGGGGACACCGCGGAGAAAACAACCCATGCGCTGGATTACGCGGAACGGAAACACAACTGGAGCGCCTTCAAAAACGGGGCCTTGGTCAATAAGGGGACTGAAGATATCCCCCCCGACATGTATTTCGACGACATCCTCGCGGCTTTCTACAATTTCCGCAATGGCGTATACGGGAAACTCGCCAAAGGCGCGTCGTTCAAGATCAGCACCATCCCCGAGAAAGGGGTCAAGGAGATTTCCATTTTCATAAAAACCGAAAGGGAAGAAGAGGAGGCCCGGATCCAGCAGGTAAGGAAAAAAGCGGAAGAGCTGTTACTGCGAGTGATCGTTCCGAAGGAACTGTTCAAAACCAAGACCGGGGAATTGCTCTTCTGGAGCTCGAAAAACTATATCCCCCTGGAAACCACGGTGGTCGATTATGTCATGCTGGGCGACCTGCACGCCCGTTTCGCCAGGCGGACTGCCTCGAAATCCGCGCCCGTGGGGTTAATGACCTTGAATGAAAGCGTAACTCGGCAATAGCGGCGCCGCGCAAACCCGCCGGGACCCGGCGTCAAACGTCATAAACGGGCAAAGGCGGGTCTCTCCAAATGTTCACCTCGGTCGTCTCGTCCAAGGTCACCTCGCCAAAGGCGACCAAGTAAGGCGGGGCGCCTTCGTTTTCATAGTCCACGGTCATTTTTTTGATGTTCCACCGGCCCTCCTCCGGACCGACGAGCGTCAAGCTGTGAGCAAAACTGTTGACCTCGAACCCGCCTTCCAGAGTCTGGCCGGCCGCCGGACTCCCTTTAACGTTTTCCAAGGGCAAGGTATGGCTGTTGATGCTGAATTTGACGGGGCCTTGCGTTCCAGGGTCCCCGGTTTCGATTTTGATCCGGAAGTTTCTCAGTTTCGGCATGTCAACCTCGCGAAAAATAGGGGTTCAATCCGGCGGCATGATCGGTCTCGTCGTAGATCGCCCCAACCATGGGCACGGCCTTGCGGAAGGAATTGTGAATGCCCATCTTGAGGGTGATGTCGGCCGCGCTACACCCTTGACATCCGCCGCCCATCTGAATGGTGACGGCATTGCCCTTGACGCCGATCAGGGAAATGCGTCCGCCATGTCCGGCAACGCCGGGATTGACCTCGGTATCGATCACCCGCTGAATGTCCTCGCGGATGCTTTGTTCCGAGGGCATTCCCCGGACGACCTTTTCGGCGATGACCGGCGCCCCGGAACTCAGGACCCCCCGGATGGCCGCGCCCACCTCTTGGGCGAGGGGAAGCCAGTCCGTCGCGCTCTTATCGACGCGGGTCACGGTGACCGTCGAATCGTGCACCAGGACGCTTTCCACCCCGTCCACGCTGAATAGAGCCTCGGCCAGGGCCGACCCCTCGGCGCTTTCGAAGTTGGGGAACCACCAGGAATGTCCCGGAAACAAAGACCGGTTGACCATGAAAACGCACTGCTCTTTATTGGCCGCGGGTTGGGCTTTTATTAAAATCCCGTCCGCGCCCGGCGCATTCGGACCGGAATCCGCTGACAGGACCGGGGCCTGGACCACCGTGCGCCTCAAAGGCTTCGCGGGAACCGGGTCTGTAGGCGGGGCGGCAACCGGAGGCGATTTTTCCGCCGCCGGACTTTTGGTCCTCGCGCCGTCGCCGGACTTATTGATTTCCGCGGAAGTCGCGGATTTGGATCTATTGGCGGAAAGTATGCTGATCAAGGTTCTCATCAACGCGGTCACAATGGGTCTCCCGAAAAGTTTTACGACTAAAGCAGTCCCATTATGGATGCACTACAGGCTGAAAAAGTCGCAATAATTATTTTCGGTAAAGGTCTGTTTTCGCTTCGCAATGGAATTGGAGGGCGCCCGCCCCAAGGCACGCTGACCGGGCAAGGCGATTTTCTCGCAAAAGCGGCAAATACTTGAACATCCGCGGGGAAACCCGCCGGACCCGCTTTAGGCAAACTAAAGTTCAAATCCGGAACGCGTCCTGGAGCAATTCGATGACCCAGGACTTGGGATCGGCTGAGGGCGCAACGATCGACACGACGTCGAAACGGCAGTCCCGGCCTTCGATTTTATGCCGGGCCAGAAAACTTTTCGCCAGGACAGCCAGTTTTTTCCGCTTGGCGGACGTCACCGCCAGGCTGGGATGCCCGAACTCCCCGTCGGAGCGGGTTTTTACCTCGATGAAGACCACGGTCCTCTCATGTTCGGCGATGATGTCGATTTCGCCCGCCGCCGTCCGGAAATTTTTCTCCAGAATACGGTATCCCCGCTTCTTCAGGTAAGATGCCGCGGCGCTTTCCCCATCCTTGCCCAGGCGCAGTCTTTTAAAGGACATTCGTCATCTTCCCGTTATCCGGCGAAAATTTGAATCGAACCCGGCCCCGGATCACTTCAACGTCAGTCCCCGCGGCTAATAAGCGCCTATTCGCCTCCGCCAATCGGTAACGAACGAATCCGGATACGAGTCTCCTCGAAAACGGCAATGCACCCCAAATCCGCAACCTCCGCGATGGCTGACAGGTTTGCCAGAAGTAGCGCCAACTGCTTTAGCGGTTGCCGATTTGATTCGCGACGGAACAAAACTACCGAAGGCTTCCGCTCGCGGCGCAAGGCCAGCATGGCGCCGAAATCCGTGTCCGCCGAGACCAGGATCCGATTCTCTTTCGCGGCGCGCGCAAAGACCGCATCGTCGTCGACCGCCTGTAATCCATAATCCCGGACGTGCACGGCATCGTATCCATGGTCGCGCAACCCCTGCGCCACCAGAGGCGAAAGCGCGTTATCGACAAGAAATTTCACGGCGCTATCAGGGGGAGCTCGCGCTCGCGGACCGCTTCCGCGGCGTAGCGCAACGCTTCGCGAATATCGTCCGGTTCAAGGTCCGGACATGCCTTCAGGATATCCGTCTCCGCCATCCTGTCGGCCACCATCGCCACGACAGTCGCTACCGGTATGCGCAACCCGCGGATGCACGGTACTCCCCCCATCTGTTTGGGATTAACGGTAATTCGCGTAAATTTCATGACAACGCCTCCGACGATCTTGGGTAATAATTCCGACTTTTTCAAACGCCCCATTATTGCGCTTTTCGCGCCGACTGTCCAAGCATCCCCGGCCAGCGCTCCTTACTTGCCGCTGGCCATTAACCTCTGCATCATTTCCAGATTAAACGGCATGGCATCATCTTTTACGATACCCGTTGCGCTGGGGCGGAAAATCGATGCCAGAATCAGCTTGCGGTCGTCCTCCGTAGGCGCCCGCCCCTCGCGAAGCATGGCAAGATAAGTCAAAATCATTACTCTTCGTTCATCCGCGTCAATCTCAAGGTGTTTATGACTCAACAGAAGTCGAACAAGAACACGCCCTACCCAGACAAAAATGGATGCCGCGGCAACCACCCAGAATATGTGCAAAAACGGCATTTCCGACAATGTCTTATCTGTCTCCAATCCTTTCCAAGCAAGAAATCCAAGCCCCGAGAAACCAAGTGCCACCCACTCTCCGGCAACTCTCGCAAACACTCTCGACATCGACTCGTGATGATCCTTGCGCTTCTCCCAATACCTTACTGGAGCTTCAAGGGCTATTTTCTCGTCGAAAACCTTAATTCTCTCCTCAGCCCCTTTCAAAAAGTCCTCAACTGGTTTTTTGAATTCCGTCCAAGACATTCCCCGGCCAAAGGAAAACGCTTTGAACATTCCTATCACGCACTTGGGCGAGGCCAAATAGGAGTGCGGGACATGGTTCAAGAAATAGGCCAAAGCGAAGAACGCAACCTCGGGGTCGTCCCGCCGCAACTCCCATTTGTCCGTAAAGAAAAGTTTCGCTTGCGGGGCATTCGAGTTGAGGCCCTTTCGTTCTTTATTGTAGTGGTTTTCGAGTTTTTCCTTGATTGAATCTAGGTGGGGTTGCCTTTGCGTGTCATCGTTGGCCTGACGCGCTTTCAGGAGTATCTCCTTTACTTCATGAAGAATATCCGTCTGGCGTTCCAAAATCTCGGAGTCGCCCACCCCAGCCGGGCGCGCATCCTGAATCCAAGACCAGCGCCGTTCTTCCTCGCCGATCCCGGTCTCAATATCGTCAAGAGAACGAAATTCGAAAGATCCACCGTATTCACCAAGATCAACGACAAGGATGGGCGGTGCCTTTTCGGGCATAAGGCAGGCTCCTGATGGGTTTCACTACGCCGAATTATAGCCAACTTCCAACTGACTAGATACACAAAAACGGCCCCATTTTCAGGGAAAAACATGATTCAAATCCCCCTCGGTCCCCCTTTGTTAAAGGGGGAAGATTGCCCGCTCCCCTCTTTGAAAAAGAGGGGCTGGGGGAGATTTGATCTTTCCCCCAGAGTTGGCGATGAGTAACCAAGCGAAAACCTAAAACAAAATCATTTTTCACCGCAGAGACGCAGAGGACGCAAAGAAGGTAAAAGCAGAAGAGGATGGTTTCTCTTTTTCTTGTCATCCTGAGCGCCAGCGAAGGACCTCGTTTCCGGGACGAGATTCTTCGTCGCTATCGCTCCTCAGAATGACAGGCGTCCTTCATGGCTCTTCCCTAATCTCTTTGCGCCCTTTGCGTCGTCAGGCGCCGCCTGTTGCGGTGCATTCTTTTCTGTAAAAGGGTCAAGCGGCCTTGCGCCCGCCGGGGAAGCGTTTGGGGAACCACATCCCGGTCCGCGCCTGGTACTCTCCGTATTTCTCGCCGAAATATCCCGCCAGGGCTTTTTCCTCGTGATGTATCCGGAACTGAAATCCGAACCAGGCGGACATCATTCCCAATATCCCCGCCGTCCAATGGTGGGCGTTGATGGCGTAGGCGAGGACCACCAGCATCATGGCGGCGTACGACGGGTGGCGGACCAGGCCGTACAACTGGTCCGTTTTCATGGCCTGACTCTCGCGGAAAACGATATCGAACTTGAACGCCAGGGGACCGAGTTGGTAAACGGCCACGACCCGCAGGACGGAACCGGCCAGGAATATCGTCATGATAGCCGCCAGTTCGCCGGGGGATACCGGTACGGGGGTCAGGCGCGCGACATAGGACAGTCCGATCAAGGCCAGGGTGATGGGGAACACATGTCCGCATAATTGCACGATATGCTCCCTGTCGAAAGGCGTGTCGGAGGTCTTCACGGTAATGGCAAAAATCGCCAGCTCGATGATGCCAAACACGCTGTTTTGCAACGAAACGATCAGAAACCGGTCGGCGTTTTCCAGGGCCAGACCCCAAGGGGCCAGGGGGACCAGGTAGGTCAACCCCACCAGAACAATATTAAAATTCCGGTTGACGTACAGCGCCGTGAAAAAAACCGCCAGATACACGGCCAGGTTCCCGTAAATCCAGAACTGACAGGTTGTCAAAGGATTTTGCGCGATGAGCGACATGAGACAGGATTAAAATATTCCGCTTTTATTGTTATTGCCCTGTTTTTTAGCTTTGTTTTATTATAAGATTAAAGCAAAAAATGGAGTTTGCCATAACATTCCATTTTAATTGTCAATGGCATAAAACCTGGTTAATACGCCATCGTCCCGGTTTTGTCAAACCGCGCGGGCTTCCAGTCCGGCGGTTTTCCTTGAGCGGATCATTGGCGTTTTAAAAGAATACCAACTGTTTTATTTCGAAACTTGAGGTTTTGTTTATGGATATCCGGACACTCAATATTCCTCCCGAGCTGAAACGGGAGATAGAAGATTTTGCCGCGGAAGTGGAGCGGCGCAACCGGGGCGAGATCGCGGAAGACGACTTCAAACGGTTCCGCCTCCAGCAGGGCATCTACGGGCAAAGGCAGGACGGGGAGCAGATGGTGCGCACCAAACTGCCTTTCGGCAGGATCACCGCCGACCAACTCGAAGGCCTGGCCGATTTTGCCGACAACTATTCCAACGGCATCCTGCACGTCACCACCCGCCAGGACATCCAGTTCCATTTCGTGAACATCAACGACGTCCCCAAGGGGTTGCAGGACCTGGCGGAGCGCGGCCTCCACACCCGCGAGGCCTGCGGCAACACGGTGCGCAACGTGACCGCCTGCCACAAGGCGGGGACCTGCGCCAACGAATATTTTGACGTGTCGCCTTACGCAGGCGCGGTTTCCAGGTTCCTCCTGCGCCACCCGCTGACCCAGAACCTGCCGAGAAAATTCAAGATCAGCTTTGGCGGGTGCAACGGTTGCGGCCTGGCGCCGATCCACGATATCGGGCTCAACGCCGTCGCGCGGCGCGAAAACGGAAAAGAAACCCGCGGGTTCCGGGTGTCGATCGGCGGCGGCCTGGGCTCCTCGCCGCACGCCGCGCAATTACTGACGGAATTCATGTCCGCCGACAATCTCCTGCGAATGTGCGAAGCCGTCGTCCGCGTATTCGACAAGCACGGGGACAAGAAGAACCGCAACAAGGCGCGCTTCAAGTTCGTCGTGGACAAGCTGGGCATCGAACAGGTCAAAAAATTCTACGAGCAGGAATTTGCCGCCTTGAAGAACACGCAGTACCGCGAGATCGAAATCCCGGAAGAGCGCATCCCGGCGCTTCCGAAAATTGCGCCCGACCGTTCGCGCGACTCCGACCCGGAGTTCAAGAACTGGAAAGTCCGCAATACCGTCAAGCAAAAACAGGCGGGGTTTTACAACGCCCAGCTCAAACTGCTCCTCGGCGACCTGACGAGCGCCCAAGCCAGGGCATTGTCTAAAATCGTCTCCTCCTACGCGGCCGGGTACGTCGTCAACACCGTCAACCAGAACATGATGGTCCCTTGGGTCCGGGAGGAAGCGTTTGGACCGATATTCGGCGAATTGAGGAAAGTAGGGCTCCACAAAGCCGGCACGGAACAGCTCCGCGACATCACCTGTTGCCCGGGCTCGGAGACCTGCAACCTCGGGATCACCGCCTCGCGGGGACTCGCGCACCATCTCAGCGCCGACCTGGAAAACAACTCCACCGCCTCGGCGGACCTCGACCAGGTCTCGATCAAGGTCAGCGGATGCCCCAATTCCTGCGGCCAGCATCATATCGCCTCGATCGGGTTCCACGGCTCGGCCAAAAAGATCAACGGCGTGCTGGCGCCGCACTATGAAATGATGCTGGGAGGCAGGATCTCGGAACAAGGCGCGGTTTTTGGCACGGTCGTGACCAAAATGCCGGCCAAGAACGTCCCCATCGCCGTCAAGCGGGTCACGGAGAACTACCTGAAAGAAAAACTGGAGGGCGAGTCCTTCGCCGCGTTTTTCGACCGCAAGGGGAAAATGCATTTCGCCGCGTTTCTGGAGGACTTGAAAGACCTGCCCCCGGTGGAGCAAGCGCCGGAATCCTACGTCGATTTCGGCTCCGACAAGAAGTTCACGCTGGAGGACCGCGGCCAGGGCGAATGCGCCGGGGCGGTCACCGACATGATCCAGGACCATCTCTCCGTCGCCGAGCGCGCGCTGTTCCAGGGCAAGCTGGCAATGGAGAAATCCTCCTTCGCGGAGGCCACGCAACAGGCCAACCGGTCCCTTGTCGCCGCCGCCAGGGCGCTTCTCGTGACCGAAGGCATCGATTTCTCGGACGACGTCGAATCCTTGAAAAAATTCGAGTCCCTGATCGTGGATACGGGGATCGTGTCCGAAGCGTTCTCCGGCATTACCTCCCGTTTCCAGGCGGACTCAGCGAAGGCGGACGCCGCGAAATCCCAGTCCCGGCTGAACGAAGCGGACAAACTGGTCGAGGACTGCAAGAAGGCCTACCACAAGATGCAGGGCGACAAGTCCCTGCGCATCCGCGTGGGGTCGAACGGCAATCATGGCGAGTCGAAAACCGGGGCCAAAACGGCTGGAGAAGCTGGAGCGGCGTCGCAGAAGATCGACTTGCTGGGCGTGAAATGCCCCTTCAATTACGTCAAGACCAAGCTCAAGCTGGAAACCATGGCGTCCGGGCAAAGGCTGGAAGTCCTGCTGGACGACGGCGACCCCGTCAAGAACGTTCCCCGGAGCATCCAGAACGACGGCCACAAGCTCCTGTCCTTGGACAAAGTGGAGAACCATTACAAGATGGTCATCGAGAAGGCCTGAGGGAGGATGCTCAAAAGCATGACCGGCTTTGGCCGGGCCGAAAAACAAGACGGGGCCGTTTCCTGCAAGGCCGAGGTCCGCTCGGTCAACGGCCGGTTCCTGGAAATCAACGCCCGTCTTCCCAAGGCGCTGTCCACGCTCGATCCCCAGATCCGCAAACTGGCCAAGACGTTCTGCGCCCGCGGGTCGCTCGACGTCTCCGTCGTCCTGGAAAAGAACAACGGGGTCCCGGCCGAAATGGAGATCAAACCCAACCTGGCCCTGGCCGCCCAATACGTCGGCGCGTTGGGCCAAATCAAACGCCAACTCGGGCTGACCGGAGAGATCGACATCAACGCCGTTTTATCGATCCGGGACATCCTCAAGTTCGAGCCGACGTCCACCGGCCCGGCCGAGGAGGAAATCGTCCTCGGGACCGTCGAGGAAGCCCTCGCCGCGCTCGCGCGCATGCGCGCGGAGGAAGGGAAAAACCTGCGCAAGGATTTTCTCGAGCGGATAGATTATCTGGAAAAACTGTGCCGGGCCATCAAGGAAAGACAACCCGCGGTCCTCCAGGAATACAAGGAACGCCTCCAGGAAAAAATAAAAGCGCTGACCGGAGGGTTGGAGTTGGACGGCGTCCGGCTGGCCCAGGAAACGGCAATCCTGGCGGACCGTTGCGACGTCACCGAGGAAATCACCCGTCTGGAAAGCCATATACAACAATTCCGGGGCCTTCTCGACGACAAGGAATCCCAGGGCCGGAAACTGGAGTTCATCACCCAGGAGATCAACCGGGAAACCAACACCATCGGCTCCAAAAGCGTCGACTCCCAGGTTTCCCAGCACGTGATCGAGATCAAGTGCGTCCTGGAAAAGATCCGCGAACAACTGCAAAACATCGAATGAACCTAAGGATCGAAAATCGGGACGCGGCCAGGGCCGCCGGAATCCGCGAGGCTGGCCTTTTCCAGGCCGGAGGGACGTTCCCATGACCCGCCGGGAAGGGATCGCGTTCGTCCTCTCCGCGCCGTCCGGCACGGGAAAAACGACGATCTGCAAAATCCTGAAGGAGCGGCGGCCCGACCTGAAATTCTCGGTCTCCCACACCACCCGCGCTCCCCGGAAAAACGAAACCGAAGGAGTCGATTACTTTTTCATCCCCGAACCGGAGTTCAAGGCCAAAATCGAACGCGGGGAATTCCTCGAATGGGCCCGGGTGCACGGCAATTATTACGGCACCGCCTTCGACACCGTCGATGAGTTCAAAAAGAAGGGACAGGACCTGCTTTTGGACCTGGACGTGCAAGGCGTGCAAAATTTGAGAAAACTGAATTTCCCCGGCGTTTTCGTCTTCATCCTCCCCCCTTCCCTGGCCGAACTGCGCCAGCGCCTGGCCAAAAGAGGCACCGAACCGGAGGGCGAAATCGCCCAGAGGATCGAAGTGGGCAAGAACGAAATCTCCCAATACGGCCTGTACGATTACGTCGTGACCAACACCGACATCGAGGAGGCGGTGGCCGCCGTCCTCGCCATCGCGCGCGCGGAGAGGAGCCGGGCCTGCCGCTTCGTCTCCCCATCCCCGGATATCCAGTCATTGCTCGATTCCAAGGTAAAAATCTAATGTCCAACGTCGATCTGCTGTCCCTCGTCCGCGACAAGGTAAAAAAACTCAAGGCCTACAAGGTGGAGAATTACGATTGCGACATCAAACTGCACGCCAACGAAAATCCGTTTTCGCCGCCCGCGGAACTCATGGAATCGTTCCGGAAAAGCCTGGAAGACTTTAAACTGAACCGCTATCCGGACCCCCACTGCAACGGCCTGAAACGCATCCTTTCGCAACGCTGGCGGACCCCGCCGGAAACCCTGGTCGTCGGCAACGGCTCGGACGAATTGATCCAACTGATCCTGCAGATCTTCTGCGACATGGGCGACGCCGTGGCCTTCCCCGACCCCACGTTCGCCATGTATTCCATCATCGCGGAAGGCATGGGGTTGAAACCCGTCGTCCACCCGCTCGACGAGAACTGGGATTTCAAGGCGGACGAATTTCTGGGGGCCGTCGAAAAACACGACCCCAAAATCCTGTTCTTCAGTTTCCCCAACAACCCGACGGGCAACTGTTTCTCGCCGGAGGAAATCAAAAAGACGATCGAACGGTTTCGCGGCATCGTGGTGGTCGACGAGGCCTACTACGATTTCTCGAAAAAGACCTTCATCCACGACATCCGCGGGCACAACAACCTGATCGTCCTGCGGAGCCTGTCGAAGATCGGCCTGGCGGGATTGCGCGTGGGGTACGGCGTCGCCGACCCGTTGATCATCGACCAGATCAACAAGGTCCGGCTCCCCTACAATTCCAACACGGTCTCGCAAACGTTCTCCGAGAAGGTCCTGGGAAACTTCTCCCAGGTCCAGGAGCAGATCGATACGATCATCCAGGAAAGAGAACGGCTGGTCCGGGCCCTCTCCAAAATAAAGTCCCTGAAGGTTTATCCCTCGGCCTCCAATTTCATCCTGTTCCGGATGGAACACGACGCCGGAACGGTGTTCAAGAAACTCATGGACAAGGGGATCCTCATCCGCGACCTGAGCTCTCACCCGCGGTTGAAAGGATGTCTGCGGGTAACGGTGGGTTCGCGGGATGAAAACGACCAATTTCTGCTTCAGATCGAAAACCTGACCCGCGCCGAAAATCTAACGACCTGATATCGCCGCTTGGAACATATTGCATGAACGAAACCCCGAGGACTGTTTGAGCCTTTAGAAACGGGAACGAACGTTCTCTCGCGACAGGGGATGGCAACAAAAAGCGTCTTTGCTTTTACCCCCTTGCAGAGGGGGAAAGGGGGATTCAAACGACTTGTTCGCGGTTACCGGATCAAATCCCCCCGGCCCCCTTTACAAGGGGGAGCGGAGACCTTCCCTTCATCTTATGCAATATGCAGTCTAAACGCGCATTCTTGCTTGGCGAAGGAGGAGATGAGTACCGCAAAAAAAATCTTACTGACGATATTCGCCTTCGCGCTGGGTTGCGTCTGGGCCGTCGGCGGGATTTTTTACTACCAGGCATCCCGGCCCGCCGGCGGCGACTCCAAACCGGGCATCGTCGTCATCCCGCCGGGCCAACCTCTGAAACACACGGCAAAAACCCTCTCCCAACGCGGATTCATCCGCAGTTCCAACGCATTCATCCTGCTCGCGTACCTGCAGAAAAAACAAAACCAGATCCAGGCGGGCGAATACGAAATTTCGCCCGCCATGCTCCCGCGCGAGATATTGCGGAAAATCTCGTCGGGGCAGACCGTCAAATATTCCGTAACCGTCCCGGAGGGGTACAGCGTCCGGGAAATCGCGTCCCTATTCGAGCAGAGGGGGTTGGCGGACAAGGATGAGTTCATGGCCGCCGCCCACGACCGGCAACTGACCGGTCCGCTCGGCATCGCCGGCGACTCGCTGGAGGGCTATCTCTTCCCGGAAACCTACCATATCAGCAGGACGACCTCCGAGGCGGCGATCGTGAAAGCCATGCTGGAGCTGTTCAAGGACCGCATCCTCACGCCGGCAAACCTTGAACGCGCCAGAGAACTGAACCTCGACTTTTACCAGGTCGTCACGCTCGCCTCCCTGATCGAAAAAGAAACCGGCCTCGACGCGGAACGCAAATTGATCTCCTCGGTCTTTCACAACCGGCTGAGGAAAAAGATGCCCTTGCAGACCGACCCGACGGTCATCTACGCCCTGCGGGAGAACTTCGACGGCAACATACGAAAAAAGGACTTGTCCGTCGATTCGCCGTACAACACCTACAGACATATCGGATTGCCGCCGGGGCCGATCGCCAGCCCCGGATTGAAATCCGTCATCGCCGCGCTGTACCCGGCCCAGACGGACTATTTATATTTCGTCTCGCGGCAAGACGGAAACCACCAGTTCTCCACCAACCTGATCGACCACAACCGCGCCGTCGCCGAATTCCAACTGAAAAAACCTAAAAAGTCTTGAACTGCCGCGCCAATCCATGAACGACATCGCAGATACTCGACGAACATCCGGAATTCGCGGCGCGGTATCCGGACGTGCCGTGGAAGCAAATACGCGGCATGCGCGACCGGATGGCCCGCGGATATTTTGAAATCAACCTCGATATCGTATGGGACACGTCCGGACCGCCTTGCCGGAACTGGAGCGCCAAATCCTTTCCATCCAGCAGGACCGCCCGAATCGACGGCGTGATCGATGACACAGAACCTTCTAATGACCGCCCCCTTCCTCCCTCTCCCCATCCCATTGGCAAAAACGAATCGATAGACCGGGCCTCGTCCGAACTGGGTCAAAATTGTCATTCCTGGCAAATGGAAAAATGCTATAGTGTCAACCGTTTAGATTGAGTTTCGCCTTTTGTTCAGGCGGCCTCGTGCCGCTAAGGTACCGGCGAGGCAGATAGCCCGGATATTGCATGAGTTTCACGGCATTGCGGTTGGATGGGAGCCCAGATTCACCCTCACCCCGCCCTCTCCCATCAAGGGAGAGGGAGACAAAATGTACCTTCTCCCCTTGCGGGAGAAGGCCATGATGAGGGGGCTCTAAAAGAGCCAAAGGCTCTCCTTGTTGATCTTACTCATGCGCTATCCAGGATAGCGCGGAAAGCGCCGGGGCCGACTCATTACAAAATCGAAAAAACGGAGAGAAACGAGGGGGGGGGGGAGGAGATGGACCAAACTATTGCCGCTTTAAGCTCCAGCGGCGACGTGCTTTTTCTCATGCTGGGAGCCACGATGGTGTTCGCCATGCACGGCGGGTTCGCCTTTCTGGAGGTGGGCACGGTGCGCAAAAAGAACCAGGTGAACGCCCTGGTCAAGATCATCGTGGATTTTTCGTTCTCCACGGTGGTGTACTTCGCGATCGGGTATTCGATCGCCTACGGGATTTATTTTTTTCAATCCGCGGGCCAATTGCTCGGCTCCAACCAGGGGTACGAACTGGTGCACTTTTTCTTCCTGCTGACCTTCGCGGCGGCGGTCCCGGCCATCATCTCGGGCGGCATCGCGGAGCGCGCGAAGTTCTGGACCCAGGCTTTGGCGGCCGCCATCTTCGTGGCTATCTCCTACTCGATATTCGAGGGCATGGCGTGGGGGCGGATCGTTTCCCTGGGGCAGGCCAACTCCTGGCTCGCGGGCCTGACCGGCGGGATCCCTTTCCATGATTACGCCGGGTCGGTGGTGGTGCATTCCATGGGCGGCTGGATCGCCCTCGTGGCGGTGTATATTTTAGGCCCGCGCCATGGCCGATGGGACTCCCAGGGCCGGAGCAAACCCATCCCGGTAAGCAATATCCCCTTTCTCGCCCTCGGCACCTGGATGCTGTGCGTCGGGTGGTTCGGGTTCAACGTCATGTCCGCCGCCAGTTTAAAGGGGATTTCCGGCCTGGTGGCCGTCAACTCCCTGTTCGCCATGGCGGGAGGCATCATCGTCGCCCTGCTCCTTTCCAAGAACGATCCCGGTTTCGTGCATAACGGGGCGCTGGCGGGACTGGTGGCGATCTGCGCCGGCTCGGACAAGGTCCATCCCGTCGGAGCGTTCATTATCGGCGGGATCGCGGCGGCCATCTTCGTCAAGGGGTTCACCTGGGAACAGGAG
>JACQQK010000189.1 GCA_016207065.1 Nitrospinota bacterium
CCCTCCCCCAGCCCCCTCCCTCAAGGGAGGGGAACATTTATGGCGTCAGACCATCAATTCATTTTATTAGACGCTCTAAGGAGAATGCAAAAAGGCCCGGAGGAACGGCCCCCGGACCGTCAGGCCCGTTTGAAGGAGAGCGACTTGTTTTCCCAGAAAAGGACGCAAACGCTGGCGATAAAGATGGAGGAATACGTGCCCACGAAGATGCCCACCAGCAGGCTGAAGGCGAAGCCGTGGATGATCTCGCCGCCGAAGAAATACAGGGCGATGACCACCAGCAGGGTGCAACCGGAGGTCAGGATGGTCCGGCTCAGCGTCTGGTTGACGCTGGCGTTGATGACGTCGAACAGCGGGGTCTTGCTTTCCCTGCGCACGTTTTCGCGGACCCGGTCGTAGACGACGATGGTGTCGTTGAGGGAATACCCTATGAGGGTCAGGAACCCCGCCACCACGACCAGGTCGAACTCCATATTGAGCAGGGAAAACGCCCCCAGCGTGATAATCACGTCGTGAACGGTGGCGATGATGGCCCCGACGGCGTAACGGAGTTCGAACCTCCAGGCAATATAAATGAGTATCCCGATGAGGGAATAAAATATGGACAGGAGGGCCTTCATGCGCAGGTCCTTGCCCACTTTTGGCCCGACAATTTCCACGCGGTCGACAACGATGTCTTTCACGACCAAGGCCTGTTCGAGGCCGTTCTTGATGCGCGATCCCACGTCCTCGAGCTTTTCCTCCGACTTCTGGACGCGGATCAAAATTTCGCTCCTGGAACCGAATTCCTGTATGGCGCTGTCGCCGAGCCCCAGGTTTTTCAAGCCGTCGCGCACGTGGTCCAGGGACGGCGGCTCCTTGAATTTCAGCTGTACCAGGGTCCCGCCCGCGAAATCGATGCCGTATTTGAGCCCCCCGCGGAAAGCGACCGATAATATGCCGATGAGGATCAGCGCCCCGGAAAAAATCAGGGCCAACCGGGCCCTTCCCATGAAATCGATGGTCGTCCTTTGCTTGAAGAATTCCATGTCAGATGCTCAACCGATCCAGTTTTTTGCGGCCCAGCGCCAGGTCGAAAATGACCCGGCAGGCAAAAACCGCCGTGAACATGCTCGCCACAAGGCCGATGCACAGGGTGATGGCAAATCCCTTGATGGGCCCCGTCCCAAACTGAAACAGGACGACGGCGGCGATCAAGGTCGTGATGTTGGAGTCCAGAATCGTCGTGAACGCCTTGTCGTACCCCGCCTCCACCGCCGCGCGGACCGTCTTGCCGATCCGGAGTTCCTCGCGGATGCGTTCGTAGATCAAAACGTTGGCGTCGATGGCCATGCCCACGGTCAGGATGATGCCGGCGATGCCGGGCAGGGTCAAGGAAGCCTTGAAATAGGCCAGGGACCCCATCAACAAAATGACGTTCAGCACTAGGGCCAGGACCGCCACCAGACCGGAAAGCCGGTAATAGACGATGATGAAACTGAACAGCAGGACGCACGCGATGATCGCGGAGAAAACGCCCTTTTCGATGGAGTCTCTCCCAAGAGAGGGCCCAACGGTCCTGTTTTCCAGGATCACCACGGGAGCCGGAAGCGCCCCCGCCCGCAGGACGATCGCCAGGTCGTGCGCCTCGTCGGTCGTGAAATGTCCGGTGATCTGCGCCCGCCCGCCGGCGATCTCGTCCTGGATCACCGGCGCGGAATACACGTTGTTGTCCAGGATGATCGCCAGACGCTTGCCGACATTTTCCTTGGTCGTCTGGTGGAAGACCATGGCGCCCACGCTGTTGAACGCGATGGCGACATAAGGCTGGCCGAATTCCGAGTCGAAGCGCACCTCGGCGTTGGTCAAGGTTTCGCCGGTCAAAATGGTCCGCCTTTTCAAAAGAAACGGTTGTTTGGAGGATTCGCCGGTCTCCTTGTCCACTTGCCGCTGATGCAATATCTCGTCGCCTTCGGGGAGGTTCCCGGCCAAGGCGTCCTGGACGCTACGCTGGTCGTCCACCAGTTTGAACTCCAGGCGCGCCGTCTTGCCGATGAGGTTGACCGCCCGCTCGGGATCCTTGACTCCCGGCAACTGGACGAGGATTCTCCGTTTGCCTTGCACTTGTATGGTGGGCTCGGTCACGCCAAACTGGTCCACCCGGTTGCGAATGGTTTCCAATCCCTGATGGACGGCATTTTCCTCGATCCGCTGGACTTCGCTTTTATCCAGATTGAAGGTGAGTTCCGCCCCCGATTCGGCGACCTCCCCTTTTTTAAGGTAGGGATAACCTTTTAAAATCTTGTCCACCTGGGCGGCGTCAACGGCGTCCGCGAGCGTCACCCGGATCCGCGAGCCCTCCAAATGGGCGGAGACGGACTCCACCTCGATATCTTCGTCCTGGATCGCCCGTTTGATGTCGTCGGCTATCCGTTCCAGACTGGCTTCGACGGCTTTGTCCGCCTGGACTTCGAGGACCAGGTGCATGCCGCCTTGCAGGTCGAGCCCCAGGGCGATTTTTTCGTTCAGCGGGTAGGCCAGCCACGTCGACCCTAAAACCACCGCCACGATCAAGGGAATTTTCCACCGCAGACTTTTGAGCATATTCTTGCCGTTTCTTTATTCCTTGGGAGGCTCGCTTTTCGTCACGCCTATGGACGACCGGTTGATCTTGATCCGGACGTTATCGGCTATCTGCAGGGTGACGATATCGTCCTTGACTTTACGGATGGTACCATGAATGCCGCTCAAGGTAACCACATTGTCCCCTTCCTTCAACGCGTCGAGCAGTTTGCGCTGTTCCGCCTGTTTTTTCTGTTGCGGCCTGATCAAGATGAAATAAAAGATCAGGAACATCATGATCATCGGCGGGAGCAGGGCCAGCAAACTGCCGCCCCCCGCTTCGCCCCCCCCCTGCGGCGGGGCCATGGCATAAACTGAATCAAGCATATTCCGGTCCTTTAACTATTAACTATCCGGCGATGTCGCAAACCCGCTTTCGTATTCCGAAAGAAAAGCAAGCGGGGCGCTCAATTACCTGCGGAAAACCAAACAAAGATTCAACTCTGGACGAGATGGGAAAAAGCAAAAGGATGCTTCTATCAAATCCATCGATATTTGTCAAACTCTAAAAAATTCCGGGAATTAACCCCCACCCCGCCGTTTTGATGGATTTTCAAACGGGAGCGGCCGTTTTTCCATGGACCGGACGGGCCGATCAGTAAAACTTGTCCGGCAGAGAGTTTTCCCCGGTCAATTGAACGTAAAGGGCGTGAAACTCCCCGGTGGTCAATTTCGGGTCCATCAAACGCTTCAGGTTTTCCGGAGCGATGGGGATCTGCGATTTCTCGTCCCATGCGGAGGTGGCGATGGCCGCATAGTGTGGCGAGTTGAGGCGCTGGACGATGAGGTAATCGATCCGGTCGTTGTATTTCAGGGCCAGGTCGATGACCATGCGCGCGTCTTCCGCGCTCAAGCCGCTTCCCAAGGCGATATTGGCCGGCGGATGGCCTCCGCTCGGCTTCCAATATTGAATGGTATTTCGCAACACCTTGATGTCCTTGGACTTGAGAAACTCCCGGATCTCCTTGTCCTGCTTTGACCGCTGGTGCGCCAACCAGATCTCGATGGTGCAGATGGTGGTCTGGGAATTGCCGCACGCGCTTTGAGCCGCGGGCCCCTCGCCGGATTTGGAAACCTTGGAAGGCTCGTCTCCGGACGCGGAAAAAGGACTCCCGATAAAAAAGATTGCGGCAAGAAAACACAAAGCGATTTTTTTCATCTTTCGATTTATCTCCTCCCAGACCGGCGAACTAATGCGTTTATTGCGATCCGGCATTGTAAATGTTAGACCGCCCGGAATCAAGCCTTCTTCTTCCCCCGCTCGCCGCGGGGGCGCCTGGAAGCCGCGGGCTTGGCCCGGATTGCCCGGATCCAGCGGCGCTCTGGGCCCAAACTTGCTTTTCGACCGGATTTTGTCATACCATCCCCACGGAATTGCCGCAGTTCGCCCCAATCAAACGGAAGATCATCCGCCATGAAAAAAGTTCTGGACTGGCTTTTCGGACCGCCGCGCGACCCGCTGAACCCCGAAACGCGTCAACACATCGCCCTGGTCGCCTTTTTCGCCTGGGTGGGGTTGGGGGCCGACGGCTTGTCCTCCTCCTGTTACGGTCCGGAAGAGGCTTTTCTCGCGCTGGGTCAGCACGCCCAGTTGGGCTTGTACCTGGCCCTGGCCACGGCGGTCACCGTCTTTATCATTTCCCTGGGCTACAACCAGATCATCGCCCTCTTCCCTTCGGGCGGCGGCGGTTATAAAGTCGCGTCCAAGCTGATCGACCCGCGCGCCGGCCTCGTCTCCGGGGCGGCGTTGATCGTGGATTACGTCCTGACCATCGTCATATCCGTCGCCAGCGGCGTGGACGCCCTGTTCAGCCTCCTGCCGGTATCCGCGCAACCGCTGAAACTGGCGGCCGAGGTCCTCCTGATCCTGACCTTGATCCTCCTCAACCTGCGCGGCATGAAGGAGTCGATCGCCGTCCTCATGCCCATCTTCCTCGGTTTCGTGTTCACTCACGGGTCCCTCATCCTGTACGGCATCCTGGCCCACTCCGACCGCATCCCGGAACTGGTCCCGGACACGTTGCGCGAGACGTTCCAGCTTTCCGGACAAATAGGCTGGTTCTCCGTCGCCGCGCTCCTGTTGCGGGCCTACTCCCTGGGCGGCGGAACTTATACCGGGATAGAGGCGGTCTCCAACAACGTCAACACCCTGGCCGAACCGCGCGTCAAAACCGGCCGGTTGACGATGGTCTACATGGCCGCTTCCCTGGCCTTCACCGCCGGCGGGATCATCCTGCTATACCTCCTGTGGTCCTCCTCCCGCGTGGAAGGACAAACGCTGAACGCGGTGACGTTCCGCGCGATCATGCAGGACTGGCAATTGGGCGGGTTCAGCCCCGGGCCCGCGATCCTGCCCGTTGTCATGGCGCTGGAGGGAGGCCTGTTGTTCGTCGCCGCCAACACGGGGTTTCTAGGCGGGCCGGCGGTATTGGCCAATATGGCGGCCGACCAATGGGCGCCGCACCAGTTCAGCTACCTTTCCAGCCGCCTCGTCACCCAGAACGGCATCCTGCTGATGGGGGTCGCCGGGCTGGGTATCCTTGTCTGGAGCAACGGCAAAGTCTCCCTGCTGGTGGTCCTGTACAGCATCAACGTGTTTTTGACCTTTTCCCTGTCCTTGCTGGGGATGTGCATTTACTGGTGGCGCCACCGCCGAAGGGAGCCGGCCTGGCCCTGGAGGCTGGGCCTCGCCGCATCGGGATTCGCCTTGACCTCGGGAATCCTGACGGTCACCGTGGTCGAAAAATTCCTGGAGGGCGGGTGGGTGACGCTCTCGATCACCAGCGCGCTCATCGTCCTCATGACGCTGATCAAGAGGCACTACAAAAAAACGGGGAAACGCCTCGCCGAGCTAGACCGTCTTTTCGCCCAGTTGGAGACGCGGAAGGAAAAGACCCCGCCCAAATTGGACTCCGCATTGCCGACGGCGGTGTTCATGGTGGGAAAGCACCTGAGCGCGGGCATGCATTCGCTACTCTGGGTCCAAAGACTCTTTCCGGGTCATTTCAAGAATTTCGTTTTCCTCAACGCGGGAGAGGTGGACAGCAAGAGTTTTGGCGGGGAGGAAGCCGTGGAGAAATTGAAAAAAGACGTGCAGACGCTGGTCGACTGTTACGTCAATTTCTGCCATAACAACGACCTGGCCGCCACGTCTTACCAAACTTTCGGCACGGACGCCATCGAGCAGTTGACCCTCATGGCCGACAGGATCAAGGAGGATTTCCCCAAAAGCATGTTTTTCGCCACCAAACTCATATTCGCCGAGGAAAACTGGCTCACCCGCCTCCTGCACAACCAGACCGCGATCGTCATGCAACGCCGCCTGCACTTGAAGGGGATGCCCATGGTCATCCTGCCCATGAAACTTTAAACTTCCCGCTCGGATTCCGCCGGCCCCTCTTTCCCCCGTGTCCCCGCCAACTCCGCTAAAGATTTTTCTTTTTCCGCCGATATAAGACGTGTACGGCGAACTTTGCGAGGAGGGTTTATGGTAAGCGGCGTTTCAGGGTCCGCTCCCGGTTCCGCGGGGGCCAAGGTATCCTTCGACATTCAAGCGGCAACGGTCAAAAAAGCTTTGGACGTGCAAAAACAACAGGGAGACGCGGCGTTGCAACTTTTGCAATCGGCCACCCAGGCCGAGCCGGGTTCTCCCGGAGGTTTGATCGACACAAAAGCCTGAGAGTTCGTTTCCTGACCGGCAATGCCAACGCGACCGGGTCGACCGACGTTGGAATGACTCTCGCCCCCGACGGGGCCCATGATGGGTTCGAGCGTCGCCCATCGGGCTCCCGGGGGCGAGCCGTGTTTTCAGCGGACCTCGCGCGGACCGCCGTTCCTCTCCTCAACTCAATCCCGACCTTCTCCGGATCCACCAGTCCGCGCACAAGGACATCAGGACCATGCCATAGGACCACCAGTTGTCCCACAAGCCGATGGTCTTGACGCGGGTCCGCGCGTAAACCGCGGGATTGGGGAAAACGATGCCGGCCATGTCCGTCCGGCCGTCCAGAACTCTGTAGGACCCGTCTGTCCGCCTGGCGATGGTTTCCAGGAGCCCGGCGTCGATCATGGGCTTTTGAAACTCCGCCGTATCGCTGAACACCCCGAACACGGTTTCGTTCGACAACGTCTCGCCCGACACGTCGGCCTCCACGCGGACGGAATAATGCCCTTCCAAATCCGCCGGGAACTGAAAACTCCCCTCGCCGTTTTTATCGGTCTCCAGATTATGCCCCGCGACCTCTTTCCTCCCCTGGACGAAATGGACCGTCGCCCGGGCTTTTCCGTTCGCCAGGGGAGCATAGTTTTCCCGCAGGACTTTGATCTTGATCAGGGCTTTTTCGCCGGGCTCATATTTTTCCTTGTCCGTTTCGACGCGCACCAGATGGCTCTCCGGGTCGCCGGTTATCCACGCGATGACGTTGTTCCAGAACTTCTGGTAGCTTCTTCCGCTCCCCCCCTTGCCCACGCTCCGGAAGTTCCAGTTCCAGGAGGTATCGGTGGCGAGGGCCATGCTCCGCCCTTTTCCCGCCTTGCCGACGACCAGCAACGGATAGGACGGCCCGCCTTTGGCCCCTGGGTAGCTCGCCAGGACCTGGGAACCCTTTTTCGGCGACAGCCCGACGTTCATGCCGTTCAGGGGGGGCAGGGATTTCCACGCGCTCCGGCTCGTCTCCTCGTCCTTCTCCAGGCGCAGGATGGGATGGGCGCCGAAGGAAGGATCGCCCTGAAACTGGAACTCGTCCTGGATAAAGGTTTGAGTTTTTTTCTCCAGCGCCGCCGGGAGGATGTCCTCCACGGGCGTGCCGGCATACCCTCCGCCCTGGAAGGAAAGGTCCCCGCCGATCATGAGAAAGGCCCCGCCGCCTTCGACGTATTCCTTGATATTGCTCAGATATTTCTTGTCGATGAACGGTTCGTATTGGAAGTTTTGGAAAACGATCAGGTCGAAGGAATTGAGATAGTCGGTAAACAACAGATTGGACGGGAACGGGATGAGGCTGAGTTCGCCGGTGGAGGCCGCCACGTCGTCGGTCAGGGTCCGCAGGATGAAAAACGAGAGCAAGTCCACCTTGGGGTTGTTGATCAGCACCTCCCTGAGGAAACGCGAATCCCAGGACGGGCGGCCGTTCAGGTGCAATACGCGGATGCGGTCGCGCACGACCCGGACCTGGAAGTCCAGCCGGTTGTTCGTTTCGATCGACTCGCCCGCGAACAGCGGGACCGACAGGCTGTAAACATGCCTGCCGACGGAGCCGGGGTTGAACTGCAAATCCACTTTATAACGGCTTCGGTCCCCCCTGACTTCGACGATCCTCGAGACGAGGATCTGGTTGTCCTTCTTGAGGACGAGCGGAATGTTCTTATCGCCCAGCGCGGAGGCGTTTATGGAAACCGAGATATTGAACGGCTGTTGCGCGAAGGCGAATTCGGATTTCTCCACGTATTCGATGCCCAGGTCCTTGAAGTTTTCGTTGGTCCCCGCCTGAAAGGTATGGATGGGGACCTTGAACCGGGCCAGGGTCTCCGCCAGTTCGGAGGAAATTTCCGGCGGTTCCTGGGCCAGGTCCGCGCCGTCGGAAAGCAGGAGGACCCCCTGGAGCGATTTCCCTTCGTAATGAGTCTTCGTCTCCGCCAGGACCTTGTTCAGGTCGGTCGCCGGGGCCAGGGGGCGGTATTTTTTCTCCGCCTCCTTTTCCGATATGGGAACGATCTTGTCCGAGACGAAAAAAAAGTCCAACTGAAAATCCTTCCGCAACGACTCGAAATAACCGCGGTTGTTTTTCAACGCCTCCAGGACGAGGTCCCCCCTCCGCTTTCCATCGGGGACCGTTTTGATGGACAAGCTCAGGGTATCGTCCAACAAAACCGCGATGGAGTTTTTCAAAAGGTCGCTCTTCCTCATCTCCAGTTCCGGGCGCAGAAGGACCAGGACGAGCAGTAGACAAGAGAAGGCGCGCAACCCCATGAGGAACCCTTTTTTGGCGCGGGACGGGACGCGGGACAAGCTGGACCAGAAAAACCACAGCGCCGGAGGGATGAGAACGGCCAGGACAACCGCCGTCCCATCAAGGCCAAGGGCGGTCCAGCGAACTTCCCAATCGTTGAAGTCCGCGGAGGACGCCCCCAGAAGTTCAAGCAGGGTCTTCACCGGTATTGATTTCTCCGCAACCGCTCGAGGATGATCGGCAGGTGGACCATGTCCTTTTTGTAATCCAGGGTGAGGGCGTAAAGGACGATATTCACTCCCAGCCGTATGGCCCTGTTCCGCTGGTCTTCCCCGCCGCCGACCATGTCGTGGGTCCAATGCCCCAGCTTGTCGCGGGACCAGGCCCCGCCCAGATCGTTGGCGACATAGGCCAGGACCGTCCGGCCCTTGATGGAAATCCCCTCGATGTACGGGCTCACAAGGGCCCTGCCGGCCGCCTGGTTGAGCAAATAGAACGACCGGAAGATGGAATGGTCTTCAGGCAGTTTCTGCAAGGGGACGCGCGGGAACAGTTCGGAGATCGTCCCGCGGACCGAAGCGTCGAACTTGGAGTTGCTCACGGAGGAATTGTCGTCGATCAAGAGGAATCCGCCGTAGCTCAGGTAATTCCGCAAAACGTTCAACTCGTCCGGGCTGAAGGGCGGAAAAGCGTCGTTCCCCGCCAGATAGACAAGCGGGTAATCGAACAAACCGGGGTTGGACAATTCCATGTCCAGCGAAACGCGCTTGACCTCGATCGAGGTGCGGTTGGCGACTTGGACCAGCAAGCTCTCCAAGGCGTCTGGCCTGGGCTTGAACGAGCCCCCGCGATATTTGATCTGGGGGACGACTAATTTCGAGTAATCCCCCATCGCCAAGGCGGGAAAGACCGTCGGGCCAGCCGGCGGAAAACCGGCTAAAAAACAAATCAAAAAAAAGCAAACGCGCGTTTTCATGGTCTGCGGATACGGAGGCGGCGGATCATGCCCAATTATCGACGAACGGAGAACAAGGGTCAATAAACATTAAGAGCGTCTAACAAAATGAAGTATTCCCTCCCCTTGAAGCAACTGTGTTGCTTGTCAAGGGGGAGGGCGGGTGGGGGTGAAAAGCCGGGCAACCGCCCGGAGGCAACGCGGCGATGACGCCGGGGACGCCCCCGGTGGGCAATGCCGCCCCGCGCTTGCGCCGGGGCGGTACTGAATCCGGAGTCAAGCCGGCCGCCCTCGTCGTCAGCATGAGGCGGCGTCGGGTACAGCGTTCACGCTGGTCACCCTCCCCCAGCCCCCTCCCCAGCGTGACGCTGGACTCCATAG
>JACQQK010000182.1 GCA_016207065.1 Nitrospinota bacterium
CCCCCACCTGACCTCCCCCTTCAAGGGGGAGGAAGTTATGGAATACTTCATTTTGTTAGACGCTCTAAGTAAACCAGTATTTTCCCGTGGGAGACGCTTTACCATGTTGTATGTCGCGGTTTGTTTTGCCTTGGGTTCGGTGGTCGAGATTTACCTTCTCAAGGAATTGAGCGTTTACTTGAGCGTTATGAACACCGTGTCGGAAATCATGCTCACGTTCATCGTCGGGATATTCGTGGGACGGAGTTGGGGGCCCGCGTATTTCGAAAAACTCCAACGGAGTTTGAAGTCCCGGGCTCTCCCGTCGGACGAGACGGTCAACGGCGCGGCGCTGGCCCTTGCCAGCATGGCGCTGATCACCCCTGGCGTCGTCACGGATACGCTGGGCCTGCTGATATTGATTCCGGCGACGCGGCCCATTTTCAACAATATGATCCTGAATTTGGCGAAAGCTAAAATCCAGGCAGGGCGGCAGTATTTTTTCCTCCAGGATTGACGCCGTTCCCCCGCCGGGACGCGAGACGAACGCGAAAATAATATGCTGTTTTCTGCTCCCCCGCGCCGGCTCCGGGCCGAGTTGCTGGACCTGGACCAGGCCCCTTACGAGGAAGTCCGGGAAAGTTTGCGGGACGTCCGGCGCGTCAACAGGTATTTAAGCGGATACCGCGTTTTGCTCCGCCACGTTGGCGCGTTCTTGCGGGACCATACCGCCTCCCGCCCTTTTTCCATCCTGGACCTGGCGACGGGTTCCGCCGACCAGCCGGTGGCGGTCGCCAGGATGGCCCGGCAATGGGGAGTCCCCGTGCGCATCACGGCCATCGACATCAACCGCAAAATGCTCAGGATGGCGCGGGAGGACACCCGCCGTTATCCCGAGATCGATCTCGTCCAGTGCGATATCCGGTCGTTGCCGTTTCGCGAGAACGGTTTCGATTTGACGATCAATTCCCTTTCCCTGCACCATTTCCCGTACGAACAGGCGGTGGACATCATCCGCTCCAGTTATTATCACGGACGGCGGGGGTTCATCGTCAACGACCTCCACCGGAGCCGGGTGGCCTACGCCGCCATTTTCATACTGACCCGTTTGTTTACCCAAAACCGCCTGACGCGGTTCGACGCCCCCGTTTCGGTCATGAACGCCTTCACCCCTGCGGAGATGACGGAAATGGCCCGTAAGGCGGGCGTGGTACGGTTCGAGGTGCACCGCCATTTCCCGTACCGCATCGCGTTGGTGGGAAGAAAATGAGACCGGGTTCCCATGGACCGATTTGACGTCGTCGTGATCGGGGCCGGACCCGCGGGCGTCTCCTCCGCCCTGCTTCTGCATAAAATGGGGTTCGCGACGCTCGTGCTCGACCAGGCGGTGTTCCCGCGCGACAAGGTGTGCGGCGAATTCATCAGCCCGGCGGCCGATCCCATCCTGGACGAACTGGGGGTCTTGTCCGCCATCGAGGCGCGTTCTCCGGTGCGGTTGCGCGGCGTGGTCCTGTCGGCGTACGAAAAAAACGAGATACGGATTCCTTATCCTCCCATTCCCGGCTCTCCAGTCCCCCCCTCCAGTCTGTCGGTCCCGCGGACGACGCTCGACAATCTCCTGCTGGAGAGGGCGCGGACGGCGGGAATCGAGGCGCGCGAACGTCATAAGGTGGACGATCTGATCTTCGCCGACGGCTCCGTCGCGGGCGTTACGGGCCTTGACGGACAAAAAAAACGTTTTACTCTTCGCGCCCGTCTGGTCGTTGACGCCGGAGGGCGGAACAGCGTCTCCGTCCGCCGTCTCGATTTGCGGCGCGGTCCCCGGGGGCCGGGCAAGGTCGCGCTCGCCGCCCATTGGCGCGGCGTGACCCTCCCCCAGCCGTTCTGTTACATGCACGTGAGCCGGCCGGGTTATACGGGAATTTCCCAGGTAGGGGAGGGACGGGCGAACGTCGTCCTCGTCGTGGACGGCGCCCTGTTGAAAGGCCGGGACCTCGACGCGTTTTACCGGCGCGCCGTCCTCGGCAACCGTCCGCGAAAAGCGCTCCTCGACGGCGGCGCCCCGGAGGAACGGCCGCGGACGGTGGAATCGCTGGCGTTTTCCGTACTGCCCGTCCCCTGCGGCGGGTTGGTCCTGGCGGGCGACGCGATGGGGTTCATCGACCCGTTCACGGGGGAAGGCGTTTACTTGGCGTTGCGAAGCGCGCAGTTGGCCGCCGGAGTGGCCGGCAAGGCCCTGTCGAACGGCGGATTCACCTCTGCCCACTCCGCCGAATACGAGACGTTGCGCCAGCGGGAGTTCGGCAAGAAATTCCTGCTTTCCAGAATCTTGCAACGCCTGATCTACAACCCGTTCCTGTGCAACTACGTGACGGGGGCGCTGGCGAAAAACCCGTCGCTGGCGGCAACCCTGGCCGGGGTCATCGGCGATTATTTCCCGGCGGAAAGAGTCGTGTCCATGAAATTCCTGCTCCGGTTGGTTGCCGCCGCTACGGGGTTTCCGAACGGCGGGGACAAGCAGGAAGAAGCATGCGCGGCCTTAAAAAATACATAGCCGGAAGAAAGAAGAGGGACAGGAAGTTTGCGAAGGGCTATGACGAGGGATACGATCGGTTCAAGGTCGGCGTGATGCTCCGCCAGGCGCGAGAAACCGCGGGGCTGACGCAGGAAGAGCTTGCCAGGAGACTTTGCACTCAAAAGACCGCGATTTCGCGAATAGAAAACCACGCGGAGGACATCAAGCTGTCAACCTTGGAACGCGTCGCTTCGGCGCTTGGAAAACGGCTGGAGGTGAAAATAGCCTGATGCCGCTAAAATGCGTCAACGCATACAAGGTCTTCCCTCCGGAGATAGTCGAGGAGATTCGGAGGTCTGACGAATCACGCGAATGCCGCCCGATGTTTTTCGATGGACTTTTTCACGCTTGCCGGTAGCGCCTTCTCGGCTCTTCGCAAGTCATACGTCATTTGCAGGTTCATCCAAAATTCCGCCGACGTCTTGAAGAAGGTTCCCAACCGCAACGCCGTATCTCCGGTGATTCCCCTGTCGCCCTTCAAGATCGCCGTAATCCGGTTCGCGGGAACGCCCAGGGCCTTGGCCAAGGCATTGGCTGACAGGCTTAGCGGCTTCAAAAATTCTTCTTTCAGAATTTCGCCAGGCGGCGCCGGTCGCATTCCATTTTTTTTCATGTTCGTCGCCTTTCTAAGGATAGTCCGCTATTTCCACGTCGCGCGGCCCGTCGTCCTTCCATACAAAGCAGATACGCCACTGGTCATTAATCCGAATGCTATATTGCCCGCCCTCCCCCCTGGAAGTTTCTCCAGTCTGTTGCCAGGGGTCTCCGCAAGATCCTGAAGACTGACCGCGTTGTCCAGCATCACCAGCTTTCGCTCCGCTGTCGTCTTAATCCCGGAAAACTTTTTAACACGCTCTCCCGCAAAGAAATCCTCCGTCGTCCGGTCTTTAAAATTTCGTATCATTCTGGTCTTATTCTAAGGTGTTTTACGAATTACGTAAAGAATAAATTGTTCGGCGCGAACGGGTCGTTTTGTTTTGGGAAAAATCGGCAAAAAAAAACGCTCAAGAAAGTCGATTCTTGAGCGTTGGATTCGACGGTTGGACGCGCGCGTCCAATCTTGAAAAGGTTTTTATGCCAGAATCAGTGCAGGGTGGCCTGGTACTGGCTGAGGATCTCCTGCATCCGGTCCTTGTTTTTCAGCTTTTGCTTCTGGATGGTTTTCTTTTCCAACTCCTGTTCGGCGCTGAGGAATTTCAACCGGTTCAACTCCTCCACCCGGTTTTTAAGACTGCTGTGTTCGTCGTATAACTTCTTGAACTCCTGGTTTTCTTTTCTCACCTTTTCAAGCAATGAAGGATCGATTTCCATTTATTACCTCCTCTTCCTTAGGGTTCGTTTTCTCGGAATTGATTTCGGCCTCCGACCTTCGGACATAATCGATTTTCAAGGAACCCAGGTCATGACCCTTCTTCTCCCGGAAGCGGGAATAGGCCAATAGCGCCGCGCTCGCGGCCAGGGACATGTCTTTCGCCTTGGGATGGGCCATGAAGAGCGGGCCGAGTTTTTTCTCCAGTAATCCGCCATAGGTTTGGAGTCCGCTCCCGATGAAGGCGGTGGGCCCGGTTATTCCGTCGATCAGGTCTTCCGGCGGCCCCACGCGGTTTGGCGACAGCCGCGCCAGGGTCCCGTTTTCGTACTTGAAGAAGGCCGTGTAGACTTCCTTCTTTTTTGCGTCCAAAATAGCGCAGATTCGATAATCGGCGGGCTCCGTCAAGGCCGCCAGGGCCTCCAGCGTGTCGATCCCCGCGACGGGCCGTCCGGCGGCCAGCGCCAACCCCTTCAACAAGCCGACCCCCACGCGCAAGCCCGTGAAGGAACCGGGTCCGGCGGTCGCCGCGAAACCGTCCACTCCGGACAGGTCCATCCCGGCGGCGGACAACGCGCGGTCCACCATGGACAAGATACCGGCCGAGTAAGGCGGACCGGTGCGGTCGTTTATCTGCTCAAGGATGCGTTGGTTTTCCAGGAGAGCGACGCTGGCGCTTTGCGGGGTGGACGAATCTATGCCCAAAATCTTCATTTGATTCCTGACGGGTGAAAAAATATTCCAAGAAAATATAGCTTGGATTCTTCCCCACCTACCGATTGAAAAATAGGTTATCCATCGGGAAAAGTCAAATGATTTTCCCGGCCTGCGGCGATTTAGGGGCGGTTTTTGACGGCTTTTTGGAACTGATTGAATTTGTTGAATTTAATGGCTTGACAAAATATGTTCCGGGAATTATTTTATGGGTTGTCGCAAAGTGGGTTTAATCGCAACCTATTGGCTTTTTTGTGGTTAGGAGGGTTTTGCGGACTTGAAAAGGTTTTTCCGATAAATCTTTGATCAAGTCAAATACATCGTTGATCGGGAGAGCGCTATGTTCTATGAAGTGAGAGTTTTGGACGCCAAGGGAAAAGTGAAAAAGGTCATCTCTCCAAAGATATTGAGCGCCCGATACTGGGAACGTCATTTTGGAGATAATCCGGGCCCCAAGGGTTCGACTCCGATGGACTTCGATTTTGGCTCCGACATCGACTCCAACGGGCCCCTTGAGAATTCCATGGCCGGCGACGAACCGATGGAATAAGCGGTCGCCATTTCCCGCGCGATTTACGGGAAAGCTTTTGGAACGGCTTTGGCCTGTTTGCGTTATAATCGTGCCGGGGGATTATTGTCCGCGCGGCACGCCCGCGTTTGCGCGCGCTGTTCCTTGAGATGCGCGGAACTTTCTCCCTCCTGAAACCTATCCTGGACCGTTTGGCTTGACGCGGGATTGTCTTGTCCCGTTTTGCGCGGAGATCTGCATGTATATCGACACCGAGGAAGGGCTGATCGAACTCGCCGAAAAGTTGCGCGCCTGCGAGATGCTGGCGATCGACACGGAGTTCATAAGAGAAAAAACCTATTTTCACCGGCTGGGCCTGATTCAGGTCGCGGGAAACGGAATTTGCGCCGCCGTCGATCCCATTGCCATCAAAAATATCGACCCCTTTCTGGACCTCGTCAAGGACCCGAGGATCTTGAAAGTGTTCCATGCGGGCAAACAGGATTTGGAGATCCTGTACCGGCTTTGCAAGGAGCCGATCGGACCCGTCTTCGACACCCAGGTGGCGGCGACCATGGTGGGGTGGGGCGCGCAGATTTCCTTCGCCAAAATTGTCCATAAGGTCACGGGCAAACGCATCCACAAGACCGAGACGTACACCGACTGGTGCCGGCGTCCGTTGAGCAAGAGCCAGATCGAGTACGCCCTGGACGACGCGCGCTACCTGGTGCCGGTTTACGAAAAACTTCTCAAGCAATTGAAAAAGATGGACCGGCTGGAATGGATGGAGGGGGAATTGCGCGACCTGTCCGACCCGGAAAAATTCAAGTTGCCCGACCCGCGTGAACAGTACGCGAGAATCAAAAACATCCGGGGCTTGAAGCCCGGGAACCTCGCCGTCCTCCGGGAGCTGGCGGCCTGGCGGGAGGAGGAAGCCATGCGCCGCGACTGTCTCGCCAAGTCGATCGTCCGCGACGAGCCCCTGCTGGAAATCGCGCGGCAGTTGCCCCGGGACGCGAGAACCCTGACCACGTTCCGCGGGTTCAACTCCAAGGAAGCCGCCTTGAGCGGCGAAAAGATTCTCAAGGCGATCCAGGCGGGGCTGGCCGTTCCGGAGGACCAAATCCCCGTATTGCCGGAAACCGAGGGGTATTCCACCAGTCCCGGGGTGGAGGGCTTGTTGGCGGCGTACGTCCAGATCCGCTCCGAGGAATTGAAGATCGAGCCCAACATGCTGGCCGACCGCCGGTTGATCCACGAATTCGTCAAGCATTGCGAGCTGAAGCAGGACCTGGACGGGCTTCCCTTGTTTCAAGGGTGGAGAAGGAAATTGATCGGGGAGGCCTTGTATTCGATCTTGGAGGGAAAAGTGGGGTTGGCCGTCGATAAAGCGGGGAAAGTCATCCTCGTCCCGTCCCGCGACTGACGTCTTTTATCCATTCCCGGTACGCCGGGGTATTCCGCAGGTTTTCCAGGTCCGGGTCCCGTTCCACGTCCGCGAAATTCTTGTGGCCCAGTCCGACCGCTTTTTTCAAGGACGACAGGCCCCGTTCCGCGTCGCCGGTCAGGGAGAAATAACAGGCGTAATTATAAAAGAGATGCGGGTCCGACGGGTCCTTGCCCTCGAGCGTCCGCAGGACGGCAAGGGACTCGTCGTAAAGTTTCATTTTAAGGTAAACCGAGCTGAGGTTGACGTAAACCTGCCGTATCTCCGGGTCGTGGGTCAAGGCCATCTTGTAATTGCGGACCGCCTCCTTCCACTCGCCTTTCTTGAACGCCTTGTTCCCCTCGTTGTAATGGAAGTATCCCATCCTCCGGTTTTTTTCGGGATCGTCATGGTCCCGCTCGTGGCCATGAGACGAAGCCGCGTCCCCGGACGGGCCGCGCTCCGCCACGCCTTCCGGGGTTGGTCTGAGGGAACGGTCGAGCGTGTCCCTGGCGAACAGCGCCAGGACCGCCAGGGCCGCCGCGAAATAAACGATTCGTTTGGCGCTGTCGTTTTCGAACATGAGATAAACCGGCGTCTCCAGCGCCGTTCAAACAAGCAGGGTCTTCGTCAACTCGCGGATGGAACCCAGCGGCTCCACGTTTTCGATGCGGGCGCCGTGGGAGCAAAGGTTGTATATCCGCGACTCCGGATGCGCGGCGGCGATTTCCTCGATGTAGCGCATATAGCTGTACATCATCTGATTGGTCAACACCGAGCCGCCGCCATGGCCGGCCGCGGCGACCCGTTTTTTTTCCATGGTCTTGCCCGCGTGTTGCCTTCCCAACGTAGCGCGGTCCGCCGAATCGAGAAAGTGTTCGTTGACCGGCGCATGGCGGGAATAGATCCGGTTGCCGGAAAACGCGCAGTCCTGGCCGATCAGGAAAATGGGGTCGCATCCCATCTGGATCAGGCAGTCGAGCCCCAGGCAGGAGACGGAGCCCCCCGCCCGCGTCGTCCCCTTTTCCGCCATCAACGCCTCGTGACTTTTAAACAGGGAATGGTCTTCCTTGAATACGACGAACCTTTCCCCTTGATAGGAACGGACCGCCCGGGCGTTGGCCGTCGGGAGATAAATCAGCCGGGCGGAGCAGTCCAGGTCGTCGCGGAAGTGCGCGAAACTTTCGTCCTGCGGGTCCAGGGAAAACACGTAATGGGGCAGAAAGCCATGACGCGTCAAAATGGGCAAGGCGGTGTCCACGCACGCCAGGACGCAATGGCCGGCCGTCGCCCGGAGATAGGGCAGGGCGTCGTCGAGGGAAGGCCCCGCGCTGGCGAGGATGGCCGGCTGGTTTTTATGCGCGCCGCGTAATGTCTTGACGCCGGGGCTGTCCAGGACGAGGTCTTGGTTTAAATCGTAATTCCGTCCTTCCAGGCCGCCGAACACCGCCGGCGTCCGGCGTTCCATCTGGAGAATTTCCAGGGCGTTGGCGATGCGTTCGAATCCGCCGGGAATGCATTTGAGGGAAGGCGCGTGATATAAAACCTCCGGGACGGAGCCGCCGGAGACCTGCCGGAGAAGGGACATGCATTCCGCGATCTCCGCCGCGACTTGCGTCTCGTCCTCGCCGAACACCACGCGCAACCGCTTGTGGGAAAGGACGGCGGTCTGATCGCGCAGGACCATGGCCGAGGCGAGCAGGTCGGGGTTCAACTCGATCGCCACCAGGAACCCGTCGGGCCCGATTTTCTCCAATAGGGGCGGGATGTGGTATCCCAGCCCGTAGCCATAAAGAAAGACCGCGCGGGAGGACGGGGCCTGCCTGGCGAATTCCCTCCCCTCCTTGACGGGATCGTAAGAGCTGTGGATCAGAACGCCGCCGTATTTTACCGTCACGTCCCCCGATGGGGTATTCTGGACCTCGACTTTGTCCGGCAGGCGGCCGGTCAACCGCCCGGCGGAGGGAGAATGGGGGAGAAGGGCGGCGATATTTTTCCGGAAAAAATTATTCATCGACCGTTGGCGGAAGAAACAATGGCTTTATCATACCACTAACTTGATATAATCTTACAAATGGCCGACAGCGGTTTTGAACAATTTCCGAAAACCGGTTTTTCTCCTTATGTCTTCAATTTCCAAACCCGTCAATACGTCTCGAATCCAGGTCCTGCCCGAAGAGCTGGCCAACAAGATCGCCGCCGGCGAAGTGGTCGAACGCCCCGCTTCGGTCGTCAAGGAATTGCTGGAAAACTCGATCGATGCCCAGGCCACGCGGATCGTCATAGAGGTCGAGGCGGCCGGTAAAGAGCTGATAAGGGTTTCCGACAACGGCGCCGGCATGTCGCCGGAGGACGCCCGGCTTGCCTTCCGCCGCCACGCCACCAGCAAGATATGCCGTCCCGAGGACCTGGCTTCCATCCGGACGTTGGGTTTCCGGGGCGAGGCCCTGCCCAGCATCGCCTCGATCGCCAAAGTCCGCCTCTCCAGTTTCAACGAGGGGCACGAGGCCGGTTGCGAAGTCTGCGTTGAAGGGGGCACGCTCCTGTGGGCGAGGGAGACCGCCCACCCGCGAGGGACTACGGTGGAGGCGCGGCAAATTTTTTTCAACACGCCCGCGCGGAAGAAGTTCCTGAAGGGCGACGCGACGGAGTTCGCGCATATCGCCCAGGCGGTGACCCATCAGGCCCTGGCCCACCCGCGGATCCATTTTACCTTGACCCATAACGGGCGGCAGGTCCTGAACGTCCTGCCCACGGAACACGCCCAGTACCGCATCGCCGAACTGTTCGGGACGGAACTGGCCAAGGAGTTGGTCCAGGTCGGGGAAAGCTCCGGAGACTATCTGCTGGAGGGGTACGTCTCGAATCCCGTGTTCACGCGCGCCAACCGTTCGGCGCAGTATTTCTTCATCAACGGCCGGTTCGTCCGCGACAGGGTGGTCCTGCACGCCGTTCAGCATGGCTACAGCCATCTTTTGCCCAAGGACCAGCACCCCGCGCTGTTTCTATATCTTTCGATGGACCCCCGCCTGCTGGACGTGAACGTCCATCCCGCCAAGGCGGAGGTGAGGTTCGCCAACCAGCAGGAAGTCCACCAGTTCATATCCAGGGGGATCCGGAACGCGTTGGGCCGGAACGAGAGTTCCCCCTCGGCGTCTTCCCGGCAGAGCGAGGTCCGCGCCGCCGAGGAACCGTCTCCTCCCCCGCATCCGGGGCAAACCGGACCGCGGAGTCAAACCGCCGTCTCCTATTCCGCCCCCTTGCATTCCCGGCACGAGAGCAGGGACCTTTCCCGGGCCCTGGAGCGGTTCTACCAAGGCGGCGGGGAACCGGTTGCGGGAGCCCAGTCCTCCCCTGAAAGGCAGATCGAAATCTTCGACCGCAAGCCTTCTCCGCTGTCCAGCCTCATATACTCGGAGTTCGAGCCGGTTGGGCAATTGGACAACTCGTTCATTATCCTGCAAGGGAAGAAGGGGATCGTGATCGTGGACCAGCATATCGCCCACGAACGCGTCCTGTACGAAAGGTTCCGCGAAGCGGCGAAAAACAGGAAGATCGAGGTGCAGGGCCTGCTGTTCCCGCTGGCCGTCGAGTTTCCCCCGGACGAGGCCCATCTGCTGAGCGCGCATCTGGAAATGCTCGGGGCCCTGGGGTTGGAGCTCGAACCGTTTGGCTCCAACGGCTTTCTTCTCCGTTCGGCCCCGGCCATCTTTAAAAACGACGATTATGGGGAGATGTTGCGGGAGATCGCGGAGTCGTTGTCGAACAGGGGAAGCGTACAGACGGTGGACGAGAAACGCGAGGAGATCATCGTCACGATGGCGTGCCGGAACGCCATCAAGGTCAACCACCCGCTCGAACCGGACCAGATCGGAAAATTGCTTTTCGACCTGGAGCGGACCGAGATGCCCTACACGTGTCCCCACGGACGTCCCATATCCCTGTTGTTCGACATGGAGGACATCCTCAGGAAGTTTCTCAGGAAGTAGCGAGCGGGGTTTTTCTCAAGCCGGTTTTGCGACAGACGCTTCTATCCCTTGAGGGTGATTTTTTTGATCGATTTGACGAGCTTCTTCAATTTGGCCGCGTTTTTGGCTTTCAGCGCCTTTTTCGGGACTTTCTTTTTGGCGGCCTTGTTCCTGCCGTGAAGGGAGTTTTTCAGCGTCCATTCGGCGTCCACGATGGTTTTTTCCTGGGTCCCGCGGTCCATCCTCCTGAACAGCCCGATCAGGTTTTTTTCGCCGGGTTGCGAACTGACCAGGAAGTCGCCTTTCAGCCCCTTGAAAACCAGCCGGCCTTCCTCCAGGCTTCCGCCGATCGCCTCCAGCCGGGCGGGAGTGGCCGGAAGGTCGTCCACGTCCGGTATTTTCAATTCCTCCGGGGTGATTTGCGTGGTCAGCAGGCGGTCCAGGGAAATATTGCCCAGTTTGGCGAATTTTACCAGGACGGAAACGGGGGCGTCCCGTTCGCCCGCCTCGTAACGGACATAGGTCCGGAATCCGATGTCAAGGACCTTGGAAATCGCCATCTGCGTGCAATGCAGGTTTTTGCGAATGGTTTTCAAATTCTCGGCTAGGGTGGTCATGGAATAAATCCTTTTGTGAACGGGTGATGAAGTTTTCGCGTACGAGTATTAGAGACGCGGCCCGAACAGGGCGGATTCAGGCGAGTTCGATGCCGTTCTTCTTGAGAAATTTATAGGCTTCGTCGATCCAATGTTTTTCTTTTTCCAATTTGTATTCCGGCAGGTTTTTCGCGGAGCCGATGATGCTTTTCATGTGATCGATGGCCTCTTGCTTTTTCCCCCTTTTGTCGAGCAGGCGGGCGTAATGATAATAGGCCTTGAAAAAGTGAAATGAGTTGATCACCGCCTCGTAGGTTTCCAGGGCCTTGTCCTCCATCCCGGCCAGGCGGTAACATTCGGCGAGGCCGAATATGGCGTTGCCGTAATCGTATTTTTTGTCGATTTTGACCAATTCCTCCAGGACCTCGGCCGCTTCCTTGTATTTCCCGGTCCCATGAAGGCATTTGCCCAGACCGTATCGCGCCTCGTTCATCTCCGGGTCCCGTTTGACGGCCTCCTGGAATTGGGGGAGGGCGAGATCGTATTTTTTCTGTTCCAGATAAAGTTGCCCCAGCTTCTCGTAATGATAGGCTTTATGGTATTTCTGGATCAGTTCCTTGAGCTGGAGGGTTTCCTCGGTCTCGATTTCGCGGACCGGCGCGGGGGAGAAAAACGCCGGTTTGGACGCCGGGCCCGCCTTGGCCTTTACCAGAAAGTAATAGGCGATCGCTCCGATGGGAAACAAAACCACCATGATGACGATCCAAACGAAGTGCTCCTTGCGTTGGATGCAATCGAAACACATCCACGCCATGAAGGCCACGGCGGCGTATATCAATAAATCCATCATAAGGCATTACCTGAAATCGGGGGGGGGCGAAATTGTACGGCTAAATTTCCGCGTCGGCGCCATGGGCGACCTGCCGTTTCCGCCGCGGGACTTCAGACGCGTCCGCCTCAAAGTTTCTTGACCTCGACGATCCTGTTGTTTTCGTCGAGCAAAACGACCTTGGGCTTGTACTTTTTTTCCTCTCTTTCATCCATGATACCATAAGCCGCGATGATGATGCGATCATTTATCTGGGCCAAACGGGCCGCCGCCCCGTTCACCATGACGCCCCCGCCGCCGCGTTTGCCCGGGATGGCGTAAGTGACGAACCGGTTGCCGTTGTTGATGTCGTACACGTGCACCTGCTCGTAGGAAAGGATCCCCGCGGCGTCCATCAGGTCCTCGTCGATTTCCATGCTTCCCTCGTAGTCCATGTTGCAGTCGGTGACTTTCCCGCGGTGCAGTTTGGACTTTAACATGATTCGTTGCATCAGGTTCTCTCTATCAGGCAGTTGTCGATCAATCGGGTCGTGCCGACCCATACGGCGAGGGCCACCAAGGCCTTTTCTCCAATTTTCTCCTGCTCCACGAAGGTCCGCGGATCGCACACGGAAACGTAGTCGATCCGGGCGCTCTGTTTTTCGACGATCTCCCTTATCCGGGCGCGGATTTTTTCCGCGGAGCGCTCGCCTTGCCGGAACATCTCGCGGGCGGCGGAGAGCGAACGGCTCAGGGACAGGGCCGATTCGCGCTGTTCCGGGGACAGGTAAACGTTCCGGGAACTCATGGCCAGCCCGTCCGCCTCGCGGACGATGGGCAGGCTTTCGATGGTCACGTCCAGGTCGAGGTCGCGCGCCATCGTCCGGAGGGTCTCCAACTGTTGCCAGTCCTTTTCTCCGAAGAAAGCCAGGTCGGGTCGCGCGATGTTGAACAGTTTCAGGACCACCGTCGCGACTCCGCGGAAAAACTGGGGACGGCTTTTCCCGCACAGCCGGGACGTGATGTCCTCCACGTTCACGTAGGTCTTGTAGCCCGGGGGGTAAATTTCCCCGGGGCCCGGCAGGAATAAAACGTCCACTCCGGCGTCTTCCAGTTTCTTCCGGTCGCTCTCCAGGGTCCTGGGGTAGCCGTTCAGGTCCTCGGACGGCCCGAACTGCGCCGGGTTGACGAAAACGCTGACCGCCGAGGAGCGGCAGGCGGAGCGGCATTTCCGGACGAGGCTCATATGGCCCTCGTGCAAACAACCCATGGTGGGGACCAATCCCAGGGGCCTCCGGGCCTGGGCCGACCAGGCCTTCATTTCCTTCACGGTTTGGATGGTCCGCATCGGGTTTGGATTTTTATTTGACCCTCTTGCCGACCGCGGGACGCAGGGGCTCGCTCTTCGCGCTGTAGGAGTGTTCCCTGGAAGGGAAGCTCCCCGACTGGACCTCGCGGGCGTAGTCCGAAACGGCGGTTTTGACCGCTTCTCCCATGTCGGCGAATTTTTTGACGAATTTCGGGACGAAATCCATGTTGAGGCCGAGAAGGTCCTGGAGGACCAGTATCTGCCCGTCGCAATGGGGCCCCGCGCCGATGCCGATGGTGGGGACCGCAAGCTCCCGGGTGATTTCCTGGGCCAGTTCGGCGGGTATTCCCTCGAGCACGACGGCGAAGGCGCCCGCTTTTTCCAGTTCCCTGGCGTCTTTCATGATTTGCCTGCCGTCCTCGTAGGACCTCCCCTGCACTTTATACCCGCCGAATTGGTGGACCGATTGCGGGGTCAGGCCCACGTGGCCCATGACGGAGATGCCGGCCTGGACCACCGCATGGACTCTCTCGGCGGCGCGCGCCCCGCCTTCGATCTTGACGGCCTCGGCGCCGCCTTCCTGGATGAACCGTCCGGCGTTGGCGACGGCTGTTTCGCCGGAGACCTGATAAGACAAAAACGGCATGTCCCCCACCAGCAGGAGGTTGTTTATGCCTCTGCGGACGGCCCGGGTATGGTGGATCATTTCGTCCATGGTCACCGGCAGGGTGCTTTCGTATCCCAGGGACACCATGCCCAGGGAGTCGCCGACCAGCACGATATCGATTTCGCAGGAATCGAGGAGCCGCGCGAAACAGTAATCGTAGGCGGTGAGGGCCAGTATCTTTTTCCCGGAATTTTTCCTGCCCAGGATGGCAGGCACGGTGACGCGATTCTTGTTCATGACGCAATCTCCTTTCGGAAGAGGAGGTTACGGCCTGGAATCCGGATTGCGGCGGCGGGATTGCGTCAAAAAAAAACCACCGGTTGAAATACCGGTGGCGCAAATAGTTTCCTTTAGTTTCCCTGGGGGACAACGCGCGCCGCGAACCGCTAGAAGCCTCTTGGAAGGTCTCCTTCCGGCGCATTCCCATTGGACTTATTAGAAACCTGCTCCGTCCCGGTCCTTTCAGGATCCAAGCGGATTGTAATATTCTCTACCTATTTTATGACTATTTATCTTATTAATCAACTCCTCCAGGTCGCACTTTTTTTCGACGAAATCGATTTCGTCGGTGTTGATCACCAAAAGAGGAGTTTCCGAATAGTAGAAGAAAAAGTTATTGAAGGCGTTGTTCACCTCATCGAGGTATTCGTAATCCAGCAGTTTTTCGTATTCCCGGCCGCGCTTGATCACCCGTTTCTCCAACACGCGCGGGCTGGCCTGCAAGAATATCACCAGGTCCGGCTTGGGGATCTTGTTCTTTATCAGGGCGTAAATCTGCTCGTAAAGGGCCAGTTCGTGGCCCTTGAGGTTGAGGTGGGCGAAAATCCGGTCGCGCTGGAAAAGGTAATCGACGAGCGCCACCGAGTTGAAAAGGTCTCTTTGCGCGAGGCCCAGGTACTGCTTGTAGCGGCTCAGTAAAAAAAAAATCTGGGTCTGGAAGGCGTAGCTTCCGCGGTCCTGGTAGAACTTTTCGATGAACGGGTTTTCCTCGTCTTTTTCGAGGACCAGTTTGGCGTCGAATTTTTCCCCCAGCAGTCTCGCGAGGGAGGTCTTTCCGGCTCCGATGGCTCCTTCGACGGCGATGAACCGGGGCTCGATGATTTTTTTCGTCATGGGCCTTGTTGGTGAAGTTCCGAGGCGGTTGGGGGGAATCGCGGGATTTTTCTCGACGGGGCATGCGGCCCGCGAAAAAAACGTCAAGCCGCGTTCAGGATTTCCTTGATGGTCATTTTCAGTTCCCGGAGGTCCGCCGATTTGACGACGTACGCGTCGGACGCCCAAACGCGGAAGTCCTGTTTGTAACTGCCGTAGGCGGAGCAGAGGATCACGGGGACGCTCCGCTTCTCCTCCTTCAGTTTTCTTAAAAACTCGATGCCGTCCATGCCCGGCATCTTGATGTCCAGGGTGATCAGGTCCGGCTGTTCGCGGTTGATCTTGTCCATCGCCTCGTCGGCGTTCGCGGCCAGGACGACCTGGTACCCTTCGTCCTCGAGTTCTTCCTTGTAGAGGAGCCGGATGTTTTCTTCGTCGTCAACGACTAAAATTTTTTTCTTCCGTTTCGCCTCCATGACTTGAGCCAGGCCTCCCTTGAAAAAAATAATCCGGATATTGGGTTTCGGGAAACGCCTTCCGGCGCCGAACGATTCTCGCGAAGGGTACTAATTTTTAGTATAGTCGCACACATTTTGCAACGGTAAATGAATAAAAACCGTCACGCCCCTGCCGATGTTGTTTTCCACGCGGATGACCCCGCCGTGGCTCTCTATGATTTTCCTGCAGACGGACAACCCCAGCCCTGTCCCGTGGTTCTTTGTGGTGAAAAAGGGGTTGAAAATATTGGCGAAGACTTCTGGCGGGATGCCTCCCCCGGTGTCTTTGACGCTGAGGGTCAAGACTTCCTGGCCGCCGTCCTGTCTCCCCGGATACACGTCGATGGTCAGGCTTCCGCCGTTTGGCATGGATTCGATGGCGTTGTAGATCAGGTTGATCAACACCTGTTTCATTTTCTGCCGGTCGAGGTAAGTGGGTTGCGGGTCCTTGGGGAAGTTGCAATGGAAATCGATCTTCTGCTCGTAAAAGCCGGATTGGAACAGAACGATCACGTCGTCCAAAAGGCTGGTCAGGACGCATTGCTCCAGTTGCAGGTCCCCGGGCTTCGAGTAAATCAGGATGTTCTTCAGCAGGTTCTCCAACCGTTCCACCTCGTTGACGATGATGTTGGCGTAGTTGGTCGCGGTCTCGAACGCGGAGTGGTTGGAAGGGTCCTTCTCGATAATGACTATCCTGTCCTTGAGTCTGCGGGCAAACCCGCCGATCGACACGAGGGGATTTTTAATCTCGTGCGCCACCTCCGCGGACAGCTCGCCGAGGGCGGACAGTTTTTCGGAGTCGATCAACTGTTCCTTGATGGACAGGAGCTCCTTGTTGGTTTCCAATAGCCGGGCGAACAGCCGCGAGTTTTCTATGACCCAACTGGCGTGGATGGCGAACCGCGACAGCAGGCGCAGGTTGCCCTCGGAGATGGGTTTGTAGTTGTACCGGTTGTCGACCAGGATGACGCCCAGGTTTTCCTCGCGGGCGATCAGCGGCGCGACGGCGAAGGCGTTGACGCCGAGGGCATTGATGAAGTCCCTGGGGACCTGGGGGTCGTTTTGCGCGTCCTTGACGTTGACGGTCTTCCTCTGGGCCAGCGCCTCGCTGAGGACGTTCTCTCCCGGCCGGAAGGGGATCCTGAGGGTTTTCACGTAGGCGTTGAACGCCGACCGGTTGTACTGGTCGTTTTCCGCCTCGGTGACCATCCATTGGTCCAGGGCGCCGCTCTTCTGGCCTAAGGCGGTCCAGATGCGTTGCGCGTCCTCGGGGGAGTCGGGCCCCAACCCCATCACTCCCTGGAACATCTTCGTTTTCTCGTTGAGCATGAAAAGCATGGCGCGGTTGAAACCGCCCGCCTCGCCGCGGGTCAGGCCGCTGAGGATGATCCAGAGGCCGTATTCCAGTTTCGGGACGGACTGCACGGCCATCCCGACGTCGTACAGGATGGTCAGTTCCTTGAGGAGCATCTGGTTTCTGGTATAGATCGCGGCGTTCCGGATGCAACCGGACATCTGGTTGGCGATGGTTTCGAGGAGGGAGATTTCCATTTCGGGGAAATCCCTTTGCTGGAGGGTATGGACGTTGACGACCCCGATGCATTGATTGTCGGCGACGACGGGGACCGAGAGCATGGACTTGTATTTTTCCTCCTCGATCTCCGGGAAATAGACGAACCGCGGGTCGCGCAACGCCTCGCTGAGGGCCAGGGTGATTTTGTTCTGGGCCACCCACCCGGTAATGCCTTTCCCCATTTCCAGGCTGACGTTGGAGATCTTGTCCACGGGCAGGCCGCTGGAGGCGCGGAGGTTCAATCGCCGGGCCCCCTCGTCGAAGAGATAGATCGCGCAGGCGTCGATCCGCAACTTGTTTTTAATGACTTCGATGATCCGGTCGAGCGTGTGGTCCAAGTCCAGCGTGGACGTGGCGATCTGCGCGACGTCTCTTAGTATTTCCAGGCTGAGAGTTTGGTCGATCATGGGGATTCCGTTAGATGCCCGCCCGGGCCGGTTTCCTCAATGCCTTGAGATAGAGCCCGCAATACCTGGCGGCGGATTGGTCCCAACTGTAATCCTTGGACATCCCGTTGACCAGCAACCGGCGCCATAGGTCCTTGTCCTTGTAAACGGCCAATGCCTTGCGGGCCGCCTTGAGCATTTGTTTCGTCTCGAACGGCTTGAATTTGAACCCGGCGCCCTTGCCCGTGCCGGGGTTGAACTCCTGCACGGTGTCCCGCAGGCCGCCGACGGCGCGCACCAACGGGACGGCGCCGTACTTCAAGCCGTAGATTTGCGTGAGGCCGCACGGCTCGTAGAACGACGGCATCAGCAGGATGTCGCTTCCCGCCATGATCTGATGCGCCGACTCCTCGTCAAAACCGATGAGGCAGGCGCACCGGTCCCTCCGCCGTTTGGACAACGCGACGAAAAAGTCCTGGTACGCCGGGTCCCCCGAACCCAGGAGCACGAAGGCCGCGCCCGACTTGAGAAGCGCGTCCGCCCCCTCCATCACGAGGTCGATGCCTTTCTGGTAGGACAGGCGCGTGACCATGGACACGATGGGGGCCCTCTCGTCGACCTTCAGGGAAAACTTGCGGATGAGATCTTTTTTACAAGCTATTTTACCCGCAAGGGACCCGGGACCGTAGTTTTTTTTTATCAGCGGGTCCCGGGCGGGGTCCCATTCCCGGTAGTCCGCCCCGTTGAGGACTCCGAACAGGTCTTGGTCCCGTTTCCGCAAGACGCCGTCCAGCCCGAACCCGAATTCGGGATCGAGGATTTCCTTGCCGTAGGACGGGCTTACGGTGGTCAACACGTCGCCGAACACGAGCCCGGTTTTTAAAAAACTGAAATGCCCGTACAACTCCACGCCCTCGGGCGTGAATAATTCCCAGGGGAGGTTGGCCGCCTGCAGATAGAAGCTAGGGAAATTGCCCTGGTAGCCCAGGTTGTGGACCGTGAAAACCGAGCGGGTGTTCCTGAAAAAATCGTCTCCGGCGTAAAGGGTCCTCAGATAGGCCGGGACCAGTCCCGTCTGCCAGTCGTGACAGTGGATGATGTCTGGCCGGAACGACAGGGCCTTGCACGCTTCCAGGATCGAACGGGAAAAGAAAATGAAACGCTCGGCGTTGTCGTGATAGTCCCTGCCGTTTTCGCCGTAGAGCTGGTCCCTGTAATAATACGCCTGGTGGTTTACCAAATAAACCGGCAAGCCGCCGTCGAGGCGTCCCTCGAACAGCCAGCCCCTTTGCCGCACGGGTCCCAGGGGGACGTCGATATGCGCGCTTGCCGGGCGGATTTCACGATTTCCGCCGGACACGCACTTGTAATAAGGCATGATGACGCGGACGTCGTGGCCGAGGTTGGACAAGGCCCTTGGCAGAGACCCCGCCATGTCCGCCAGGCCGCCCGTTTTGGCGAAAGGGTGCACCTCCGGGGACGCCAACAGGATTTTTAATTTTTTCCCCATCCGCCGGTCAGGTCCTTACGTTGCGGAGCGTTTCCGCGGCTTCCTCGGGCGGGGTGTAATTGATGTAAAAACCCGTCCCCTGTTCGAACCCCGCCATCTCGGTGAGCTTGGGCATGATCTCCAGGTGCCAGTGATAATAGGCGTCGCAATTGTCCTTTACGGGGGCGGTGTGCAGGACAAAATTGTACGGCGGTTCGTTGAGGGCTTTCCTCATCCTCAGCAGGATGTTTTTTAACATCTGCGCGCAACGCGGGAGCTGGTTGACGCCGCTGGACTCGAACCGGGCCGCGTGGTATCGGGGAAAGATCCACGTCTCGAAAGGGAAGCGGGGGGCGTAGGGGCTGATGGCGACGAATTGATCGTTTTCCTCGATGACGCGGCGCCCCGATCCCCTCTCCTGCGCGATGATGTCGCAGTAGATGCATCGCTCCTTGTAGTCGTAGTGCCGTTTGGCCCCCGCCAGTTCCTGGAGGGCAAGGTCCGGGACGATGGGCAGGGCGATCAACTGGGAGTGGGAATGCTCCAGGGTCGCGCCCGCCGCCTCGCCGTGGTTCTTGAAGATCAGGATGTACCGGAACCGCGAGTCCTTCTTCAGGTCGGCGATCCTCTGCTGGAACGCCCAGAGGCAGTCCTCGATGTTTCGCACGGGCAACTGTTCCAGCGCCGACTCGTGGTCGGGCGTTTCGATGATGACCTCGTGCGCCCCGATGCCGGACATTTTGTCGAACATCCCCTCGCCCACGCGGTTGATGTCGCCTTCGACCTTCAAGGCCGGGAACTTGTTGGGCACCACCCGCAACCTCCATCCCGGGGCGTTGGGCGGCGACCCGTCGGGCCGGTACGCCAGGATTTCCGGCGGGGCCTTGGATTCGTTTCCATAACAAAAGGGACAAAACCCTCTTTGCATTTTGGGTCTGGCGGGAGGGAAGTCGAACGGGCGTTTCCCCCTTTCCGTGGATATGATCACCCACCGGTCCACGATCGGGTCTTTGCGTAATTCAGGCATGAGGTTCCTATGGAAGGGAATAAACTCCTTTAATAAACCGGACAAAGTTTGAAACCTGAATACTAAGGGAAGGGGGTCGTAAAAGTCAATGCAAGGGGCCGCAAAGCGCGTCCGTATTTTTCAGCGTTGCTCCTGGGAGGCATTTTCCTTGCATTTGCATGGACACTGTGCCATGATTTCAAAAAACTGTTAGCATAAAAACCAATTACCAACCCCTCGCTCTAACTCATCGAGGTTAGGGCTACTTAACTCAAGAGGAGGCCTCAGATTGCGTACCTACCAAAGCGTCGTCATTTTAAAGCCGGACCTGGACGATACCCAGGTTGACCAAACCCACGAAAAAATAAGCCAGTTCATCGCCAAAAGCGGCGGCGAAGTCGTCAAGACCGAAAAATGGGGGAAGAAGAGACTGGCTTATAAAGTGAGAAAAAACCGGTTCGGCATCTACCTCAACATTTACCACACCAGCGACCCCGCCAAGATGGCGGGACTGGAAAACGAATATCGCTTGTACGATCCGATCATCAAGCATTTGCTCGTGCACCTGGAGAAGGACGAGTGGGATTGGGCCATGGGCAAGGCCGCCGCGGCCGAGGCGGCCAAGGCGGAAGGCCAGGCCCAGGACTCCGGCGAGGCGAAAAAAGCAGACGCGGACGAGGCTGAAGAGGAAGCCAGCTGATGGCGAATTTCAATAAAGTCCTGCTCATGGGCAACCTGACGCGCGACCCGGAGCTACGCTTTACCCCCAACGGGGCGGCCGTTTGCGCGTTTGGCCTTGCGGTCAACCGCAAATACAAGCAAGGCGAGGAATGGAAGGAAGAAGTCTGTTTCGTGGACATCACCGTCTGGGGGAAACAGGGGGAAAACTGCGCGGAATACCTGCACAAGGGCAGTAGCGTGTTCATCGACGGGCGCCTCCATTTCCACTCGTGGGAAGGCGACGGCGGACAGAAGCGCAACAAGTTGGACGTCGTGGCCAATATGGTGCAGTTCCTGGGCCGTCCCGGCGGGAAATCCTCCGGCGATATGCCCCCGGAGGAGGCGTTCGGGGGCGGCGCGGGCGATAAGGACGACATCCCCTTTTAATCGGCTTTTTTAATCAACCGGCAAATTTAATCGATCAGAGGATACCATGGCAAACCAGAGAAAACGTTCGTTTTTCGCGCAAAAAATATGCAGGTTCTGCGTGGAGAAGATCGACCCGATCCTTTTCTACGACGTGAAGATTTTAAAACCCTTGATTTCCGAAAGGGGCAAGATCGTCCCGTCGAGGATCTCGGGCAATTGCTCCACCCACCAGCGGAAGTTGACGACGGCGATCAAGCGCGCCCGGAACATCGCGTTACTGCCGTTCTCGGTGGAACACTGAGCTTGCCGGACCAGCGGCGGGTCAAGGAACTGGCAATCCCCCTGGTCCTGCTTTTGGCGGCGTTTCTGACCGTCCTGGTTTTCCCCCCGGTGGGGGTGGTCCTGGGGTTGATCACCCCGTCGCCCCTGGTCCTGGTCAACCTTCAAAGAGGCAGGCTGACCGGGTTGTTGGGCATCGCCGGCATGTTCGTCCTGGTTCTGGCGGCGATGGGGCCGAAGGCGGCGGTCATCTTCGCGGCCGAGTATGGCGTGTTGTCCGCGGCGATGGCGGAGTCCATCCGCTTTCAATTCCCGATGGAGAAAAGCGTTTTCTACTCCGCCCTGGCGTCCGCCTCGCTTTCGCTTTTGACGTTGTTCTTGTTGTTTGCCGACAGGGAAGCGACGCTTCCGGAATTGTTCCAGAAACAGGTCAGGGAACACATGGAGCAATCCCTCGAAACGTTGAAAAGCATGGGCAAGGACAAGGCCGAGCTGGACGCCATGAGGACCGCCGCGGAGAAGGTTGCGGGGGCGTTCGCCGTTTCCTATCCGGCCTTCATCGCGGTGGGGAACCTGATGTGCGCCGCCGTGAATTTTGTTTTGGTGCAGGGCCTCTGGAGGAGGATGTACGGGGATTCCGCGTTCTTCCCCAGAAGGTTTTCCGCCATGGTCTTGCCGGACCAGGCGATCTGGCCGCTGATTGTGTCCGCCGGGACGTTGTTCGCCGGGGGGGACGAGTTGTACGCGGCCGGGCTAAACGTGTTTGTCGTCATGCTGGCGGTTTATTTTTTGCAAGGGTTGGCCATCGTGGTCCACGTTCTGGAGACCAAGACCGTGCCGATTCTATTTTGGGTCCTTGCCCTGTTCCTCATACTCACGCAACCCATCGTCATGGGCATCGTGACGGGGTTGGGGGTATTCGATATGTGGGTGGATTTCAGGAAGATCAGGCCCGCCCCCGAGGAAAAACCGGAAGAATAGTTCGATTTGTCATTATTGGAAGGAGCGTATCGACGTTATGAAACTTTTGTTGAAAGAAGATGTGGAAAACCTGGGTTCGGTCGGCGACGAAGTGAACGTGAAGGACGGCTATGCCCGGAATTACCTGATCCCCAGGGGCAAGGCCATCGTCGCCACGCATAAAAGCATGAAACAGTTCAACCACCAGAAGAGCGTGGTGGAACGCAAGGTGAGGAAGTTGAGGAAGTCGTCCGAGGCCCTGGCCGAGCAGATCGCCAAGGTTGCCTGCGTCTTCGAAAAGAAGGTGGGCGATCAGGGCAAGCTGTTCGGTTCCGTCACCGCCCAGGAAATCGCCGACAAGTTGCAGGAGAACGGCGTCGAAGTGGACCGGCGGAAAATCCAGATGATCTCCATCAAGTCGTTGGGCGAGTTCCAGGTCCCCCTCAAATTGCAGGCCCACGTGGTCGCCCAGATCAACGTGACCGTGGTCGCCGAAAAGGAAGAGGAGCCGAAAACGGAGGCCAGGGAGGAAGCGAAGCCGACGGAGAACGCCTGACGCTTCCGGTTTTACTAACGAGTCCATAATAGTACAAACAGCGTTCGTATTGTTTTTTCAGCTTCGTTACCGGACCCGGGGGTGAATGCCATGGGCCGTCGCGACGCCCAAGTCCCCCTTACGCAAAGGGGGACTTAGGGGGATTTGGAGCGACGGGCGCTTGTAAAATCCCCCCAGCCCCCCTTTTCCAAAGGGGGAGAGCAATGGACTCGCTCATGAGCCACGCATGTCCGCTCTATTATGGACTCCCCTATAAAAATGAGCGTCATATCCGATATCTCTTTAAAGAGGCTTCCCCCGCACAACCTGGAGGCCGAGCAGTACGTGCTGGGGGCTTGTTTCCGGTCGGCGGAAGCCTTCCCGAAGTCCCTCGAGATCATCGACGAGGACGACTTCTACAAGTCCGGACACGCCAGGATATTCCGCTGTCTGCGGGAATTGTTCGAGTCCAATCAGGCGATAGACATCCTCACCCTGTCCGAGCTTCTCCGGCAAAAGAACGAGATCGAGAGCGTCGGCGGCGTCGAGTTCCTGGAGTACCTCGAGGACCTGGTCCCCACGGCGGAGGCCATCAGCTTCCACGCCAAGATCGTGCGGGAGAAAAAGATCCTCCGGGACCTGATCGAGACCGCCACGGAAATCGCCGCGTCCAGTTTTCAGGATTCCGAGGACGTGGACCTGATCCTCGACAAGGCCGAACAGTCCATCTTCCGGATTTCCGAAAAGCGGACCAAGCGGAGCCACTACCATATCCGGGAGGTCCTCAAGGAAAGTTTCGTACACATCGAGAAACTGTTCGAGAAGCCGGGGCTGGTCACGGGCGTCGCCA
>JACQQK010000005.1 GCA_016207065.1 Nitrospinota bacterium
CAAAGCCGGAAGAACAAATACGTTTGAGCAAAGCCCGTTTCCCCATTCTCGCGCGGGAGACGGGCTGGCTTCGTTGATCGCTTAGATCCAGCCCGGGACGGAACCTTGCAAAAGATCGTCCCATGGGCGGTTTTTTTGAATAATCCCCACACCCCCGCCTCCCCTCCCGCATCTTAACCCCATATTCCGCGCGTAATTTTTTTCATTTTCAAACGACTTGTCAGCAGGCGATTTTACCGGGAATACTTATCGGTCCCGCGACAGTCCCTGCTGAACAACTCCATTGCGCGGTTTTTACCGGGAAAGGGATAAACCATGAGCAACTTGATCCTTCCTCCAGAATGGAAGATTTCCGAAAACGCGGTCACCCCCGAAAACACGTTCAACAACCGCCGGGAATTCTTGAAAATGATGGGCGCCGCCGGCCTAGGCATTGCCGGAGCCCTGTATGGATCTCCCGCCTGGGCGGGAACGGGCTGGCTTGACTTCAAAAACCTGCTGGGCGGGAAAACTCCGGAGAAAAAAGGCGAGTACGCTCAACTCGACCATTTGAAACGCAACCCGGCGTTCGCGGGAGACCGCCCCATGACCGAAGAAGATGCCGCCCTCAAATACAACAATTTCTACGAATTCACCTCCGAGAAGGACCGGGTCTGGAAACGGGTCGAAAAATTCCAAGCAAAACCCTGGCAGGTCGAGATCGGCGGACTGGTCGAAAACCCCGCGGTCTACGACATCGACGACCTCGTCCGCGCCATGCCCGTTGAAGAACGGATTTACCGGCACCGATGCGTCGAGACCTGGGCCATGGTCGTGCCGTGGAGCGGATTCCCCATGAAGGCCCTGGTCAAAAAGGTCAAACCCGCGGACAAGGCAAAATATGCGCGCTTCGTCAGCTTCATGAAGCCGGAGATCGCCCCCGGCCAAAGAGACCCCAGCCTGCCCTGGCCCTACACCGAGGGGTTATCCATGGAAGAAGCCATGAACGAGTTGACCTTCCTGGCCGTCGGCGTCTACGGCCATGCCCTGCCGCCGCAACACGGGGCGCCCCTGCGGGTCGCGACCCCTTGGAAATACGGGTTCAAGAGCGCCAAGTCCATCGTCAAAATCGAGTTCACGGAGACCCAGCCGGCCACGTTCTGGAACACCCTCATCCCGCACGAATATAAATTCGTGTCCAACGTGGACCCGGACGTGCCGCATCCCCGCTGGTCGCAAAAGAAGGAACGGATGATCGGCACGGGCGACGTCTACCCCACGCAAAAATACAACGGCTACGGCAAATGGGTCGCGGGCCTGTATGAATAAACCCATGCACAATGCGTCCGTCAACGAAGCGGAAGGAGAACTTGGAAAATGGTCGGCGAATGAAATGCGGTTGCTCCGCATGACGGAGCTTTTCCAGCTCAAACCGGCCATCATGAAAAAAGCCGAGAGCTACCTGGACGAATTGAAAAACGCGCTGGCTCTGGAATTGACCCAGGGGACCTATCCGCCGGGCGCAGAATTGACCAACGGACGGCTGACGCGCGGCGAAAACAACAAGGGGTTCCCTTTTCTGTCGCTGGATATCCCCCAGTTGTTCACCAAGACCGAGTATTTCACGTTCCGCGCGCTGTTCTGGTGGGGACACTACCTGGGGTTCTCCCTGATCCTCAAGGGCAAAAAATTGCCAGAGCAGACAGCCAATCTGCTGGCCAACCAAAAGCAGGCCGTTTGCCGGGATATTTATCTGTCCTGCGCCCCGACGCCCTGGGAATGGGAGCGGACGGAGGACAATTTCAAAAACCTTTATGACACCCCCGGCGGGGAGATCCGGGGGATCGTCGAGTCCGTCCAATACCTCAAACTCTGCCGGTTTTATCCTTTCGACGAACCCGGCTTCGACGCCTTGGAATGGGCCCCGCTCGGCGTGCAGACTTTCCGGGACTTCAATGGCTTAACCGCCGTTTCCTAAAAAATCCTCCACGCATAGATCGGCGTCCTTGAGGATCGAGGTCCCGTCGCCCACGAGCAGGGTATCGAACTCGTATTTTCTCAAAACTCCCAGGCTCTTTTTGGCCAGCGCCGCGTCCTTGTACTTGTCGGGAGGCAGGAGGTTGAGCTTGCCGGGAACCCTGCCGATCAAGGCGTCTCCAACGATCAAGATTTTCCTATCGCCGAGCAGGAAACCCGTCTCCCCGGGGGTCTTCTGGTTGTGAAAGTTGATCGCCCGCAAACCGCACGGCAGTTTGTCCCCATCCTTGAACAACAGGTCGGCGGGCAACTCCAGCAAGTCGCGGTCTAGCGCATTTATAAAAACGGGAACTGTAAACACGTCTTTCAGCCACCAGCACATCCGGTCATGGTGGGCGTTGGTGAGCAAAATCCCCTTGAGAGCGACCTGGCCGTTTCCGGAAACCAGATCCTGCAATTCCCGCAGACCCGGCTCGTCCAAATGAGCGGGATCGACGATAACCGCCTCTTGCCGGTGGACAATGTAATAACCGTTGAAATGGATTTGCTTCTCGTCGGAATACTCCGACCAGGTGAATATCGAGGGAACGATCTCACGCAAGGCAGACATAATGCCTCCAGTATAAAATAATTTAAATTCAATATATTAGTAATAGTTATCAAACAATTCACATTAAGCTAATGACCCGGACGAGGGGATGTGTCCAAGCAATATCTTTCGCGGGAATCGCGATTGGCCCATCAACCTCATCCAACTTCTTAAGAAATACCATTTGATGCGCTGATTCCGCTATAGGGGAGACGAGACTTCCGGGAATATGCAACGGCGTGGGGGTCATGAAACTCTTGCGTCTCGCCCCTGCCGGTTTCTCGTGTTTGACGATTTTACGGATCACAGGCAACCCTTTCCGTAAACCTATCGCGTGGATGTTCTGGATGGCCGTTATCCCCTCGGATTGGGAACAAAACACGCCGATCATCCCCGGCAGAAGGACCGGGGCCATGGTCCGGTCCTCGACAAGCGCCCCGTAACAATTTTTGGGGAGACCCGCTGGGTCTGGGATACGGACCGTCCGGTCCGAGACAAGGCTTCCCCCCCCCTTCGCAAAAAACCCCTGATCAACAGGAAGCGAAAAAGAAATTAACGGGATGACGCTTTCGTCCAGGCCAGGGGGCATGATTTTCGTTACCGAATGGTTACCAAAATGAGAAACAATGTTGGAAGTCATGGATCGCCCCTCCCCGCCTCCCCTTGAAGAAAGGGGAGGAGCTACTCCCCTCTTATCCAAGGAGGGGCTAGCCTGCATATTGCATGAGCGAATGACCCAGGGCGGCGTTTCGGGTTTTGGGAACGGGGCTTGCCGATCTCTTGAAGACGAAAAATACCCGGCGCAAAAAGCGCCTTTGTTTTGTCCCCCCTTGCAAAGGGGGATTTCCCAGCTTTTGCTCCCCCGCATGACGCTGGCCGGGCAGAAGCCCGGAGGCGACGCGGCGATGACGCTCCGCGATCGCCGGAACACGGTCCCCGCCGCCGCGCCGGGCAAACGCCCGGAGGTAACAGGCCATGCCCAAACCGCCCTCAATGACGCCTGTTCGCCATCCGGGTCAAGCCCGTTGGATCCAGCGTTCACGTTGGCTGGAGGCGGCATTGGCTCCAGACCCAGCCTGGCCCCTACGGCGAGTGGCGCGAATCCCCCCGGCCCCCTTTACAAGGGGGAAGAAATTCCAGTCTTTTCGTCATGCAATATCCGGGTTAGCGCTCCATAATCGCTCCCCCGCGCGCGATACGCAACCGCGCCGGGGCGGTCCCCAGCCAGGCGTTCGTCCGCTTTCGAATTTTCATTGAGTTTGCGTCCGTTTGTCCGGATACTGGGCGAAAACCCTCCCGAAGAGAGAATATGCGATTTTCCGATCCCGGCGATTTGAAGTTGGGCGACAGCGACGCCCTGCTGATCGTGGACGCGCAGAACGATTTTCTTCCCGGCGGGCGGCTCGGCGTCCCGCGCGGCGACGAAATCGTGCCGGTCCTCAACAAGTACCTCGACGTTTTTCGAGGCCGGGGGCTCCCGGTATTCGCCACTTGCGACCGGCATCCTCCGGACCATTGCTCCTTCCGGGAGCAGGGCGGCCCCTGGCCGTCCCACTGCGTGGCGGGGACGGAAGGGGCGGAACTCGCCCCCGGGCTGGCCCTTCCGCCGTCGGTCTCGACCGTCGCGAAAGCCGCGGACCCCGGCAAGGACGCCTATTCGGGTTTCGAGGGGACGGACCTCGATGATCGTCTCCGTTCCGCCGGCGTCAAGCGCGTGTTCGTCGGCGGCCTCGCTACGGACTATTGCGTCCTCAACACCGTGAGGGACGCCGTCAAATTGGGCTATGCCGCGGTCCTGTTGGAGGACGCCGTCCGGGCCGTCAACCTGAACCCGGACGACGGGCGCAAGGCCATGGAGGAAATGGTCCGCCTGGGGGCCCGTCCTTGCGTCCTGGAGCGCCTACGGCCCGCCTGCCCCGAAGCCAGCCCGTTGCTGGTCGACCTGTATCAGATCGCCATGCTCCAGGGTTATTTCGACCGCCGGATGGAGGACATCGCGGTATTCGAATTTTTCGTCCGCAACCTCCCGCCCAACCGCGCCTTCCTCATGGCGGCCGGGCTGGAACAGGTTTTGGAGTTCCTGGAAACGTTGCGTTTCTCGTCCGCGGAACTGGCCTGGCTGGAAAGTTGCGGGCGGTTCACGAAGGATTTCCCGCGGCGGTTGGAGGCGTTTCGGTTTACCGGGGACGCACACGCCATGCCCGAGGGGACCGTATTCTTCGCCAACGAGCCCATCCTGCGCATCGCCGCGCCCCTGCCCCAGGCGCAATTCATCGAAACGCGGACCATCAACCTTCTGCAATTTCAGACCCTGATCGCGTCGAAGGCGGCGCGGTCCGTCCTGGCGGCGCCGGGAAAACTGCTGGTCGATTTCGGTTTGCGCCGGGCGCACGGGGCGGAGGCGGGGTTGCTGGCCGCGCGCGCCAGTTACCTGGCGGGATTCGACGGCACGGCGACAACGCTGGCCGGACCGCTTTACGGCATCCCGACGTTTGGCACCATGGCCCATTCCTTCGTCCAGGCGCACGACGACGAGGCGGAGGCCTTCGAAAATTTCGCGCTTTCCCAACCGGAAAACGTCATCCTCCTGCTGGACACGTATGACACGGAGCGCGCCGCGGCCAAGGTCGTCTCCCTGTCGCGGGTCCTGAAAAAGAAAGGGATCGCCGTCAAGGGCGTGCGCCTGGACAGCGGCGACCTGGACCGGCACGCCCGCGACGTCCGGAGGATCCTCGACGCGGGAGGATTGCGGGAGGTCAGGATTTTCGCCAGCGGCAACCTGGACGAATACGCCTTGCGGGAGTTCATGGAGAAGGGATCGCCCGCGGACGGGTTCGGGATCGGTTCCCGCCTGACGACCTCCGCGGACGCGCCCTATTTGGACTGCGTTTACAAGCTGGTGGAATACGCGGGACGTCCGCGCCGAAAACTTTCGGAGGCCAAGGACACCTGGCCCGGCGGAAAACAAGTCTTCAGGCGCTACGAGGACGGGCGCATGAAGGAAGACACGGTCGCCCTCGAGGGAGAGCCGGTCGAAGGAGAACCTCTATTGCAGGCCTTCATGCGGGGAGGCCGGCGCCTGCGCCCTCCCGACGCCGTTTCCGATATCCGCCGGCGGGCCGGCGACCAACTGCGAAAATTGCCCGGCTACCTGCGCGGACTCGACAAAACGTCTCCTTATCCGGTAACCATCTCCCAAGACCTCGCGCGTCTCGCCCGCGCCATCGACGCGCGCTTGAAAAATCCCGCGGACGGCGGGGAGTCCGCCTGATTCGACCTGAAGAGACGGGTCATGCAGACACACGGAGCGCTGTAACTTATTGTCATTGCGAGCGGAGCGAAGCAATCCAGAGGTTCTGGATCGCCACGCCCAGCGTGCCGCTGGAACCAGTGGGCTTGACTCCGATGGCGAATTAGCGTCATCGCCCGCCATCCAAGCCGGGCCCGTTGGGTCCAGCGTCGCGCTAGCCATCGACGCTTTCGAGCGCGATGTCCGCAAGGCCCATCAATTCCGGCTTCCATGCCTTCAGTTTCTTTTCCGTAATGCCCAGCAGGGGGAGGACGTCCCGGAACCTGACCGCCCGGCGAAGGTTCTCCATCCCGTCGGGATAGCCCCAATCGATGGCGAGGTATTTGGCCATGTGGACGATGCCGGCGATCTTGTCGGTCATTTCGGACGGACCGGTCTTGACGCAAGTTCCAACGATCTTGACCAACGCAGGCGGAAAACCCCAGCGCGCCGTAAGCTCCGCGGAGATTTCGGCGGGCGAAAACCCCAGCGTCCCGCGGGCCGCGTCCTGTAGCGAGACGTTCTGTTTCCCGGCTTCCTCCACGATCTTGCAAAAGGCGGCGGGGAATAGCGCCGCCAGGGCGATTTTGCCGATATCGTGGACCAGGCCCGCGGTGAAACAAACGTCGGATTCCACGTGGTCCACGAACCGTCCCAACGTTCCCGCCAACACGGCGACGACCGCCGAATGCCGCCATATTTTCCCGTAATCGATCCGTTCCCGGCCGCGGTCGCCCCAGGAGAACCGCTCCAGGATTTGCGTGGTCAGGACGATGTTCTTGATGGCCCCCGGACCCAAAAGGCCCGACGCCTGCTGGAGGGAGAAAATATTTCCGCCGTAGCCATAGAGGGGCGCATTGGCCGCCTTGAGCACCCGGCAGGCAATGGCCGGGTCGTACTGGACCACGCGGACGATGTTGTAATCCATCGCCGAGGTCGCGCCGATTTCGTTGAGGACGTTCAACATCTGCGAGGGAAGCGAGGGCAATCCCTCCAGATTTTGAAAACGATTAAGTTGTGGAATCTCCATCGAGGGCCCCAAGGACGGTCTTGTTTCTCCCGGTTTCCTTGGCCTTGTACAGCGCCTGATCGGCGACTTTAATCAACTGCGTGGGACGGTCCATCCCTTGACGGTCGAATTCCGCGACTCCGGCGCTGAGAGTGACGGCGAACTCCTTTCCATTGTGTTGGAAACGGCAGACGGAAAACTCCTGCCGGACCCGTTCGGCAATCTGGAAAGCGCCCTGCAATTTGGTTTCGGGCAGGACCAGCACGAACTCCTCCCCCCCGTAGCGCGCCGCGATATCGTTGACCCGGCAGGCGGTCTTCAACACGGCGGCGACCTGCATCAAGATCTCGTCGCCTTTCTGGTGGCCGTAGGTGTCGTTGACCTTTTTAAAATGGTCGACGTCCATCATCGCCAAGGAAAGCGGCGACCCGTAACGATGGCTCCGCACGAATTCGGCGTTCAACAAATGGAGCATTTGCTGGTGGTTGTTCAGGCCCGTCAACCCGTCCGTGACGGAAAGCGTCTCCACCTTTTCGAACAGCAGGGCGTTGCTGATGGAGAGCGAGAGAAACTCCGTGACGTTCAAAACGAAATCCAGGTCGCCCACCGTGAAAAAACCCTTCGCGTTGTCGTTGAGATTGAGGACGCCGATGATTTCGTTTTCGATCATCAAGGGGATGCAGACGAAAAACGCGTTCTGGTACAGCGGGTTCTTTTTCCCCGCGAAATATTTGGACCTGAAAAAATCCGTTTCCAGGATGTATCTCCCGTTGACCAGGGCGTCCCTCATGATCCCCGACTCATCCAGTTGGATGACCAGATCGTCTTTCAAATCCGGGTGATTGTGGCAATTCAGTTTCAACGATTTCCGGTTCTTATCGTATAGAAACAGGGTAAAAAAGCGGATGGACAAAATGTGCGGGAGTTTTTCGACGAGGACGCTTTTGATCTCGTTGTAATCCAACAGGCTGATGCTTTTGTGCAAATAGAGCAGGTTGTCCAGGTGCAGAAGCGAATCGCCCAGCATCAAATTCTGCTTTTTGAGGATGTTCAGCGACAACAGCGTTTCGCTGATTTTCATCTTTTCCAGACGGCTTTTTTCCATTCCTTCCGGCCCCTAAACGCTCTCAACTCCCAAGACCCCAAAAGGGGCCATTTGACCCGGGCCGGACGTCAAAATAATGACGTGACTGCCGGATTTTTTTCAACGACGGATGTTTTGCCGAAAATCCCAATATTGATATAAAATAGATTCCGCGCCCATTTTAGTCATATCAACCGCTTAATGCAAAGCAGATTATCGCATGAAATCCTTGGCGGCCCAAAGGGTTGGCATAATTATTGCTTTTACCTGATCAAGGTAAGTTGGCTTGGCGGCTGTTAACCATCGATGAATACCACGATGCCCGGACAAAAATCGGTTCTTGGGAAAATCGCGTTTCAGGCGGCGCTGTTACTGTTCCTCGGCGTTGCGTCTGGCAACGCCCAAACTTCGCCCGGCGGCCTGTCCGGCTCCGGCGGCGCGCGGGTCGAGAGCATCCGGATCGGCGGCCATCCCGAATACACGAGGATTTTCGTCAACCTGAGCTCGCCGGCGCCTTACCGGGTCCGCGCCGATTTTTTAAATAAGAAAATCTCCCTTGTTTTGGCCGGTTCCACCCTCGGGCCCAAGGCCCAATCGCGGGTCTTCAAGGACAAAAACCTAGAAAAGATCGAGGTCCGCCAGGATGGGGGGGCGGTGGCGATCGACCTCTTCCTGAAAAACCAGAACAGCCGGTTCATCCATCTCGTCAAAGCCGACCCGCCCCAGATCGTGCTCGATTTGAAAGGGGTCGATCAACCCTTCGTGAAGACCAAAATCGGCAAGCTCGCGCCACCGGGCAAACCCGCGGCCAAAGGCGAGGAGGAAAAAACCCGCGTCTCCGGGATGACCCAGGAACAGGCCCAGGAGATCCTGAAAAAAGAAACCGAGGAAAAACTCGTCAACGGCTGGGAGGACTATCAGGCCGCTCTCAAGTCTTTTCAAAACAAGGAATATGCCGAGGCGGCCCAACTGTTCAAGAAGTTCAGGAAAACCTACCCCAAGAGCAAATACCTGGAGGACACCGCTTATCTGCTCGCCGAGGCGCAGTTCCACGTCGCGCAAGCGGACAGACATCCCATTTACGAAAAGGCCTTCAAGGCCTATCAATTCGCCGTCAGGGAATATCCAAATTCCAAATTCCAGGACCATGCGTTATTGAAACTGGCCTATCTCTATGAGGAGCTGGGGTACTTTCTCGAATCGCGGACCCTTTACGAACAGGGGATACGCGCCATCCCCAACAGCTTATACAACCCTTCCCGGCAACTGGGCCTGGCCTCCTTGTTGATGAAGGAGGAAAAATACGACGAAGCCTATGCGGCGTTCAAGGCGATCCTGGCGAATTCGCCGAAAGACGAGGGCGCCCGGAAAGCCACCTTCAAGATAGCCCACTGGAATTACGAGCAAGGCAACCTCGCCAAGGCCCTGGAAATCTACGAGGACGCGGAGGAGCGCTGGTTGCCGTTCATCCACGAGGACCCGAAAATCCTGTTCAACATGGGGGAGATCTATTTTCGCGAAAAACAATACCGGCTGGCGCGTTCGCATTTCTTCGACCTGATCAACCTCGCCCCGGACCAGGAGATCGCCCACAAGGCCCTCAACCGGATCGGGGACTCCTATTTTATCGAGGAGAACTACCTGTCCAGCCTGGAGGTCTTCAACGAATCCTCCCGGAGAAGCCCGGGAAGCCGCGAATCGCAATACGGCACGGTCCGCCTGGCGGACATCGGAATCCGCGATTCGACCCTGCCCATCCGCGACCTCATCTTCGACGCGACCGCATACTATCAACCGTTCAAGACCTATAAAAAAGTTTTCGAGGCGGCGGCGGACCGGGACATCCTCGCCGAGGTCACGCTCAGCCGGGGGCTGGCTTTCCTCCAGGAAGAGCGGTATCTGGAGGCCATCGACCAGTTTAAAAAGCTTTTGCCGTTGGAGAAGGAGTCCAGGTTCCACGCCGAAGCGCGGAAATACATCAGGCAGGCCCTCGTCCTGCTGGTGGACCGGTTTTCCAAACAGACCGGGTTTCTCCCCATCCTGTATTCCTACAGCGACTTCCAAAGCCTGTCCATCGGCGATATCGACAACTTGAAAACGCTGGTCCAGATCGGCGAGGCCTACCAGGCGGTGTCGATGTATCAGGAAGCCGTCAAATATTACGAGAAGGTCAAGAAAGCCGACGCCAAGGGCATTTACTCGGAGCGGATTTTCCTCGACCTCGGACTCATGCACCTCGACCAGGGGAATTACGACGAGGCGGAACTGGTCGCGCGGACCTTTCTAAACAAGTATCCGCAAACGGAGAAGACCCACGAGGCGATGAAACTTCTCGCCAACGCCTACAAGGGCAAGCGTCAATACGGCCAGGCGGTCCAAACCTACAGGGAACTCCTGGAGCGGACCCCCGGCAACAAGGCCGAGATTTATTACCTGCTGGGGGAAACCCATGCCGACATGGACCAGTTGCCGGAGGCGGTCCGCGAATATCGAAACGCCGTCGATTCGTACGACCGCTCGTCCCGGGTCATCCCCGAGTTCGTGCCCGACGCGTACTACAAGCTGGGGATCGCGTATTACAAGAACAAAGACTACGATAACGCGCGGGAAGCCTTGAAAACGGCCAAGACCCTTTTCCCCGAACACGAGCTCAGGGACTGGAACGTTTACATGCTCGCCGACAGCATGGAAAAGCTCAAGGAAAAGGACAAGGCCGAGGCGGAACTCAACGGTTTGATCAAATCGGAATCGGTCGACGAGCTGTTGAAAAAAGCCGCCGCGTCCCAACTCAAGGTGATGGATTGGGAAAAAAAATATAAAGATCTTTTATAATCTTTTATAATGTGTCATGAGGGCATCTCTAAAAATCGCTTTTTCTCGAATCGAACCGTTCCCGAAAAGGTGTAATTGCCCAATTTATTGGGCTTTTGGAGCGCCTGATGAATCAGGCAACTACAATTTTTAGAGATGCCCATGAGACTGGCCCCAACCCTGAAACCTTGCCCAGGTTTGCCCATGGCGGAAACCCCCTCCGCGGAAGACGAGCGCAAAAAAGAAATCGAGGTTCTCGGACGGGCGTTCGCATCGTTCACCGAGGCCACCCAGCAACTGCAAAACTCCTACGATATTTTGCAAGCCAGGGTCCAGGCCCTGGACCTGGAACTGGCCGAGAAAAACGCCGAGCTGGAAAAAAACCTGAAGGAAAAAGAAGACGTCAAGAATTACCTGAGCAATATCCTGGAAAGCCTGACCACCGGGGTCCTGGTGGTGGACCGCCAAGACCGGATCACCACCTGCAACAAGGCCTTCGGCTCCATCACCGGCCATTCGCCGGGCCAATGCCTGGGAAAAAACGTCCGCGAGGCGTTCTCCCCCGATTTTTTCGAAATCGTCTCCGCCCGGCTCGCCCGGCCGTCCGCCGACCCCTCGGACATGGACCGCGAGTTCGTCGCCCCGGACCGGCGCAAGATCGACATCCGGGTCGCCGCCGCGCCCGCCCTGGACGCGGACGGGGACCCGATCGGCGCCGTGGTCCTCGTGCAGGACGTCACCCAGATCAAACGGCTGGAGGAGGAGGCGCAACGCAACCAACGGCTCCGCGCCATGGGAGAAATGGCGGCGGGGATCGCCCATGAAATCCGCAACCCCCTGGGGAGCATCGAGCTGTTCGCCTCCCTGCTGAAGGAAGACCTCCAGGGGGACGACGAGAAAAGACAGCTCGCCGAACGCATCTGCGCCGGCGTCCACAACATGGACCGGACCATCTCCAACGCCCTCCTGTTCGCCAGTTCGCCGCAACCCTCCCGCCAGAAATGCGACATCAACCGCCTGCTGACCGAGATCCTCGAATTCTGGTCGGACGTCGTCCTGCCGGACTCGATCCGGATCGTCCGCCAGTTCGACGCCGAGGCCCTGGCAAAGGCCGACAGCGAATTGTTGAAACAGGTCTTCCTGAACCTCATCCGCAACGCCGTACAGGCCATGCCGGACGGCGGAGAGCTCCGCCTGACCACGCGGAAAACCGCCGAGGCGGCGTTGCCCCCGGGGGCATCCCCGGCGCCGCGCCAGTTCATCGCCATCGCCGTTTCCGACACCGGCGTGGGCATCCCCCCGGACTGCCTGCCGAAAATATTCAACCCCTTCTTCACGACCAAGGACAAGGGGACGGGCCTGGGCCTGGCCTTCGGCCCTACCATCGTCAAGGCCCATCAAGGCGCGCTCGACGTGGACAGCGCCGAGGGCCGGGGGACCACGTTCACCGTCAAAATACCGTGTTGGGACGAGGAGCGATGAAAGACAACTCCGGCAAAAGAATCCTGATCGTCGACGACGAAAACGAAATGCGCATCGCCCTCAATACGGCCTTGAAACGCGGGGGATATCAACTGGACTCCGCCGAAAACGGCCAGGAGGCCCTGAGGAAACTGGAGGGCGCCGCGTTCGACCTGGTGATCACCGACGTGCGCATGCCCAGGATGAGCGGGCTGGAACTCCTGCGGGCCGTCAAGGACATCTCGCCGCAAACCGGGGTGATCGTGATGACCGCCTACGGCGACATCGACAACGCCGTCGAGACCATGAAAGCCGGGGCGTTCGACTACCTGCTGAAACCGTTCTCCGCCGAAGTCCTCAACTCGGCGGTCAGCCGGGCCTTTCTGAGCCAGGCCGAGCGGCCCCCGGCCCAGGCCGTAGCCGCCGAACCGCCGCCAAGACCGTCAACCGCCGAACGCCGGATCGTCACCGCCGACAAGGAAATGCGGAAACTGCTGGAATTCGTGGAGAAAGTGGCCTACAGCAAATCGACCGTCCTCATCATCGGCGAAACGGGGACGGGCAAGGAGCTGTTCGCCCGCTATATCCACCAGTGCAGTCTCCGGTCCGACAGACCCTTTTACGCGGTCAACTGCGCGGCCCTGCCGGAAGGACTTTTGGAGACCGAGATGTTCGGCCATGAAAAAGGCGCATTCACCGGCGCCGCGTCGCGGAAGGAAGGGAAATTCGAGCTCGCCCACAAAAGCACCCTGCTCCTCGACGAGATCACGGAGATGAGCCTGCCCCTGCAAGCGAAACTCCTGCGCGTCCTGCAAGAGCACGAAGTGGACAAGGTCGGCGGCCGGGAACCCATCCCGGTCGACGTGCGGGTCGTCGCCGCCACGAATTGCGACATACGGAAGAAAGTCCAGAACAAGGAATTCCGCGAGGACCTGTTTTACCGGTTGAACGTCATCCCGCTCAAGGTCCCGCCGCTCCGGGAGCGCAAGGAAGATATCCCGGTCCTGGCCGATTATTTTTTGAAGCGCCATTGCAGGGAGAACGACAAAAACATCGCCTCCATCGCCGGCGAGACCCTGAACATCCTCGGCAAATATCGTTGGCCGGGCAACGTGCGCGAGCTGGAAAACATCGTCGAGCGCGCCGTCTTGCTGTGCCATGGCAACACGCTCCTGCCGTCCGACCTGTTCATGGACGAGGAAGCGGCGTTCGCCGAAACCAAGGACACCCAAACCCTGGCCAAATTCCGCGGCACGATCTACGACATGGAGAAGGAACTGATCTTCCAGACCCTCGACGAAGTCCACGGCAACAAAACCAAGGCCGCCGAACTCCTCGGCATCAGCATCCGCACCCTGCGCAACAAACTCAACGAGTATCAGTAGCCGACCAGCGTGCCGCTGGATCCAACGCCGCCTCCCGCTTACGCGGAGGCGGGAACAATGAGGTCCGGCGATCGCGTCAGCGTCATCGCCGCGTCGTCTCCGGGCGCTTGCCCGGCGCGAGGACGCGTTGCGCTCCAAATTTTCTTCCTCCTCGATACAGCTTGCCCATGCTGGTTTTTTATCCAATGTTGTATCATTTATGATACTTTTAAAATGAAGTGGTTATGGGGGTAAGCAATTTCTGGGAACGCAAACAAAGCATGGAGACTGCAAAGTGAGGAACAAGAAACACATCGGATCGAGGCTGGACGACCTGCTGGAGGAAGACGGGACCCTTGCCGTCGCCGAAGCCCTTGCCGTCAAACGGGTCCTTGCCTGGCAGGTGAAGGAGGCCATGGCCAGGAAGAAAATGAGCAAGACGGCGCTGGCGAGGAAGATGAAGACCAGCCGGGCGGCCTTGGACCGCTTGCTGGATTCCGGCAATACCTCCGTGACCCTGCTTACCATGAACAAGGCGGCGGGCGTTCTGGGGAAACGCCTGCGCGTCGAACTGGTAAATGCATAACGGCGCAAGGAAACCCGCCTCATCGAGACCCTTCGACTGTTTATTACCGGGACCGCCAAGAGGGAACTTGACCTGACCTCTTTTAAACTGTCCGGATTATGGGGAGAAAATCAAACCGGACGGATTTTCCTTTCCCAAAGGACTGCCGCGACCGATACGAGCAGAACGACAGCGGTGACGCCGGAAACGGCGAGGCCCTCGCGAAATCCGGGAGGAACGTAGGAAAACTCCACGGCGTGTTCGCCCGGCCCGAGTTTCACGGCGCGGTAAAAATGGTTGGCGCGCAGGACGCGCTCCGGCTTGCCGTCAACGGTCGCCGTCCAACCGGGGAAATAAGCGTCCAAAAGGACGAGGAATCCGTCGCCGTTCTGTCGCGTCCGAATAATGACGCGGTTCGGTCCATAACTCTCGATATGCGCCTCGCCCACTGGGGAACAAGCTCCCGGAGGTAAATCCCCCCGGCCCCCTTTGCAAGGGGGGGTGATTCCCGCCTCGGCGCCAGCCAGCGTGCCGCTGGACCCAATGCCGCCGGGGAACGCCCCGGAACGAGATGGCCCGGCTTTGATTGCCCTCGATGACGATTGTTCGCCATCCGGATCAAGCCTATCAGCTACGGCGCTTTGCCGTCCGGCTGGCGCCGAGGCGGGAGGTTCTCCTCCTTGTTGCAAAGTCCCCCCTTTATCAAAGGGGGGATGGGGGGATTTGCCTCCCGGCTCGCTCAGCAGGACTTCCGCCCTGGGATCGAACGTTTCGTCATAATACGTGTTGAGCAAATGAGGCTCCTTTCCCAGACGGGCGTTGGGAACGAGGAACGCCCTTGGCAAGGCGTCGTCGAGGATTCTCAAAGGGGGTTCGGCTATTATGGAAGGCTTTCCCTCCGCCGTTTCCGGCGGCGCGTCGCCGTCGATCCAATACCGGACGTTGCCGCGTTTCAAAATCCGCAACCGTTTTTCCGGCGGGGATTTCTCGAAGATCTCCGCCCACAGCGACGGGTCGTTCAACTGCAAGGCGTTGCCCAACATCCCGTTGGGATAACTGATCCCGTAGATCATGCCGCGGTAAGGAAGCAGTCTTTGTTTAAAGACCAGTTGCCGTTGCAGGACGCTGATCCCGGCGGGAAAGGTGATTTCCTCCGGGTTGCCGCGGACCTTGCCCGTATAGACGCGAAAATGGTCCTTGTCCAGGCCGATTTCCCGCGCCACCGGGGGCGGATCGTCGTAAAAACTCTTGTCGATCAACGGCAAGACGCCTGAGCTCCGCGACAGCAAATCGGCGAGGACCAGCGCCAGCAGAAGCGCCTTCAATCCGTCAGCCCGCATTTTCCCCGAACGGTACAGGAAATAGCCCGCGCCGAACGCCGCCAAATACGCCAGCGACGGCGCCGGATTTTTCTCCGCCTGCCAGAACCCGGCGGACAGGACGGCGCCAGCGACGATCGACAGGAGGACGAAAAGCGGACGTAATCGAAGCGCCTTTTCGCGGTCGTTTCTCACGAGCGCGTCCATTCCGAACCCAAGGAGGAAAATCTGGCTGAACGCCGGGATCAGGTAGAACTTTTCCGGGTAGCGGAACTTTTGGAAAATGGGGACCCAGTCGTAAAAATATTTATAGAGGGGATTGTATTTTCCCAGCGCGAAAAAAATCCCCGCGCCAAACATCGCCAGCCAGAACCGGATTTCCTTTTTCCGGTAAAACAAAATTCCGGCGCCCATGAAAAACGCCGCGAACAACCCGACGTATATGGAATGGAAATGGACCTTCTCCACATCCTCCCGTTCCAGGAACCTCCCCAGGTCTTCCGGCAGTACGAGGGACATCAAGGCCTGGGGTTGCAGAGACCAGACGGCGTGGTCCGCGAAATCGAACCCCGCGCTACGGAGCGATTCCTTGACCAGGGCGTAAGTGGGGAGGAGTTGCGGGGCGGCCAACCCCAGCGCCGCCAGGACGTGGGCCGCAAGGAGAACGGTCCGCCGCAAGGTCTCCCGCCAACGGCCCTCCTCCGGGGCGAAGTAAACCGCGTGGGCGAACAGGACCAGGACGGTGAAAACGCATACCTCGGGGCTTCCCCCCAGCGTCTGGAACGCCAGGCAGACGGCGGACAGCGGGAAAAACCACGCCTGGCGATCCACGAGATACTTTTGCGCGCACAGGAAGGTGGCCGGGAACCAGACGGCCGAAAAAAAAGTCGTGTTGACGCCGCTCAACGACAGGAAGAATCCGCTCACGACCGCGGAAACGGAGGCGCACAGCGACGACAGCGGAGAAATTTTAAAATAGCGCAACAACCCGTAGGTCGAGAAAGCCAGGACGGCGTACTGTATAACGTAAAACCAATTGAACGCGGCCGTGAAATCGTCCAGCAAAAAGACGAGGTTGAGCGGATACAACACGCCGGGGACCATCTGCGCCAGCAGGGGCTCGCCGTTGAACGCCATCGGGTTCCAAAATGGGAGGACGCCTTCCTTGTACCATTGGGCGATGAAAAACTTCACGGGATACGCCAGGCCGGTGAAGTCCCGGAAAAAAACGGTCTTCCCCTCGAGCAGAATGGGGGAGAAAAATCCCGCGAGGAAGACGGCGAGCGCCGTAGCCGCAAGCAGGTCTTTATCGATTTTCGACACGAGGAATCCTGTCGGCCTGGCGCGCGACCGTCTTCATGAGCGGGCGCGCCGGGAGGCCATGGGTCAGCCTTTCAGGTTTTTATTGTATTCCATGTCGAACAACATGGCGAACAGGAGGAACTGCAATCCCGACAGGGTCAGGAAGGCCGCGAACATCGCGCTGGTGGCGGCAACCGGTCCGGCGAAGACCCGGTACAGCCAGAGATACGTCCCCGAGAGAAAGCCGGCGGGAAAAGCGATCAATCCCAGGACATAGAAGAAAATCATCGGATGAAAATCGCGGATGACGTATTTTTCCACCAGGCGGTTGAAGAAACTGCGCGCCAGGAGCCTGGAGATGGTGACGACCACGCGGGGGACGCGGATTTCCGAAACCTCTCCGACGTTGTACACCGGCCGGATGGGGACGTCGCGCACCCGGCGGTTGTCGATGTTCAGCTTCACCAGGATATCGTTCGGGACGCCGTACCGCGGGTACAGCGCGTCCAGGTCCATCGAGGCGAGCGCCTCGCGGGAAATGGCGGTGTAACCGCATTGGGAATCGGCGATGTGCCAGTAGCCGCTGGCGATCTTGGTGAGGAGCGAGAGGACGGAATTGCCGAGGTACCGCGTCCGGGGGATGAGGTCCCAGGCCTTGCCGTAGAACAGGCGGTTGCCCTTGGCGTAGTCGACTTTCCCCTCGGCCACGGGACGGACGATGTCCGGCAATTCCGCCGGATCCATTTGCGCGTCGCCAGCCATCACGACAGCGACGTCGCAGTTTTTTTCCATGGCGGCCCGGTAACCGGAAGCCATGGCGGCGCCCACGCCGCGGTTCGCCGGATGGCTGACGAGGCACACGCGCGGGTCCTCCTGCGCGCGTTGCCGGACCTTTTCGGCCGTCTTGTCCGAGCTGTAATCGTCGACCACGACGACGCAGTCCACCCAGCCGGGAAGGGTTTCCAGGACCCGCGGGATCAACTTCTCCTCGTTATGCGCCGGGACGACGACCGCGACTCTTTTATTGCCGAACATGGGAGGCCCTTTCTTAATTTGCCTGTTTGGACTCTTTCGCCGAACCGGTCGAAATTCGCGCCTGCCGGACCAGGGACAGTTCCCGGACGTTTTTAATCATTTTAAACGCCGCGTCGAGTTCCGGCAAGGCCCTTTCGGGCTCGCCCATCTGGCGGTAAGCCTCGGCCAGTTCGTAGCGGGGCCGGTAGTCTCCCGGGCTCAAGGCCGCCGCCTTGAGAAACGGCGGGACGGAGTCCTCCGGCCTGCCCCCGGCGCGGGCCAGAAGGCCCTGGGCGATCCACGCCTCCGGACTGCCCGCGAAGACATTCCGCAACGTTTCCACATGCCGTCCGGCCTCGTCGAGTTTGCCGTCCAGGACCAGGTTGTCCGCCATTTGAAACTGCCAGGCCGCGTCGCGCTTGCCCAAAAATTCGTTCATCAGCCGGAGGACCTCCCGCTCCTCGGAATAGCGCCGGGTGTCGTGGTAATACATGCGGAACGAATGAATCAGAAAATAGGGCAGGGTAAGCCACTCCCGGTCCACGGCCACGCCGGGTTGCGCCAGGTCCTCCTCCAAAAATTTCTTGAACTCCTCGAACTCCGCCCCGGCGCGGGATGGCCGGGTCCAGATCGCCCCCGATGACGCTTGTTCGCCAGCCGAGTCGAGCTCGTTGGCTCCAGCGGCACGCTGGCCGGGGTCCCGGATCCCGGCCGTTCCCGGCGCGGAAGAGGGGTCGTACAACAATAATGCGTTTCGGTAAGGCCGGAGTTGGCCGGCCAGCGTCGTCTGTTCGTAGAGGGTTTCGTTCTGCTCCACCACGACGGGCCGCGCCGACCCGTTTCCGCGGAACGTCGCCTCGACATATTCCGCGATTTGCTCCCGCGTGTTGAAACGGCGCCGCGCGGGATCTGGCAGGTCGAGGTCCGGGAATCTCCTGGGGGTCAGCCATGCGGGCGGGTTCTCGGAAAGGAGGTCCCACGCGCTGACGGCGGTCACGTCGTCCCGGAGGCGCGCGACGTCCTGGCTGTAATAGTAGTTGAACCAGGACAGGCCCGGGACGAAAACCGCGCGGTCCGGCAACGCCAGATAAATTTTGGCCGCCAGAGGCTCGGCGAGATAATGCTGGGAGCGGTCGACGGCGTAATAGTTCTTGAATATCGACCAGGGTATGAGCAGGACCAAAAGCGCCCAGGCGATCCGCCGCCAGTTGACGCGGCCGGGGAACGCCCCGGAACGGGACGGCCCGGACGGCGGATCGCCGCGGATAATTCCGCCTCGCGCTTGCGCCGAGGCGGCGTCGCCTCCGGGCGTTTGCCCGGCGCCATCCGCGCTCGGCCATTCGACCCCAGCGTCGCGCTGGCCGGGGCGCGGAGCGTCCCCGCCTCTCAAGGACAGGAGGTCCAAAACGTAATGGATGGCGGCCGCGGTGAATAAAGTAGCGACCACGTACGAGGGGAAAAAGCTTTCGCGTCCCCATTTGACGAAAAAGGCGACGTTGAAGACCGTAACGAGGACCAAAAAAAAGAACAACGGCCGGCTTTTCCGCCAACATAAAAACGCCCCCGCCAGAAACCCAACGGCGGACACCGGCGAGAGATGGTTATCGAGGTCGGTCAGCAGGGCCCAAACCACCAGCGGGATTTTATGGAAAACCGCTCCCAACCGGGATTTCGCCGAATCGGCGAATGACCCGGTTTGGCCGCCGGCTTCCCGCCGGTCTCCAGCCATGGACTTGAAATGCGTCCCGGCGTCTTTCCGGTCGGTGATCTGATAAAGAAATCCCGCCGCGGTCTCCGGGTTCCCCCAGTCGAAGGAAGGTTCCGCGTGGGACCGGACGGGTAAATAAGCGTACACCGAAAACCCGATCAGAAAGAACAGGACGCAAACCCCCAAATGGCGCCCTACAAGCGCCATGATTTTTTTCCCGTTGTCAAATCCCCCCATCCCCCCTTTATCAAAGGGGGACGAGGGGGGATTTAAATCCATCGCATGCACAGGCGCGTTGCCTGAACCAACGGCGCCTCCCGGAGTTTGCCCTGCGCCGCGACGGACCATCCCGGGCGTCCAGGAAAAGAACAGGACCAGGACGGCGGGCAGGAAGAAGGCGACCGTCGCGTGGTTCCCGGAACTCAGCCCGTAGACCAGGGCGGCGGCATAGAGATAACGGAAGTCCCCCTTCTCCCGCCAATACAAAAACAGGAGGACCAGTAGGGCAACGAAAAACGCGTGCAGGGAGTAGACCTCCGCCACCGAAGCGTTGAACCAGAACGGCTTGCTAACGGCGAGATACCCCGCCGCCAGAAGGGCCGGACCGGCAAACCGGCCCGGATCCTCGCGCTTGTCGAGAAAAACCAAAAACCGGACGGCGGTCCAATAAAGACATCCCAGGGCAAGGCAGGCGGCGGTCGCGGAAAACAGGTTCACCTTGAAAGCGACGGAACCGAGAGGGACGAAAGTAAACGCCTTGGCGAGCAGGTTATAGACGGGGAATCCGGCGGGATGGCTGATCCCCAAGGCGAAGGCGGTATTGACGAATTCGGGAGCGTCGCGGAAATAGATGGCGGGACAGACCGTGGCCAGGTACAGGAACCAGGCGCCAACCGTTAAAAAAAAACCGCGCGAATGTGGGGGGAGATTTTCATTCTTATCGAGGGCTTCAAGGAGACCGGCCCTTCCCCGGAGGGAAAGGCCGGACCGATAACCTTGAAGGAAAAGGGTCAGCTTATATTGCCGTTTGAATCCACGCTATAGGTCCGGGTGGAGCTGGCGTGCTTGGCGGTCGCGGCGAACGAGGATTCCGGCGTGGCGGTGGTGACGGCCGCCGTGATGCTCGAGCTCTGTACGAAGCCGTAGGACGTGCCCGCGGCCACCGCCAGGGTGCAACTGCTGGCGGACGTGGTGTCGGCCCAATACGCCTTACAAGCCAGATACAGGTTGTGCAGGTTCGCCTTGGCGTCCGAATCGTAAGCGCGGGTCTTGTATTGGTTGAACTGCGGGATGGCGATGGCGGCCAAAATGCCGATGATCGCGATAACGATCAAAAGCTCGATCAGGGTAAAACCTTTTTCATTCCTCATACGCTTCAGCATACTCACTCCTCCTCTTATAATTAATGAATTAAATCCTCAACCCCTGCAAACCCTGCAAAAAAATCTTCTTAATCTTTCTAGAGCAAAACGAGCGCCAACATAGACACTTGTCCCGATAAATATAATATGGCATTTTATATCAATATGTTAAATAAAACAAGACGGGGTTAGGTTTACATTTGACCTATAAAAACGCAGGGGATTTCGACAAAAATTGTCACACGCCAAACAAAAATTGTCTCTTGTTGACGAAACCGTGCATGAGCTTTTATCCGGATCTTGCGTGAGTGGGGAATCTCGCATTCGATGGTCCAATACAAGATTTATGTTGTATAATTTGAAAATGACCGGCAAGCAACTTATCAAGCTACTCAAGGAAAAATGAAGCAGGGAGGTTTGAAATGATTCTGAGCTATCCGGCAAAAATAAAATATGTCGCCGAGGACAAAGCGTACCTGGTCGAGTTTCCCGATCTTCCGGGCTGTCTCACCGAAGGCAAAACCTTGGACGATGCAAGACATAACGCCAAGGAAGCGCTGACAGGGTATCTTGCCTCTGTCTTCGAAAGGAATTTTAAAATTCCCGCACCGTCCGATATCAAAGGCAAGGGCGTTTATCGTGTCGAACCCGAACCTGAGGTATCGGTTCCGGTTGTCCTTAGAAAACTCAGGGAAACCCGAAACCTCACTCAGGGAGATATTGCAAAGGTTCTCGGCATCTCTTATCAGGCCTATCAGCGCCTGGAGAAACCCGGCAAAAGCAATCCGACACTCAAAACTCTTGAACGCCTCGCAAAGGTGTTCGATAAGGATTTAAGGCTGGAATTTGCATAGCTATGAATGGACGTGACCGAGAGGTTGCACGAATTCAAAAGGCACATAAAGCTGTCTCTGTCATCACACTCATGAATGGCGGTTTTAAGAACTGGATTGACTTCCTAAAACCCGACGTGGAGGATTTAAGCGCCGTTCCTCGAAAAAATTTAAAGACTGACTATAGTGACGTTAAAAAAAGACTTGCAGGCGAGATTAAAACCTTTTACAACAAACATTTTCAAAATATGTCAGAAGACATTCTTGCGAAACTTTATGATAAAATTAAAGAACTTCCCTGGGGACTCGAAATTCCCATCAAAGAATTTGAACAACGGCACTCTCCAATAAATTCCCGCGTTCTTATAGGAGCCCCGAAACATTCTACCGTGGTCATCTCCTTATGGGGAATGCAGTTCAAGTATCCAGAAGACTATTTAGCAAAGGACCTTTCAGAAGCATTACGAATCGCGCAAGAAACGAACAATGGCCTCATAAAATATAAAAACCTTTCACAGGGCGAAACAAAAGACAAAAAAGAAGAGATCGCTTCTCTGCAACGCACCTTGGAGTTCGCCTCACGCGCATGCGTATTATGTTGTTTTAGTCTCCTTGAATCGTATCTTAATGGGATTGCTTGGGAGTTCGCTGAAGATAACAAGTCCATGAATACACTTTCCAACAACAACCGCAAGCTTATAAGGATACGGGCAGAACCTCACTTGGCGATAAATTAAAAAAATTCCCGGAAATAGTTTCCGGCAAAAAATTATGGGATGATAAGCAAGAGCCGCTTAAAAGCTTTTTAGAGGATATAAAACCCTTCAGGGATTCTTTAGTCCATGCATCGCCATTTTCCGTGCCTGAGAAATTTGGCGGATATGATAAGCTTCAAAAGCTCTATACTATCGATAACGAAATCGCAAAAAGGTCGGCCGAACTAACCTGTCAGCTAATTACTTCTATCCATCAACATCTCTGGAATAAGACCCCTGAATGGCTTGACTATTTATTAGAAGAAGCCCTGAAGAAGCGTTAGTATCCCAAAAGAAAGCTCCTCGCGTTGCATGTAAAACCGGGGGCTTGGCGCTCCAAAAACTTCCACCCCCGCCCAAACCGTGCTTTGTGCCATTAAGTTTATCCTGTCGAAACATGACCGGCAAAAAGAAAGAACGAGTCGGAATCCTGGGAGGAACTTTCGATCCGGTGCATAACGGTCATATTGCGATCGCGCTGTCGGCGAGGGAGAAGTTCCGTCTGGACCGGGTCCTTTTCATCCCCGCGAACCTCTCCCCTCACAAGCGCGCGCAAACGCCGTCGCCGACCGAGCGGCGCCTGGAGATGTTGCGCCTGGCGCTCCGCCCCTACCCTGGGTTCGCCGTTTCGCTGGTCGAGCTTCGGCGCGCGGGCGTTTCCTACACGGTCGACACCTTGGAGCGACTGCGGGCGGAATTCCCGGAAACGGAGTTTTTTTTGATCATGGGGCTGGACACGTTCAAGGGCCTCGGGGCATGGAAGGGACCTCGGCGGCTGACGAGCTTGTGTCATCTGCTGGTGGGGACGCGGCCCGGGCACGAGCTGAAAAACCCGGAGGAAGCCCTCGAGGAAATCTCCGGCGCAACGTACTCCCTCGGCGCCCCGGCGCGAGGGCCCGCGGAGACGATCGAACTCCAAAATCTCGAGACGGGCATGCGCGCGTTTTTTTTCGAGCTCGTCCCGAAGGACATTTCGTCGAGCGAAATCCGGAGGCGCGTCCGCGACGGCCTGGAAGTCAAAAATATGTTGCCACCCGAAGTCGAACATTATATCATTGAACATCAACTTTACCGAACGCGGCCCCATCCCATCGTTTAATGAACAAACGGTTGAACAAACTTCAGCGGCTGATTGTCGATGCCGCCGCTGAAAAAAAAGCATTCGACATCTTGATTTTGGATTTGCGTAAGCGCTCGGATTTCACGGACTACTTCATCATTTGTAGCGGTAACTCAAAGACCCAAGTCCAAGCCATCGTCGATTCAATCCTCGATAAATCATACGGCGCCCATTACAAGCCTGTCGCCCTGGAGGGTTATGCCGGGGGTTCCTGGGCGATCGTGGATTTAGTGGACGTCGTGGTCCATGTGTTTCAAAAAGACGTTATGAACCACTATGACCTCGAGCGGTTGTGGGGCGACGTCACGGTGATCAAGGCGGCAGGGCTGTAATTTTCATTTCAAAGGAGTCTCGGTTCTAATGGATACCAACAAAGTCCCAAAATTTCAAGCGAAGCTCGAGGAGATCCGCGCTTCCCTCGTCGGAGACGTGGCCAGAAACCTGAAAACGAACAAAGAGGAATTCTCCGACATCGTGGCCGACATCAACGACGACGCCACGCGGACC
>JACQQK010000183.1 GCA_016207065.1 Nitrospinota bacterium
GCTTTCCCGATAGCGTCAAAAGCCGCATCCAATACCTCGCTGGCCAGCCTCTTGGTAAGACTTTCATCCTTGCAACCTTTGATTATGGTGGTGATCAATTCATCCTTAGTCAATATTTATCCCCTCCTTTCCTGAATTTGTCTGGCGCATCATTATAAAAAAACAGCGTTAAATGTCAAATAAAAAAACTCATTTTAGGGCTTATTTCCGGGCTGAAATCGATTTTTTAAATCGCGGTCGCGATTTTGGAATCCAAATGTCTGTGATACAATGACGGAAAAATTTCATTTGCGATTTGCATGCTGGCGCGCCGCCGAGACGGGGTTTTTAGCCTCGTTCGGAACGCATTGATAAACCATATTTTACGGAGACCTTGAGGATGGCGGCGTTAAAAATTGCCAAATTGGGAAATCCGATTCTGAGACAGGTCGCCCAACCCGTCGATTTAAATGAGCTTACCCGTCCGGGCGAAAACGCGATTCAGGCTTTCATGGACGATATGATCGAAACCATGCGCGCCGCCCATGGCGCGGGTTTGGCCGCGCCCCAGGTATCGCGCTCCATCCAGATCGTCGTTCTGGAATGCCTCAACAACCCGCGCTATCCCGGCCGGGACGAGTTCCCGTTGACGGTCCTGGTCAATCCGAGGATAACCCGCTACGGCGAGGAGGAGGTATTGGGTTGGGAAAGTTGTTTGAGCCTCATCGATTTCCGCGGCCTGGTGCCCCGCTCCAAACAGGTTACGGTGGACGCGCATGACCGGTTTGGCGAGAAGGTCCATATCGAGGCCGAAGGGTTTCCGGCCGTCGCCCTGCAACACGAGATCGACCATCTCAACGGCATCATTTTCCTCGAACGCATGGCCGACCTCACCCAACTGTCCTACCAGGAAGAGTTCGAAACCTATTGGTTGAAGCAGGACGTGGCCGCGGTTTAATTCAAATGTCCTTCGAGGAAATCATGGACGGACCCGCCGATCCGCTGGAGGAAGAGGTCCTGCGCCTTTACCGGGAGCCGGTCATCGGCGCCGGCTACGGCAATACCTATGGCGAGGCGAACATCCAGAACCTGGTGAAAAAATACCGGGCCCTGGGGGAAGCCGACATGCGGAGGATGACGGAAATGCTGACGGCGTTTTCCCGTTCGGGCGACCTGGCCTCCAGCTATGTTTCCGTGGGGGCCCTGCACGCGTTAGGCAAGAGAGACGCGGTGGAGGCGGCTTACGAATGGGCCAAGTCCCAGGACGATCCCGCCATGTTCGCCCACCATTTCGACATCGGGAAATCCATCGCCGATCATTTTGTCGGACGTTGAGCGTCTGGCAAGGCGTTGAAAAGTCCCTGTTTGCCCAAAAAAACGTCATGCCCGCGCAAGCGGGCATCCAGAAAACCCTTGGGAAATACTGGATTCCCTTTTCACGGGAATGACGGCAAAAGACTATAAAATAGTTTTTCGGCGATCTTTTAGGCCCGTTTTTTTTCCAAGGAGGAGGCCGGCGCCAGGCCGATTTCCCTCTCCCGCGACGGGTCCCGCGCGAAGAGGAAAAACGCGATCCACGACACGCCGGGGACGACATACGAAGCTCCGATCCAGAACGCGACCGCGCTTGCCGTCAACCCCGAATGGTCGATGGCGAATCCCGCCGCCCAGTTGCTCAGCCCCATGACCAGGGTGAGCGTCGCCAGTTCCCAACTGAAGACCCGCCCCAGGAAACGGTCCTCGGCCTCCAAATGGAGCAGGCTTGAGCTGAACACCCAGATGATGGACCCGAAAACCGTGGCGAGGCCGAGGCTCAGCGACGCGTAGAGAAGGGAAGGCGCCGCCGCGAAAAGCATGTAGGAAGCCCCCTTTAGAAAGAATCCCGCGCCGATGGACGTCCGCAGGACGCGCGGCGAATCCCCGAACAAGCTCTTGACCAGGAGGGGGCCGATCGCCGCCCCCACGCCCCGCGCGAAATACATGACGCCGATCCCCAGCGCGATGTCCGCCGGCGTCGAGAAAAACCCGTTCGCATAGAGCGGGATCAGGGTCATGATCCCCCCCGCCACGGCCAGTCCGGTCTTCGATAGCGAGAGCGCGAGGATGACGGGGTTGGTCAATAAATATTTTCCCCCTTCGATCAGGTCGCGGAAATTTTTGGACGGTTCCCGCGCGGCGGAGAGTTTTCTTTCCGCTTCGCGGACCGCGATGCGCGAGATGAAGACCGCCGACAGGAGGAAGGTGCAGGCGTCGATGACAAACGCCGCCTCGATGCCCAGCAGTCCCGCGACGACCCCGCCCAGGGCCGCGCCGACGGCCAGCATCGCCGACCAGGTGGTCCCGCTCAGGGAGTTGGCCGTCACCAGGTCGGACTTGGCCGTTATGGAGGGGATGATGGCGCTACGCGCGGGCTCGAAAAAGGCGGAGATCGCTATTTCCATCCCCACGAGGGCGTACAAAAGCCAAAGGTCGTCCTTGTCCTTTACCAGGAGCAAGGCGATGACCGCGAAAAAACGCAGGATGTCGGCGGCGATCATCACCTTCTTGCGGCTCATCCGGTCGATCATCGCGCCCGCGATCGGGCTGACGACGACGAACGGTAGTAACTTGGCCATCATGGCGATCGCCAGGGCCATGCCCGACCCATCGAGTTGGAGGATCAACGTGTAGATGGCGACGCTGTTCAGCCAGTCCCCAAGCTCGGAAACGACCTGGCCGTACCATAGGTTGCGAAAGTCGGGGTTGTTCTTCAACAGCCGGCAATAACCGGGCGAGCGGTCTGATTGCATGGTCAGCCTGGGACTTCGGGGACGGAGGTTTAGGCGCTTTCGAAACGTATGGACACCGCGCTTAGATCGTCTAACAAAATGAACCGGTTGGCTCGACGCAAAAATCAACCCCTCCCTCGCTTGCCCGGCTTTTCACCCCCACCTGACCTCCCCCGTCAAGAGGGGGAGGGAGTTAGGGGGACTTCACTTTGTTAGACACTCTTATGGGCATCTCTAAAAATCGCCTTTTTCTTGAATCCAACCGGTTCTAAGAAGTGTAGTCGCCCAATTTATTGGGCTTTTGGAGCGCCTGATGAATCAGGCAACTACAATTTTTAGAGATGCCCTTATATTGTTTCAGAAGTTCCTTGCGGTTGGCAACAAAAGAAAATGCGTTTCCCCGCCGGGGGGCGGCGGGGAGAGAGGTTTATTTCTTCCCGCTCTTTTCCTTCAGCAGGAGGAGGACGACCTTGCAGATTGCCTCCGGGGAGACGTTCGTGGTGTTGAAGGTCAGGTCGAATTTCTCGCATTCCCTGAAATCCCGGCTGAAATATCTCTGGACAAAGGTCCTTCTCTCCTCGTCGATCTGGTCGACCAGTTTCCGGGCCTCCTTTTCGTCCAGTTTGCGGACCTTCATGATGTTTTTCACCCGGACGTCGAGCGGGGCGATCAGTTTGACGTGTAGCCCCTCCTTTTTGTCCGCGAGGATGTAATTGGCCCCGCGGCCGAGGATGATCGCGCTCTCGTGGGCGACGATGACCTTGATCATTTTGGAGATTTTCACGACATAGTCGTCCTGCAGGACGGACCCCGACCGGATGAGGAAGTTGACCCAGTTGTCGATCAAATTCTGTTTCTGCTCGTCCAGGGTATCCATGAAACTTCTGCTGAGGGACTCCCTTTGGGCCAGGTGGTCCAACAGGTTCCTGCCGTATACTTTCCACCCCAACTCTTTTTCAAGAAGGGGGATGATTTCCTCCTCGCCGCACCCAAAATCCCTGGAAATGGTCAGGAAAGGATGGACTTCGATGTCCTTGAGGTCTTTCCGCTCTTTTTCTTTCTTTCTCCTCAATTCCCATTCCCGGATTTTTTCGGCAATGATCTTGTCGGCCAGAGCGCTGGGCATTACTGAAGGCATGGTTGCTCCTGAAAAAAGGTTCGAACGTGAAAAACGGTCGCGAATTTAGACCGCCATGATAATCCCGAAGGGCCGAATCCGCAACGGTAATCCTAGGGTTGAATCCGGAGCCCGTCTCAGGGGGCGCGGACGGCCCGGACGCCCATGACGAAACAGGTTTTCTTGTCGGCGCCGACCCGGGTCCCGGTCCGCATATCGACGAATCCGGCGCGCTCCGGACCGTCGGTCTCCGACGACCATAGCCAATAAGCCCCGACGGGGCCGAAAATCGGGTCCAGGAGCAGAGGATATTTTTCCTTCCAATCCTTGTAATCGGCCCCGATGTTGTTCGGCTTGTTCCGCTCGACCAATCCCTTGGGGAACTCGGACAGCTCTCCCATGGTGGGCAAACGCCAATCCGAGAACCCGCCGGTTTGCAAATTCTTGACGTAGTCCTGGGCGTCCTGCCAGGTCAGGCATTTCCCAAGTTTGCTCCAACTGTCTTCCCTGGCCCACGCCAGCCCCGATTTCCCGTCAATGACCGCGCCGTCGCCCAGGTCCTTGAACCGGCCGTCGGCCGACAAGGATTCGGCCCCGTATGCCATGGGAAGCGCGAAGAGCTTCAATGCCAGGAAAATCGATATCCAGTAACGGAACGGCGCCATTTTTCACCCTCGATTTGAATTGTTTGATTTCATGCTAGAATGGACAAAAGTTTAAACGAAAGGGTTGTTCGCATGGTCGTGGAAACGGCGGTTTACGAAAAAGAAGACCAGCGGGAGAGGTTTTACAGCGCCATGTCCTTTTGGATTTCGGTCGTCCTCTCCGCCGCGTTTGCCGTCTGGTATTATACCGCAAACCCGCCCGACGATTCCGCCACCCGCCGGTTGCGCATGTTTTTCAAGAAAAATATCATGGAGGTGACCCAGTTCATCGCGCTTCCTCCCGAGGAGCAGAAAGCGTTCGCCCAGGCGCGGAAGCATCCCTTTTATAGTTCGTATTGCGACGCCTCGGTGATCGAAAAAGATAAAATCAAGGCCCTCATCCATATGTCCTACGACTATACCCCGTACCAGTATTGGTTCAATATCGTTTTCCTCTGGGTCATCTGTTTCACGACGCTGTGGTTCCTCGGCAAAATGACCGAGGCGGTCCTGGTCATCCAGCGCAACAAACCCGCCAATAACGACAAGCCCTGAAAAAACCGTCCAGGTAAGGTTCTTCCCATCCCGCGTCGTTATCCCGGCGATGTTGGCGTGTCCGGCCCGGAATGCCGGGGGACTTCCTGGGCGGAGACCCAAAGCCTTGACATTTTAAAATGATCGTTGTATATTAGCCGCCAGGGCTCGGACGGGCAGGGGGGCGATGCATCTATCTAGGAGCGTCTAACAAAATGAGGTATTCCATAATTTCCTCCCCCTTGACGGGGGAGGTCAGGTGGGGGTGAAAAGCCGGGCAAACGCCCGGAGGCAATGCGGCGATGACGCCGGGGACGCCCCCGGTGGGCAATGCCGCCCCGCGCTCGCGCCGGGGCGATAACGAATCCGGCGTCACGCCGGACGCCTCGGCGTCAGCCTGAGGCGGTATCGGATCCAGCGTTCACGCTGGTCACCCTTCCCCAGCCCCCTCCCTCAAGGGAGGGGAGTAATTTGAGGGTCGAGCCAAGGGGACCATTTTGTTAGACGCTCTAAGTAATGGTTGATGTCGTCGGCTGGCCTCGGCGGGGCATTTTTTTTGGCTTTATTTAAAATGATCGTTTTTTATTAAGGGGACCGCAAATGAACAGCAAAGCAAAAATATTCGTCATCCTACTAACGGCGGGGATTCTGTCGGGATGCCTTGCCGACATCCGGCCGGAGGCCCTCAAATCGGATTTGAGGGCCGACGCCGACACGCGCGGGCGCCAATTGTTGCGGGAAGTGATCGACGCCCATGGCGGTTTGGATAACTGGAAGCAGGCGAGGACGGTCGAGTTCGTCGCCCGCGACCACTGGGAACATTGGATGGGCAGGATCATGTTCATGCCGCAGGAGGAGAGCGGACAGTTGATGCGCTGGCAGACGAGCCTTGGCGGAGACCAGGCGTTCATCGAGATGCAGGAGGGCCCGAACAAGGGCGAAAGATGGGTGATGCAGGGTTGGCCCATGTATCGGGCCCAACCCGGCGGCCAGCCCGACTATGGAGCGGGCAGGAAGATCCATTTCTATGTCGCCAGCATGAACTATGCGCTTCAGATGCCGTTCAGGAGCGCGAACGCCGAGATCGTGCGTTACGGCGGACAAAGTTCGCTCCGGGGCCGGGAGTACGACCTCATCTATATCACGTGGCAGAGCGCCGAGCCGCAAAAGGACGTCAATCAATACGTCCTGTGGGTCGATCCGCGCACCCATGAGCTTGAATATCTGCAACTGACCGACCGCGAGCTCATGAAAGCGGCGTCGGGGTTCATGGAGTTCGGCGGCTGGAGAACGATCGACGGACTGAAGGTCCCCTCCCGGATCACGTCCTACAAGGACGTCGAGAAGAACGTCGTTATGCACGAACTGGTCGTCGAGTCGGCCGCCTTTGGCGTCGAACTGCGCCGCGAGGCGCGGTCCAAGGCGCCCGCGCCGGTCATGGGCGAGTTTGGCAGGAGGAAAACGCGCTATTGAACCGGCGTCCGGCCTTGAATTAAAAAAAACGGCGTAAGGAATTCCGGGTGACCCCGACCAATTTTCATTCATTTGGCGGTCCGCGCCAAAATCGTTCGGCAACTTTCTAAAAACACAAGGGAGGTAATATGAAAAAAAACAGGATCATGAGTTCGGCGATCGCGGGAGTTCTGGCATTGGGTCTGATGGCGGCGGGGTCTCCTTCGTCGGCGGTCGAGAAGATGGAAGGGATGAACCCCGAGGGGATGGAGAAATGCTTCGGCGTCGCCAAGGCGGGGATGAACGACTGCAAAAGCGGCTTGCACGATTGCAAGGGCAAGGCCAGGGCCAACGGCGAAAAGGATTCCTTCCTGCTGGTCCCCAAGGGGACTTGCGACAAAATCGTCGGCGGCAAAGTCGGCTAGGGGGCGACCGTGAACTGCGCGTCCCCCAAATTCGACCCAATTCCGGCGAAAGCCGGAATTGGGTTACGCGCCCCGCATTACCGGGAAATCCTCGCGACGTTGCCCGCCGCGGGGTGGTTTGAGGTCCACAGCGAGAATTTTTTTGGCGACGGCGGCCAGCCCCTTCATTTCCTGGAGCAGATCCGGTCCCATTACCCCATCGCTCTGCATGGGGTGGGCCTGTCCCTGGGGTCCGCCGGTCCCCTGGACAGGGGCCACCTCGCCAGGATCAAGTCCCTGGCCGGGCGTTTCCAGCCCGGTTTCGTTTCCGAGCATTTGAGCTGGGCCGGCGTTGACGGACGTTACTCGAATTGCCTTTTGCCCTTGCCCTATACGGAGGAATCCCTGAAACACGTTTGCCGGCGCGTCGAGCGGGTCCAGGAGTTTCTGGGACGGCGGATTTTAATCGAGAACGTTTCCAGCTATCTGCAATTCAAACAGTCGACCGTTCCCGAATGGGAGTTTATCGCGGCTGTTGCCGCGCGCGCGGGTTGCGGAATCCTCCTCGACGTGAACAACATTTACGTCAGCGCCGTAAACCACGGGTTCGATCCTTCCCTTTATTTGCAGGCCATCCCCCGCGGCGCGGTGGAGGAAATCCATCTGGCCGGTTTCGAGGCCCAGGGCGATATCCTGGTCGATACCCACAGCCGTCCGGTTTACGAGGACGTCTGGGAGCTTTACAAGCGCGCGGTCCTGCGCTTTGGAATTACCCCGACTTTGATCGAATGGGACGCGGACATCCCGCCCCTCGCCGTGTTGCTGGAGGAAGCCTGGCGGGCCAATGCCGTCATGGAGGGGGAATATGCGTTTTCTGCGTGAACTGCAACGGGATTTCATGGAGGCGGTGTATGGGGGGGACGAATCCGGCTTCGCCCGGAAAGCGGTCGCGGATGAATTTTCGGGCCGGGAGCGGTTGCGCCTGTATCGTCATATCGCCTTCGGCAACATGACGGACGCCCTCCGCGCCGCCTACCCGGTAGTAGAACAACTGGTCGGAAAGGAGTTTTTCGACGGCGCGGCGTGGGAATTTATTCGCCGTTATCCTTCCCGGAGCGGCGACCTGCACGATTTTGGCGCGGAATTCGCCGGATTTTTGTCCCGGTTTCCGTCCGCCGCCATTTTGGAGTATCTGCCCGACGTTGCCCGTCTGGAATGGGCGTGCCACAAGGTGTTTTTTGCCGCCGACCGCGATGCGTTCCCGCTGGACCGGCTGGCGCAAGTCCCGCAAAGCCGGTACGGGCATCTCCGGTTCAAGCTGAACCCGGCATGCCGGTTGGTGCGGTCGCGGTTTCCCATCCGCCGCATCTGGGAAATACACCAGCCGGATTATCGCGGCGAACGGACTGTCGATCTGAACGAAGGCGGGGCGGACCTTTTGGTCAGACGGCGCGAGCGCGTCATCGGCCTGTTCCCGCTGGGCCCCGGCGAATGGGATTTTCTGAGCGCCCTGGGAGCGGAACAAACTTTCTCCAAGGCGTGCGGCGGAGTATTAATAAAAAACCCGGGGTTCGACGTCGCCGGTCGTCTGCGACATTTTGTCGCGGACGCCATCCTCGTCGATTTTTACGACGAAAGAAAACGGAGGGGAAAATCCAAGAGCGCCTGACGCAATAAAATCTCCCATGATTTCCTCTGAAGGACGTGAACGGGAACAATACATAAATCGATTTCTACCGCAAAGACGCAAAGAGCGCAAAGGAAACCCAAACTAAGAAAATCTTTTGGGGTAAAAGATTTAAAACGGGAATCTGCTTTTCAGGTTTTGTCTCCCTTTGCGCCCTCCGCGTCTTCGCGGTGAAAGGGTTTTGATTCGTGGCAATTGTCAGGCGCTTCCGGATCCATCGCCGATAAAACCGTCACGGTTTGCCCGCCCGTCCTATTTCGTCAATCAGCTTCTTGATCTCCGCGGGATCGGGAGGATTCAGCGAAATCTCGACGAGCCATTTGATCCGCCGTTCAAGCTCGTCGTAGACGCGCCGGAAGACCTTCATGCGCTCCTCGTGGGAGCCTTCGGCGGCCGCTGGGTCTTCCATGCCCCAATGCGCCTTGATGGGACGGCCGATCCATACGGGGCACGTCTCCCCCGCCGCGTTGTCGCAGACCGTGACGACGATGTCCATCTCCGGCGCGCCCGGTTTGGCGAACTCGTCCCAGCTCTTGCTTCGGAACCCCTCGACCGGGTGGCCCCGGCTCATCAACAGTTCCAGGGCCAGTGGATTGACCTTGCCTACGGGACGGCTTCCCGCGCTGTATGCGCGGAAAACTCCGCCGCCCCATTTGTTCAAAAGGGCCTCGGCCAGGACGCTCCGGGCCGAATTGCCCGTGCACAAAAAAAGAACGTTGTAGCGTTTCATTCCGGCATTCATCCTTCCGTCCGCGTATTGGGTTTCCAAGGGTCCGCGCCCAATCCGATAAAGTTTGACAATAACGCCCCCTGTTTTCTACAATCAAGCATAATCCGTTTGGCGCTTGGTTGCATAAGTTCGCGCAACGCGGGTCATGCCTCGACAAGCTCGGCGTGACAGCCCTTTTGCCGCCCTGAGCTTGTCGAGGGGCGGCGTTTGGGCAACGCTTATTTTGGCAACCAGGCGTTTGTCCGATTGGTTTCTCGAGTCAAGGTCGATCCTTATTCCATAAAATTAATTTCAGGAGGTGGCATGCAAACGTTCATGGCATTGATAGGCGCGGGTCTTTTGGGGGTGTTGTTTGCGCAAACCGCGGCGGGCGCCGAGGAAGTCGCGGTGATCGAGACCACTCTGGGGACCGTCGAGTTGAAATTCTTTTCCGACAAGGCCCCGGGGCACGTGAAGAACTTCAAGGACCTGGCCAACAAGGGATTTTATAACGGGACGACGTTCCACCGCGTCATCCCCGGTTTCATGGTCCAGGGGGGCGATCCCAACACCAAGAGCGAGGACCGGGCGACGCACGGGATGGGCGGCCCCGGCTACACGATCAAGGCGGAGTTCAACGATATTTCCCACAAGCGCGGGATCGTTTCGATGGCGCGCGCCCAGGACCCGAACAGCGCCGGGTCGCAGTTCTTCATCGTGACGAAGGACTCCAACTTCCTCGACCGCAATTACACGGTCTTCGGCGAAGTGACGAAAGGCATGGACGTCGTGGATAAAATCGTCAACTCCAAACGCGACAACAGGGACAATCCGTTGGAACGGATCGTCATGAAATCGGTTGCCATCCAGAACAAATAATGGTTGCCAATGGAAAGCGAATACAAACTCAGCGTTTTTAACGTCACCCAAACCTCGACGCCCGCAGGCCGGACCTCGGAGAACGGTTTGCCGGCGGGCGACACGGTGCGCAAGCTCATCAGCGATCACTGGGACAAATGCGAAAGGATCGTCGTTTCCTTCGATGGGATCGCCAAGATGACCCGCCCGTTCATGGACGAGGCGTTCGCCAAGCTCCTTGAGACGCACACCTTGGAGGAATTCAATAAAAAGGTGTTTTTCCCGGACGCCAGCGACGGCATCGTCAAGGCCCTGAACGAAGCCTTCAAACTGCGTTTGAAAATCATGCAGGCGCAGAAGGAGAGGGAAGGGGGTATCTGACAGGGCGCTGAAAAGCTGTTTTATCGTCTTTTGCCGTCATGCCCGCGAAAGCGGGCATGACGGTTTTTGGGCAAAAAGAGATTTTTTCAGGGTCCCCCAAGAGCGTCTAACAAAATGAACCGATGCCTTCGCGCTCAAATTATTCCCCTCCCTTGAGGGAGGGGGCTGGGGGAGGGTGACCCGCGTGAACGCAGGACCCGATGCCGTTGCCGCCTCCGGGCGCTTGCCCGGTTTTTCACCCCCTCCTCGCCTCCCCCTGGAAGGGGGAGGAAGTTACGGGGACTTCATTTTGTTAGACGCTCTAAGAGAGAAGCGGACACTGGCGGGTTTCACTTCTTCAGGGTTTTTTGTACGGCTTCGATGAAGGCCTCCATGAAAGGCCCTACAGCGGACGCGTCCCTGGCGGTTATGATGCGGTCGCCGACGGCGACTTCGTCGTTGACGATCACGGCCTTGGCGTCCTCCAGTTCCTTGACGCAGTCTTTGTTATTTTCCGCGGCCACGTCCTGGCTTTCCAAGACGCCCGCCCTGCCCAGGCAGGGGACGCCCATGCCGATGCCGGCCACCACGAATCCGCTCCGATGCCGGTCGGTCAGCAACAGCTTCAATAGCGGTTCGTTCCACAAGTAGCGTTTTGCTCCGGATCCCCCGATCACGATCACGCCGTGAAAAACGCCTTTGATCTGGCGGGCGCCGCGTCCGCCGGTCACATAACTGTCCCCCGTGATCCCTTCGATCGCGTCCACGAGCATCAAATCGGGCATGACCCTGCCGCTCCTCATGCCCACCGCTTCCTTGAGTTTCGGGGAGGCGATGCGGACATTGGCGGGTCCCTCCTTTTTAAGGGCTTCCAGGACCGGGTCCAGTTCTTTTTCGTTGTAATAGTCCTTGGGAATGACGATCAGTACGTTTTTCTCATTCAATCGTCCCATGCGGTAAAACTCCTTTCCATCGCGATATATGAATGGGCCGGTCGGCGCCGTTTCCGGCAGGATGCCAAAACAGGGGAGCGGACTTGGGATTTTTTATGAAGTCAGTTTATCACAAAGCGGTACAGGTAGAATCCGTTTTTTCCCGCGACCAACCGGGCGCGTGCGTTCAGAAAGCCCTTCAGAAGCTCAAGCTGGGCCGGAGAAAACGCGGAGTCCTTTCCGAAGACAAAGCGGTTGTCGAACATGAGGTGCGTGACCCCCAGCGCCCGCAACCGGTTGGCGATCCCGTCCGGCGAAACGCCGGGTCCGAGGACCGACTGCAACGTGTGCGCCTCGAAAACGCTGTCGCTGATGAACTTCTTTTCGCACAGGTAACCGAAATTGCGCATGTACACGAAGAGCGCCCGGTCGTCTTCGCTCAAGGACCGGTTGAACGCCTGGTACATGGAGTAAACGGGCAATTCCCGGAGCAGGTATTCCTCCCGGTTTTCCATCCCCATCACGTACGGCAGTGGGTTGACGCGCAACCAATAGGTTGCGTCAAGGTAGAGGTTGTACGCAATGCCCGCGACCGCCAAAAGCGGCAGGGCCTTTTTTAAAACGGAGAACCCTCCCGGCCACGCGCGGATAGAGCCCGGAGGCGGAGGCGCGGCCGCGTTACCCAACCCATACGCCAGGACCAAGGTCAGGAAGGCGAACGCGGGACCGAGAAACCGGATGTATTGCGAATGGAAGAACCAGAAGATCAAGAAGACGAAGAACAACGAGGCCGCCCGAACGGCAATAAGCCGCGCCGAGGGTTTTCGCGGCCCCATGAAAAAGACGGCGGGGAGCAGGAGAAAATATAGAAGGCCTATATTGCCGTCGAAGCGCAGGCTGTCCTTTTCCGCCAGGAACGTCAGGTTGACCGGCAATAACAGGAACTCTTTAACGCCCCGCCCCATGCCAAACGAGTGGACGTATTGGAAAAACTGGGAGGAACGTCCGGCGTCCCAATCGATCCGGCCGTTCAGGGGCAGGGCCTCGGCGAACAAGGGGACGAACGGATTGCCGGAGTAATGATAGTTTCTTGCCCACCAGGGGAGGAGGAACAACGCAACCCCCGCCAGGAATACCGTTGAGGAGCCGAGGGTCCAGAGGTTTTTTTTTCTTTCCCGGCCTACCCAGGCGATTCCCAGAAGTCCGGCGGGAACCAGGATGACGGAAAGCATTTTCGCGGCGACGGCGAACCCGGTAAAAACCGTCATGAGGGGAAACCACCCGTCCCTGCCGGAGGTCCTCCAGCGTTCCCAGGAATAATAGGCCAGGAACGCGAAAGTCGCGGCGGGCAGGTCGACATAGGCTTCGGCGGACAGTTCCAGGAAAGTCGGGGTCAAAAAGAACAAAACGGCGACGAAGACGGCGTTGCGCCGCGATAAATAGCGTTTGTAGTAGAGGCACAGGGCGGACAGGAAAATGAAAACCGTCCCCAGCCCGGCCAGTTTGGCGAGGTTTTCGCCGCTCAGCGCGAGGCAGAAGAGATAGACCATCTCGAATTGGAGCGGAAAGAACGAATAGACGTTGTTGGGCAGGTTGACGATGCCGCGATGTTCCAGGTACGCTTTCGGCACGGCGAGGTGGTAGACGAGGGCGTCGGTTTTGGCGGGGGGCGTTTGGGCCAGCGTCAGGGCCATGAAAATCAGGACGCCCAGGACGCACAGGTTGAACAGGTCGAACCTGGACAAAGCCGGTTTCGCGAGCGCGGCGAGGACCGCGCGAAAATGATAAGGCGCCTCGCGCGCCATTTCGCGCAGTTTTCCGGCCCGCGCGGCCAGGATGAGTCCCAGGACGGTCCACGCTGACGCCGGGTAGACCCAGCCCAGAAAGGCCATCAGTTCGGCCGCGCACGATACCGCGGCGGTCCCCAGCGCCGAGCTGAAAACGAAAGCCTCCCCCGGCCCCTGAAAATCGATTTTCCAGACGCCGCAAATCGCCTCCCCCAACAGGAAAAAACACAGGAATAGTAGAAAAGACAGGGCGAGGTCCATGCGGGACTTCCAAGAAGCATAACAAAATGTGGGGCGGATTTTCCCCGTTGCAGGATACAAGCTTTTACAGCCGGGATTCAAGAAAAACCGGCCTCGTAGGGATTTTTGGCGAAAAGAAACAGTTCGTTGATTTTTAAAGGCGTTCTTTTTTTTGCCGAAAAAAGGGTTTTTTTGCCGGAAAGGAAATCGATAAATCCCTCCCGGAACTCCTTTTAATTTAGGGTGAATTTTTTATTGACAGATGATTTGATTTTACTATAATGCGAAACAAATTTTTCCCCGGTTTTGATGTTTTGGGCGTGATACAATAGGCACGGATGCCCGGTATGGGGTTTGCCGTTAACCAGGGGGGGCTCCGGAAGCGATTTCAGGGGTTTAAGGTTTATCGGCGCGGAATTTTTGGGTCAGGCAACAAGTGGGTCATCCACAAATTTTAAAAAAAGAGAAAAGGAGAGGTACATGAAAAAATCGGTTGTGTTTATCGCTTTGTTGACGTCTTTGTTCGTTGCCAGCTCCGCGTTCGCGGCTGGGACCTGTCCCCAGGAAAGAAAGACCAAACCCGCTCCCGCGAACATCGCCGGCATGGATGAAACGGGCGGCGCCAACGCCGATCATGGCAAGGCCCTTTATGAGAAGGACGCCAAACCCATGGCCTGTAAACAATGTCATGGCGACAATGGCGACGGAATGGGCAAGTTGGGCGCGGCTTTGAAACCCAATCCCAGGAACTTCACCTGCGCCGACACCATGAAGGACGTTTCCGCCGGCCAGATGTTCTACATCATCAAGAACGGCTCCACGGGAACCGGCATGGTTGCGCATGAGAAGACCTTGAAGGACAATGACATTTGGGACGTGGTCAAGTACATCCGCTCCACCTTCGTGAAATAATTTTTTCGCGATTCGTTTTACGGCAGGCCGCTTTCGGGCGGCCTGCCTTTTTTTTTGTCTTTTTCCTATCCTTTTCTTAGAGAGCTTTGCCTAAGTCTTGTCGAGTTGCCATTTGACCTTTTGACTCAACCCGAAGAGACGGGTCATGACAGGCGCAGGGAACGCTATAACTTATTGCCCACCGGGGGCGTCCCCGGCGTCATCGCCGCGTCGTCTCCGGGCGGTTGCCCGGCGCCCCCTCCCGCCCCCCCCTTGTATGATAGGAAGGAGGAGGAAGTTATGGAAAACTTCATTTTGTCAGGCGCTCTTAATCCTCTGGTTTACGGAAATCGTCCGGCGCTATAC
>JACQQK010000184.1 GCA_016207065.1 Nitrospinota bacterium
AGCGGGATCAAGGTGACGGTGGGCCCGTTCCTCCCCAATTTCGTGATGACCCAGACGCAATACACCTCCGCGGACAACCGGTTGAACAACCCGGCGGTCCAGTTGGTGGTTGAGGAAAAAGGAAAAGTGGTTTACAAGGGATGGGCGTTCGCCAAGTATCCCACGATGTACGCGTTCGAACACGAGGTATTCGGTTTGCAGTTGATGGACTTCATCCCGGCCCCCGTTTCATGACCAGCGTGACGCTGGACCCACCGCCGCCTCCCGCTGGCGCGGAGGCGGATGGTATTTCGGCGATCGCTACAGCGTCATCGCCGCGTCGCCTCCGGGCGTTTGCCCGGCCAGCGGCATGCTGGAATAGAATTTTTCAAATAATGCGCCCATAGCTCAGCTGGATAGAGCGTCGGTTTGCGGAACCGTAGGTCGGAGGTTCGAGTCCTCTTGGGCGCGCTTTTTAAAATAAAACGGAAAACCGGAGAAGACCCGCGTCTTCTCCTTTGTTTTCCGGGCGGAAATCGCTGGAGAGGTGGCCGAGCGGCTGAAGGCGATTGACTCGAAATCAATTGTCCCCATCCGGGGACCGGGGGTTCAAATCCCTCCCTCTCCGCCATTATTGAAACCAACAAGCGACCGATCGAGGAGAGGTGGCCGAGCGGTTGAAGGCGCACGCTTGGAAAGCGTGTGTAGGTTAACCCCTACCGAGGGTTCGAATCCCTCCCTCTCCGTTGGTTTAAAAACGAATTTGGCAGATTTGTTGGGCCTCGCGTAACGCGGTCTTGCGAACCCCGTCAGGTCCGGAAGGAAGCAGCGGTAGCAATTACCCGCGTGTACCGCGAGTTTCCCCAGCATCTCTGCCTTAACTTATTTTCCTTCCTTTTATGGAGCGCAAAGCCTCCCGGCTTTGCGTGCAACGCGGGGACGCGTTGGCGCTCCAAAACGGCGGCGTTGGTTCCAGCGTCATGCTGGGAGAATTCTCATGGAATTTCAGGTCTCGGCGCGCAAATGGCGCCCGCGGAAATTCAGCGAGTTGATCGGGCAGGAACCCATCGTCCGCACCTTGACCAACGCCATCCGGTCCGGACGGATATCCCATTCCTATTTGTTTTCCGGGACCCGCGGCGTGGGTAAGACCACCGCGGCGAGGATCTTCGCCAAAGCCCTCAACTGCGCCGGCGGGCCCACCCCGGAACCCTGCGACCAGTGCGAGTTCTGCGTCGAGATCCGCGAGGGGCGAAACGTCGACGTGCTGGAGATCGACGGCGCCTCCAACACCGGCGTGGCCGACGTGCGGGACATCATCGAGAACATCCGCTACGCCACCGCCGCCTGCCGGTACAAGGTCTACATCATCGACGAGGTCCACATGCTTTCGAGGAGCGCGTTCAACGCGCTTCTCAAGACCCTGGAGGAACCCCCGCCCAAGGTGGTTTTCCTGTTCGCCACCACCGAACAACACAAGATCCCGGAAACCATCCTCTCGCGTTGCCAGCGGATCGAGTTCTAGCCGATGTCGCAGAGGCAGAACGTCCGGCAGATGGAGGCCATCTGCAAGCACGAGGGCATCCAGATCGACCAGGCCAGCCTGGAGGAAATCGCCAAGACGGGCGCCGGGAGCATGCGCGACGCCCAGAGCCTGCTCGACCAGGTGGTGGCCTTCAGCGGCCGGGAGGTGACCTCCGGAGCCGTGGAGTCCGCGCTGGGCATCGTCGGGCAGAAGGTCCTGGAGCGGTTCGTGGACGGCGTGGCCCAAAGAGACGCCGGGGCCCTTCTCGAACAGGTCCAGGAGATCGTCGCCAACGGCAAGGACCTGCATTTCTTCTGCCGGGACCTGATCGAGTATTTCCGCAACCTCCTGGTCGTCAAGGCGTGCAAGAAACCCGAACTATTGATCAACGTCTACGTTTGTAACCTGGACGCGCTGAAACGGCAGGCGGAGAGTTTCCACCCGGACGAGCTTCAGCAGATGTTCCGCGTCCTTTCGCGCGTCGAGACGGAGATGCGGCTCAGCTCCCTGCCGCAGGCGGCGTTCGAGATGGCCGTTCTGCGCCTGACCGACGTCCGGCCCTTCCGCGACATCGACGGATTGCTGGAGAAAATCAACCGGCTGGAACATTCCGCTCCGGGGCGACCCCCGGCCCGCGAGGACATCGAGCTAAAAAAAAACCCTTCGGTAGCCGGTGAACCGCCGGGCCCGCGCCCGGGGGCAACGCCGCCTCCCGCTGACGCGGAGGCGGAACCCACCGCGGGAGGCATCCCCGGATTTCCCGATTGGGAACGAATTCAGCGGGAGATTTACGAAAAGAAACCGCATTTCTCCGTTTTCCTCGCCCAGAGCCGGTTGTTGGAGTTGAACCCCAACGCGGCTTGCATCGAGCTGTCCGATCCTTACACCCTGGCCCTGATCGGGAAGGAAGAAAACCTGGCGGTGATCCGTAGCGCGATCGAATCCGTGTGCCATTTCGCGCCGGAAGTAAAACTGGCCGTCAAATCTTCAGCCGCTACCCCGGTTGCGGAGGCAACGCCGCCTCCGGCTGATGCCGAGGCAGGGACCGTGTTCCGGCGATCGCGAAGCGTCATCGCCGCGTCGCCCCCGGGCGCTTGCCCGGAGGCGAATAGTGAGGAAAAAAGCCCTCCGGGGGATTATAATAAACCAGCAAGCAAATCCGAAACCGAGATCATCCAAGACGCCCTCGACATTTTCGGCGGCATCGTGATCCGTTGAACCCCGGAGACATCCGGGAGCCCCGTCCATGAGCATAAAAAACTTTTCAAACCTGTTCAAACAAGCCCAGGAAATGCAGTCGCGGATGGCCGAGATCCAGCAGGAACTGGCCAGGAAAACCGTCGAGGCGAGCGTCGGCGGCGGCATGGTCAAAATGACCGCCAACGGACTGAACCAGGTCCTC
>JACQQK010000185.1 GCA_016207065.1 Nitrospinota bacterium
ATACGGCTCCTGGGCCGGAAAATCGTGGCCACGCCCAAGGCGGTCATCTACCACCACTACCACTTCAACAAGGGGACGGGAAAATTCTATTCGTCGGAGAAGAACCGGATTTATCTTTTGCTGAAAAACCTGGAGGGGAAGACCCTGGCCTTGACGGCCCCGGCCCTGGCCCTGGTGGAACTGGCCCAGTGGGCCCACTCGGCGATGAACGGATGGTTTTTCCTGAAGGCGAAAAGTTATATGGAAATCGTTTCGCTTTTGCCCGCCATCCTGAGAAAGCGGCGGCGGTTACAGCGCCAACGCCGGGTCCCGGACCGGGAAATCGTCCGGCTGTACGAGGGGACCCTGACCGTCGGCGGCGTCAAGCATCCCCTGCTAGACAACGTTTTAAGTCCCGTCCTCAACGCCTATTGGAACCTGATCAAACGCTGGATTTGAAGATTCCGCCGGATCAAGTTTCCTTCCCGAACAGTTCCTCCACTTTCCTCCTGCGGAACAGGAAAATTTTCTCCAGGTCCCTCAGGACGAACGCATGCGCCAGGGGATCGCTGAAAATGTCCAGCGGCAGGCGGTAGCTCACGCGGTCGCGGAGCAGGACGCCGCCGTCCTTCTCGACGAACTCGTGGGTGTGGCTCCACTGCGCGTAAGGCCCCTTGCTCTGGCTGTCGGTAAACCGCGCGTTCGCCTGCCAATCGACGATGTGCGACTGCCAGCGGAAGGGGATGCCGTGCAGTTTGAGGCCGTAATCGATCTTCAAGCCCTTGTCCATCTTTTCCCCGGACTGGCGGATGATTTTGAAGGACATGGATTCCGGGGTCAGGACCTCCAGATTTTTCGCCTGGGAAAAGAACGGGAAAACCCGGTCCATCGGCTGGGGGACCCACTGCTCGTTCAAATACTCATGGTTGAAATGGCCGCAAATGTCGCCGAGCGCCGAGCGCAAATCCGGATACAGGAAACGGTACCCGCCGTTCTTTTTCGAAACGACCCGCTGGCTGTCCAGCAGGAGCGACGACAACTCGCCGAGCGCGGTCCGCAGGAGGAACGCGGGGACGGGCAACAAGGCGGGACGGCGCAAGACCCCGCCCAGCGTTCTGGCAAACTCCCGGTTGGTTGCCGGGTGGGGACTTACAGCGTTCACGGTCCCCAGAAGCGATTCGTCTTCAACCGCGCGCGCGATCAACCCGGCGGCGTCGCGGACGTGGACCCAGCTCATCCATTGCCCGCCGGTCCCGAGCGGCCCGCCCAGGCCCAGACGGAACGGGGGCAACATCCGCCCCAGGGCGCCGCCGTCCTTTCCGAGCACGATCCCGAACCGGAGCGCGACCGCGCGCATGCCGAGGGCCGCCGTCTGGAAAATTTCCCGCTCCCAATCCCGGCACACCTCCGCCAACACACCGTTTCCCGGCGGAGATCCCTCGTCCAGCGTCTCGTCCCCCCGGTCCCCGTAAATCCCGATGGCCGACGCGGAGACGAACGCGCGGGGCTTGACGTCGAGCTTTTGCATGGCCTGGACCAGATGCCGGACCGACAGAACGCGGGACTCGGCGATTTCCCTCTTGCGGTCCGCGGTCCAAAGGCCGCCCGCGATATTTTCCCCGGCCAGGTTCACTACCGCATCGACGCCGCGGAACGCCTCCAATGGCGGCCCGCCCTGGGACGGGTCCCACGCCATCCTCTTGCAGGCGATGGGCAGGCGGACGCCCGCCCGTTCCGGATCGCGCGTCAAGACAACGACCTCGTGTCCCCTGTCGCGCAACAGCATGACGGCTTGTTTCCCGATGAAACCGGTGGCCCCGGCGACCAGAATTTTCACGTCTCGCTCCCTCTATAAAGACAACCCATTATTATGTAAGGGACTGCTTCTTCCCGCGACCTATAATTGATATCGCTATGAAATCCTCGCCATTTTGGTTTGACAACGCGATCGTTTTTTGTCAATTTTATATTTTCCCATTTCAACTTAACCAAATCGCCAAGGAGTTCCAATGCCTTACGAGGATTCGCCAAACTATGTCGATGAAACCCCTGGGACCAAGTTTTACTGTTCCTGCGGAGAGTCTAAAAACAAGCCCTATTGCGACGGGTCCCACGACCGGTTGAAAACGGGGAAATCCCCCACGCAATGCGTCATTGAGACGGCGAAACGCTATGGCATCTGCGACTGCGGGACCACAAAAAACCCGCCATTCTGCGACGGGTCCCATACCAAAAAGGCGTAATCGTCCATTAGCAATGGGATGAACGCTCGCGCGGTTTGGATTCGCGCATTCTTCTCCCCCCTCTCCGGCCCGGCGACACGCTGGGCGTGGCGATCCAGTCTCTGGGTTGCTTCGGCGGAGCCTCGCAATGACGTTTGAAGCCTGTTGGATCCAACAGGCGCGTTGGCGCGCGGCGGTTTGTCCGCGCCGGTTACCGGGCGAAAAAATCCGGCGCCCATTCCCCTTGTCCTCGCAACAACAAAGACTTCCACGCAACCGCCTGTCTCGCATTTCCCGCCTGTTTTTGAGTTTCATTAACAATTCGCCTGTTGTGACAATATTGTGACAAAACATCCATTGAAACGTAACACCGATGGGGTATTTTGGACCATCAAATACATATGAAAAAGGCCGGAACCATGAGGGGCGAAAGGGGCCATTCAATACCATTCAATGGGAGGGCGGTATGTTCTACGACGTACGCATTCTAAACCCGGATGGAAAAATCAAGAGAATCCTCAACAGCCGCGAACTGAGCAAAAAGCACTGGGAGAATTTCCGCAAGATGGAAGACAGCATTTCCCTCACCTCCAACGGGGCGATCAAGGTCCCGGGATGGGTCAAACGCAGGCTTGAACTGGAACATCCGGAGTTCTATACCGGCGCCGCTCGCGGCTACTGAAATCCCGGAGGCGGCTCAAGACAGGCCCGCGATTTCCCTGTAAACGCGGGCCATCGCTTCGACGGTTTTTTCCGGAGCGAAATTCTCCGCGAGCTGGCGGGCCTGGCGTCCCATTTCCCCGCGTATGGCCGGGTCGAACAGGTAATTGATGTTTTCGGCGATCTCCCGGGGGTCGGCGGGGTTTTCCACGATCAGGCCGTCGCGTTTGTGGCGGACGATGTCCGCCGCCCCGGAACAACGGCTGGTCACGACGGGCAGGCCCGACGCCATCGCCTCGAGGTTGGCGTTGCCGAAAGGCTCGTAAATCGAAGGCAGGACAAAGACGTCCCCCGCGGCGTAATATTTCTCGATATCGCGGACCGGGGCAAGACAGACGATCCTGTCGCGGACCTTCTCCGGGACCCACCGGAGGTAACGCGCCCAGTCGCCCTTGCCGACCGCCAACAGCCGCCATTCTCCCCCCTTCAGGTATTCCAGGGCGCGGACCAGATACTCCAGCCCCTTGCGCTCGAACCCCGACCCGACGAACAGCAAAAGTAACGCGTCTTTAGGGACGTTGAACCGTTCCCTGACCGCCTCCCCATAAAGCGCCCGATTCGCCGGGTTGAACTTTTCCAGCGACACGCCGTTGTACACGACCGCGATGTTCCCGTCCGGGACCCGGTAGTGTTTTTGGATGTCCCGTTTCACCATGTCCGAGATGGCGACGATCTTCTTGCACCCGCCCCCGGTAAAAATGGCGCGCTCGATTTTAAGGACCAGCCAGTGGAACGGGCTGAGCGCGACCGTCCAGCGCTTCCAGGGCGGCAGGCCGCGGCTCCGCCGCTCCAGCCACTCCTTGTGGCAACCGTCGCCCGCGCGGTAAATGTCCTGGCTCCAGATCCGCTCGTGGCTCTGGACGACGTCGAACCGCTCGCGCCTGACGAGGCGGGAGGCCGCCCAGGCGAACGTCAACTGCCGGAAAAAGGAGTTGAGCCTGAGGGCCGGGACTTTGTGGAAATGGACGTTGAGCAAATCGAGAGGGACCCACTGGTTGGCGAAGATATGGACTTCGTGCCCCTCCCGGGCCAGTTGGACGGCGTATTCCGAGGAAAAGTTTTCCGCCCCGCCGTAAATCGCGTACTTTTGTCTGACAATGGCAATCTTCACAATGACCGTTCAAACAGCCGGACGAGTTCGCGGCAATTATCTTCCCAACGGAACTCCTGGATCTTGCGGTATCCATTCTCGGACAACTCGCGCAGGAGCCGTTCGTCCGAAACGAGGGCGGACAGGTTTTTGGCGAGCCCCTCGACGTCCCTGGGTTGGGAGACGAGGGCGGTCCGGCCGTGGATGGCGTAGTCTCTGCATCCGCCGGTGTCCGTCGTCGCCAGCGCGCAACGGCACGCCATGGCCTCCATGGCGGGCATCCCCAATCCCTCGTGCCAGCTGGGACACAGGTAGATGTCGCAACCGGCGTAAATGGATCGCAAGCGCTCCCCCGCGGGCCGGTAATGGTATTCCACGTCAAACCCAGCCGCCCGGCGGATGGGCTCCGCATCGACCGCTTTTTCGCCAAAAACCACCGCTGTCGCCTTTAGCCCCCGTTCGCGGACGCGCCGGACCGCGGCGATCCCGTCCGCGAACCCTTTCCAATCGTAGTCGTGGTGCAGGAGGCAGATTCGTCTCGGACGGTTCCAGGTTTTCTCGCCGACGTCGAACAGTTCCCGGTCGACGGGGGTCACGAACACCTGCGATTCCTGGCCGTAGGTTTGCGCCAGGACCTCCTTGAGCCAGGTGGAAATCACGATTTTCGCGAAGGGCAGGGTATAGGTCCTCCGCGCCTTCTCCGCGTCGCGCGTCCACAGGCTTTCGTGGTGCTGGATGAAATAGAATTTCCGGCCCTTGGAATCGGGCAGGCTGGCCGCCGCCGCCGCCGTCTGCCAGGACGACGCGACCAGGACATCCGCGTCCGGCAGAAATTTCGGATGAAAATCCGGGACCGTTTCCACGGGTATGCGATTGTAAAACCAATCGACGGACTCCGGCGGCAGGACGGACGTTCCGCCAGCCCACGTCTTGAGCCAAAGGTCGGGGCGGTACCACTTGGGCTTTCGGCCGGGGACGATCAGGCGGACCCCGTGTCCCATGCCCTGCAAACGGTTGGCGTATTCCAGAAGCGCCTTGACCCCGCCCGAAATCCTGACATGCGGCAGTAGAAAAACGATCTTCATTTCGCCGCCGCGTTCAGGACGTCCTGGTACACCGCGATGGTCCGGTCCATCATCTTGTCGATGGTCAATTCCTTCCGGCAATAATCGTAGGCCCTTCCGGCAAGGGTTTCCGCCTTCTCCGGGTCTTGCAACAACTCCAGAATTCCGTCCGCGAGGCTCCGCGCGTTCCTCGGCTCGACGAGGACGCCGCGCCTGCCATCGTCCAGCAAGGCCGGGACGGAGCCGACGCGGGTGGCAACCGCGGGCGTTTTCATGGCGAACGCCTGCGGGATGACCTGCGGGGTCCCCTCGCCCGCCGTGGAGGCCAGGACCAGGACGTCCAGCGCGGCCATGATCTCGGGGACGTCCTCGCGGTGGCCGAGCATGTCCACCGCCCGGTCCAGCCCCTTGTCCCGCGCCTTGCGGCGGACCTCGTCGAATCCGGGACCGTCGCCGACGATGACGAAACGCGCGCCGGGGACCGTTTGCAAAACGAGGGGGATGGCGTCGAGGAAATAATCGTGCCCTTTCCAACCGCGGATGACGCCGACTTTCCCGACCAGGGGCTGGCCTACAGCGACATTCAGCTCGCGGCGGACCTCGTCTCCCGGAAGGTTGCAGTCGAACCGCGACAGGTCCACGCCCGCGGACACGGAGACGACCTTGTCCGGCGTCACGCCGTTCAGGCGGGTCATCTGGCTGGAGATCGCCTCGCCGCTCGTGACGATGCGCGCCGGAAAGGAGGAATAGATCCAGTTTTTTGGGAAATAGTTTTTCACCGGGATGGACACGTGCCGGCTCCGCACGATGGGGATGCCCAGCAGTCTGCCGCAAAAGGAAACCAGCCAGCTATCGACGGAACTGTGCGTGTGCAGGATGTCGGGCCGGACCTCCCGGATGAGTTTGTACAAAGTCCAAAAAGCGGACAGGTCCAGGGGGCCGGTCATCTCGACCGGGTAAAACCCGAACCTGGGATGGGAAAAATTCCGGCACCGGTCGGCCAGGGAACTTTCAGGCCGGCAGACCAGGGAAACCCGGTGTCCCCGGTCGAGCAATAACCGCGATTCCTGGAAGACGCGGATCTCTTGTCCGCCCCACCCGGTGGCGGCTTCGGAATGTAGTATGTGGAAATGGTCCAAGGCAAGGTCTCGTGGCGCGGGAGCAATGAACATTGCATGTTACCGGCAAATAATTTAGCATATCGGGATCGGCGTGTCGATTGAATGCGGACGGCGCTTGCCGCTCCGCCGGGCGCTACCGCGGGGACATCTAACGGGAGACTGAAAAAATCGCTTTTAACCGCAAAAACGTCATGCCCGCGAAAGCGGGCATCCAGAGGACCTTTGAAAATACTGGATTCCCGCCTACGCGGGAATGACAACAAAAGACCTTGAAATAGTTTTTCATCGCCCTGTTAAACGGACGGCTTTTCAAATCCCCCCTCGCCCCCCTTTTACAAAGGGGGGCGAGGGGGGATTTCGCAAAGGGAAACGTCTCCTCCAGCATGGGCGCTCCGCCAACCTCCATAT
>JACQQK010000186.1 GCA_016207065.1 Nitrospinota bacterium
ATATTCGGACAGGATCCCGCAGGTTTTTTTTCCGTTCAATAACACGTCGTTGGGCCACTTGAGTTTTGCCGCGCTACGGACGAACTCGCCGATGGCGTCCGCGACCGCCACGGAAGCCATCAAGGCAAGGCGGGGCATGTGTCTGGCGTCGATCCGGGGCCTCAGCAAGACCGAGAAATAGAGCCCCAAACCGGGAGCGGAGTGCCAGGCGCGCCCCAGTCGGCCCCGGCCCCGGGTCTGTGAATCGGCGACCACGGTCAACCCCTCCGGGAAATTTTTAGCGAGATAGTCCCTGGCCAGATCGTTTGTGGAAGCGATTTCGCCGAAGACCAGAACTTCGGAACCGATAACGGAGCTATTCAGACCCGTCTTTATTCTTTCCGGGGTTAAATCCGGCACGTTTATCATAATCAAGTCCGACGATGCCTGCCGGGCCGTTGCTGGAAGATTGAAGTGTATATTTGTAGTTTACGAAAACAGCTCGAAAACCTCAAAGTAATTTACCGGAAACCCGTCCGTCCCGTATCTTCCTACGGAATATGCCTGCGGAAGACGCCTCCGGACGGTTTGGCGCCGTCCAGGCGGCCGTTTTAAAAAATAGTGATTGAATTGTTTGTAAAATATGATAAAAAGCTGTATTCAAAACGGAGACGATTTGCCCTTGGCGGCGGATTTAAATAATCAAAAACGAGAAAAAAGGAGAACGTGAATGAAAAAGATAGCTGGTTTCTTGATTCTGACCGTTTTGGTATTTTCCCTTTCGGCTTGTTTGGAGCAGGAGTTCCCGCAGGGAAAACAATCCAAGCCGGAAAACGCCGAGAAAGGCGAAGAGAAAAAATAAACGAATTCATTTCCCGCGGGATAAGTTTCTCTTTTGGGGCGGAACACGGTTTCCGTTTCATCTCCTTTGCGGGTTCAATATAAATTTTGTTTAACGCGAAAATCCGGTTTGCCTCCGGCGCCGGATGTAAAGAGGCGGAGTCCAGGCTCCGCCGTTTCTTTTTGAATCGACGGAGACGGGGATCCCCTTTTCCTTTTCCGGGATATCTTGACACGAATAGCGATGGGGATGTTACAATATATGCAAAATTCCCCGGCATGGCCCGTTGAAAAACACTCCGGTTTCGGCGTGTACGCCGAGGCAGGAGCGCCGCGGTATTTTCAGCTCCAGGATTTTTCGCCAATCCCTTTTTGAAAACCCCAGAGATGAGTCGAGCGCCCGCTGATTTTGAGCAGACCCAGGAAGCTTACGAATTTTTCAAGAGCGGCATGAGCCACCACGAGGCGAAGAATTATACGGAGGCCATCGCCGATTTTAAAAAATGCGCCTCCGTTAATCCGTTCGATCCGAAAGACCTGGAGACCCTGAAGAAAAAGCTGGCGGAAGGCGGTTTCAAGCTCGTTCAGGAGAGCGTCGCCTACATGGGTTGCGCGGCCGTCCATTTCAACCGGCTGGTGCGGGAGTTGGACAGCGAGGACCAGGAGAGGCTCGATATCGACCAAAACCTGAAAAAAGCCTTCGAAGCCTGGGAATAGTACGGCTGGCGCCGTCGCGCGGTCCGGCGCGATTTTTCAAGCGCCCCTCAAGGAACCGCGGGATATTTCCCGGGTTCGAAGCGGATGCCCCATGGATACGAATCTCCTACGCGAAATATTCAGGCGCGAGATACACGACCGCAAGATCCCCATCAGTCTTGGCAAAACCTGCCCGGTCAAGTGCGCTTTCTGCTACGAAAAAGACCACAGTTACCGCCAGACCTTCGACACCCCCCTGACCACCCAGGAAGACTGGAAATTCATGCTGGACCAGATCTCAGGCTACCCGACCCGCCCGGACGAGGCTTGGGTGATGGGAGGCAACAATTACATGGAGTGGACGGACGTGTTTTTGCATCCGCGCGCCATGGATTGGATGGAAGAGTTTCTGGAAACCACGGACAAACGAGTCACCCTGTTCACCGTGGGTTACGTCCACCCGGAACGGATCCACCGGCTGGCGGAAAAATATCCCGGCAGGATCAATTTTGAGCTGTCCGTCATCACGCTCTCCGCGCATCGTAAAAAACTGATGCCGCACGCCCCGTCGGTGGAGCAGGTCCTCAAGATCATCGACGGCCCGGCGGTGACCTCGGCCAATTTTTATTCCTTCGGACCCAACACCATGTCCGAGGACGCCCAGACGATTTCCCGGATCAACCGCACATGCCTGCTGTGGATGGGATGCCTCACGCCGCTGAAATACATCGACCCCGAAACCACGGTCTTGATGAGACAGGGGAAGCGCTATCTGCCGTCCGAGGCGAAAAAGATTTATTACGACAACCTTCCGAACATTTGCATGATCCACACCGAGTCCTACATCACCGCGTTTTTGAACCGGAATAAAATCCTCAAGACCTTCGACTCGTGCGAACTGGAGAAAAGCGACACGGTGGTCATGGCCGGAAGCGTTTACCGGATCCTGAACTTGTTCCGCCGCAACCGCGCCCGGTATCTCTACGTGTCCAACGACACGCTGGGAGGCGATTCCGACTGCACCACCCTGCTCACTTTCGACGACATCGCCAAACGGCTGGCCGGTCAGACGCAAGTCTGGTTGCCGAAGGTCATCGTCGAGGGAGGAGTTGGGGAGGAAAAAGACATTTCCGGGACGACCCTCGACGAATTCAAAATGCGTTTTCCCCGCGTCCGCTTCAAAGTATTGCACCAGATCGATTCCTACTTGTCTAACCGGAAGCTGTACGAGAAGGGATACATCAAAAATTACGTGGAAGACTACCTGGACAACCCGCTTTCCAAGAAATTCGAGGCCGTTCCCCTGCCCAACTGACCGTCCTGGGACCGGATTTAGCCTTGACACGGACAAGGATTTACATTAAACAACCCCGACGGGATTTTTTTGTCGCGCGCCCGGTTGAAGGAGGAAGCGAATGCAGTATTGGCTGAAAGTCGTTTTCGTGGACAATCAGGAATTGGTGTTGGAGAATACCGAAAAGCATTTCATCAGCGACGACCTGGAGGTCCTTGAAGTCACCACCCGGGACCAGGTTGTCATCGTGCCCGTCCGGCAAATCAAATACATCGCCTGCGACGGAAAGATATTCAAGAAATAGCCGGTATTTTACCTCGCCCGCCGTTTTTCATTTGCGGCAAGGGCTGGAAGCGGAGGTCAGGGCCTCCAATTCCTCGAGGCTCAAGATTAAATTCAAAACCGCCATACGGTCGATCAGGTTCTTTTTCTGAAAATCGAGCAGGACTTGTTTCACCTCTTCCGAGTCCGTAATGGCTTTCAGAATAGCCCCATTTAATTGTTCATAAGCCTTGTTTTGAGCGATCTCGGAGGAATCCATGGATTGGCCTTTCGAGCGGGTTGATCATTGTCCATATGCTATCGACCATGATAAAGCAAGATATATGCCAATAGAGGGTGGTTTTGGAAAAAGAAAGCGTCTAATCCCTTTAAGAAACAGCTAGATACGATTGTTTGGTTGAAGGCCCAAGACCTGCGGTTTTCTCAGATTGTCAATATTCTGACGATGTTTCGCGGTTGGCGGAGGGCTTTGATTTTTGCGACACGCCGACGATTATTTATTTTTAATTTTTCAATAACTTGCCGGTCGCCTTGGCCTTTGCTATCATGAGGATAAGGCGAATCCATGATTTTCCTTCCTCCATATAGTGGTAGGCAGAGGTTTTTATTCAAACGAGCCGGTTCTTTTATCCTATCTTGCAATGCCATTTCCCATTCACAGATATCGACGGTTAAGACAGAGCCCGGGCATTTTGCGGATGGTCCGGGAAACCCAGCTTTCCGCGGACGACCTCATTTACCCCATGTTTGTTTGCGAGGGCAGGGGAGTGCGCCAGGAAATCGGCTCGATGCCGGACGTGTTCCGCCTGTCGATCGACAACCTGGTCAAGGAGGCCAGGGAGTGCCAGGCGCTGGGGATTCCCGCCGTCATCCTTTTTGGCATACCGGACAAGAAGGACGCGCGCGGGTCCGAGGCGTACAACCCCGGCGGCATCGTGCAACGGGCGGTGCGCGAGATCAAGAACGCCGCGCCGGACCTGGTGACGATCACCGACGTCTGCATCGACGAATACACCGACCACGGGCATTGCGGATTGGTCGAGGGGGGACGGATCTTGAACGACGCGACGCTGGAGTTGTTGTCCAAGATGGCCCTGACCCACGCCGAGGCCGGGGCCGACATCGTCGCGCCTTCGGACATGATGGACGGACGGGTGCAGGCGATCCGCCGCGCCCTGGACGGCTCTTCGTTCACCGACACCATCATCATGGCGTATTCGGCGAAGTACGCCTCCGCCTTTTACGGGCCGTTCCGCGAGGCGGCCGATTCCGCGCCCAAGTTCGGCGACCGCCGGTCCTATCAGATGGACCCCGCCAACGGCGACGAAGGCGTCCGCGAAGCTCTGCAGGACGTCGAGGAGGGGGCCGACATCGTGATGGTCAAACCGGCCCTGGCCTATCTCGACATCATCCGGCGTGTACGGGACTCGGTCAACGTCCCCGTGGCGGCCTACAACGTGAGCGGCGAATATTCGATGATCAAGGCCGCTGGAGAGAAAGGCTGGATCGACACGGAACGGGCGATGATGGAGGCGTTGTTGAGCGTCAAGCGGGCCGGGGCAAGCATGATCCTCACCTATTTCGCGAAGGAAGCCGCCCGGGTCCTGCGCCGCTAACCGGTTCCCGATCATCGCCTATTTGGTCAATGGGCTCCCGTCGCTCCGGGCGGGGAATATCCGTTTGAAAACAAAATTCGCTATTGGGTATAATGAGTATCAGGATGAAATCAAGTGAGGAGGCGGAGTAATGTCCATTCTGGCTAAAAACCTTAAAACGATACGCAAGGAATTGAAATGCACGCAGTCGGCCATGTCCGATATCCTGAAGGTCGGGTTCAGGACCTACGTCCGTTACGAGGCGGGCGAGCGGGACGCCCCCGTTTCCATCCTGGTGAAAATCGCCCGGTTGGGAAACCTTTCGCTCGAACGGCTCTTGACCGCCGAAATACGCAAGTTCGACCTTCTGCCCCTGCAGACGGTCCCTTCCCGGAATAACCTTCCGGAAGTGAAGGCCTGTAATTTCGGCGCCGGTCAGATCGTCTTCAAGAAACCCGCGGGCCAGGGGATCGTGACGGTCGACGATTCCGAACGGAAAATACTTTCCCTGTTCCGGAGGATGGACCCCAATACCCAGGCGGAGTATTTGGAAAACCTGGGGAAGTCGGTCAAGGGGATGAAGCGCGACGTGGAAAAGAGACCTCTCGTTCCGGCCGGCAAGCTCGCCGGGAAGGCGAAAAAAAGCGTTCCGGAAATCGCGGTCTCCAAAACGCCCGCCGCAAGCGCGTCCCAACCTAAAAGAAAAGGCCGTCCCGGACGCAAAAAACTCGACAAAAAGCTCCTGAAGGAGCAGATAGACAAATTAAAGCTGATTACCAAATCCATCAATAAAATCACGGTGAGATGATCCGGTGAGAATTTCGGGAGTCCGGTTTTACTGGAACGGAATCCTTTTTTTGCTGTTGCTTGCCGCGGCCGCCGCCCTTGAGTTCTACGGCCACATCTTCGAACGCGGGATCGGCTATTATCTGAAATGGCAGAACCCCCACAGGCAACAACTGGGAAGGGTTTGGGATAAGGAACGCAAAAACATCCTGGCCCAGAGCAAGGTTCAAACCATCCTGTCCAGTCTGGACTTGAAGGAGCAGTCCAGCGAATCCATCGAGTCGTTCCGGGCCCTTTTCGAGACGTTGCATTCCTCCCTGGCGGTCTCCCGCGAGAAATTCCTGCAGTTGTATTTCGACTATCCGGGCCAGTGGTCGCACCGCATCGTCTCCCCCTTCGAGTTGATGGAAATCGACGCGAACCAAAGTTGGCGGCGGGTGCTCCTGAATAATTCCGGATCGGCGATCTCGGTCAGTTTCATCGACGGGTCCAACAACCCCATCAAGGAGATAGCGCTTCCCGCCTCGATATTGTTCGAGGTCCAGTCCACGCGCACGATCAAACGCGGACGGTTGGAGGAGGCCAATTTCCGGGAGGACCTGATTTTCCCGATCAAGGAATTCCTGCCGTTGTTGCGGACATTGGACCCGGCGGCCCAGAAGGCCTTGTTCCCCGACCCAAAATGGTTCCTGGAAAAAAACTATCACGTGACGCGGCTGGGGATCATGAACGAAAGTTTCGAGGCCAATCCCCAGACCACGTTGTTTGGCATCGAGTACGAAACGGATTTTCACACCGACATCCTTCTCATCCCCGTGCCGCTGGAGGTGGCGGACAATCTATTGTCCCAGATCGAAAAAAACGGTCCGGATAACTCTGAGGGTTCTTTCAACGACGTTTTTGAAGAGCCTTACGCGGTGAAGAATTGACCCGTTCCCTCGTCGAAAAACTGTTTTTCGCGGCATTGGGAATCTTCCTGCTGGCGGTTTTTGCCTGCATCGGGGTTTATCTCGTCCTCAGCAGAGACCTGCCGCAACTGCCCGACACGCTGGAAAAGATCAACCTCAGCCTCCCGACGGAAATCTATTCCGTCGACGGCGAACGGGTCGCCGTCCTGGGCGAGCGGTATCCGGTGCCTCTGGAAGATATTTCCCCCGATTTTTTGAAGGCCATCATCGCCGTCGAGGACGCGAATTTTTACCGGCATAAAGGCGTGGACCACCTGGCCCTGTTCCGCGCCATGTTCAGGAACCTCCGGGAAAAGCGCATCGCCCAGGGCGGAAGCACCATCACCCAGCAATTATCCAAGAACCTGTTCTTCTCGTTCGAAAGAAACTGGGTGCGAAAGATCAAGGAACTCCTGATCGCCCTGCAAATGGAGGCCACTTTCACCAAACAGCGGATTTTGGAGGCTTATTGCAACCAGGTCTATTTCGGCAACGGCGCCTATGGGGTGGAGGACGCCAGCAGGGTCTATTTCGCGAAACGCGCCAAGGACCTGACCTTGTTGCAGGCCGCCCTGTTGTCAGGGCTTCCCAATTCCCCCAACAACGCCAACCCGTTCACCAATTACGACCGCGCCGTCCGACGGGCGGACTACGCGCTGGACAGGATGGTCAAGGCCGGGGCCATAACTCCCCGGCAAAAGGAGGACGCCCTGGCTTCCTCGCTGGAGTTGGCCGACTCCAGGGGGGAGTCCGACCCCAACTTGTATTTCATCGATTACGTTGTCGGCCTTCTTGAGGAAGATTACGGAAAGGATTTCGTCCACTTCGGGGGGACCAAGATTTTCACGACGTTGGACGCGCGCCTGCAAAAATTCGCCATGAAGGCCGCCGAAAACCACCTTGAGGACCTGGACAAGAAAATGCGGGACGCCGACGCGCATGGATCCCTGCAGGTCGCCCTGGTGGCGATTGAAAACCGGAACGGCGCGGTGCGGGTCCTGTTGGGCGGGCGCAACTACTCGCGTAGCCAGTTCAACCGCGCGGTTTCCAGCAACCGTCTGCCGGGGTCTTCCTTCAAACCCTTCGTTTATCTTACGGCCATGGAGACGCTGGGATATTCTCCCGCCACCGTCGTCAAGGACGAGCCGATCACGGTAGACATTCCCGGGAGTTCGCCGTGGGAGCCGCAAAACTTCGAGGACGAATTCGCCGGAGACATCGTTCTCAAGAAGGCCCTGATGCGGTCGATCAACGTGGTTTCCGCGAAACTGGTCCAGGCTACGACGCCGGCGCGCGTGATCGAGACCGCCCGGCAGTTCGGCATCACGTCCCCTCTGGGAAATCATCTTTCGTTGGCGCTCGGGACTTCCGGCGTGTCGCCGCTGGAGATGGCCGCCGCCTATAGCGCGATCGCCAACCTGGGAGTTTACAACAAACCCTATTTTGTCCAGTGGATCGAGGACTACAACGGCAACCGGCTGTACGAGCATTTTTATCTCGGCATCCAGCGGTTCCCGCGAAAGTCCGTATATCCGCTGTTGGACATGATGAAGGGCGTGGTGGAAGGCGGCACCGGTAGCGTGGTCCGCAAAATGGGATTCGAGCATCCCGCCGGCGGCAAGACGGGGACGACCAACGATTTCAAGGATACCTGGTTCGACGGGTTCACCAAGGACCTTGCCGTCTCCGTCTGGGTCGGTTACGACGACAATCATCCGATGCGGGATACCTCCAGGCATGGCCTGACCGGGTCGGCCGGAGCCGCGCCCATCTGGGTGAATTTCATGCAAAAGGCGCTGGAAGGGAAAAACAAGATCAATTTCCCCGTCCCCGCCGGGATCAAGTTCGAAAAAGTGGACCCGCAAACGGGACATCTGGCGGAGGACGGTTCCAGGGATTGGGTGGAGGTCGCGGTCAAGGAAGAAACCCCATTGCGTCCGCCGCCTTGAATCTCTAAAGTCCCCCTTTAGCAAAGGGGGACTCAGGGGGATTTGGAGCGCGGGTCGCTTGTAAAATCCCCCCAGCCCCCCTTTTTCAAAGGGGGGACAAAAGGACTCGCTCATGAACTACACATGTCCGCTCTATTCTGGATTCCCCTATAACTCCACGACTCCAGTCAACGCCGATGCTCTATCAAACCCTTAAATATTTAATTGTCCGTACGGGCGTCTCCCTGTTCCTCATGGCGACCCTCGGGTTTTTTGCGCTCTACATCGCGCACGAGGCGGTCATGCCGGACGCGTCTTACGACGACTCGGTCCTCGAATGGACTATCGCCGGCGTTTGCGTTTTCCTGGGGTTCTTCGTCTACGGACTGGTCGGGGAGCAACTCCTGCTCAACGCTATTCACGGGGTCAAGGACCCCGACCTGGGAAAAAACGAGGACGAGGCGATCCGCCAGTACGAGCATGCGCTCTCTCTGACCTATTCGTCGTTTTTCCTCCCGAGGAAAAGCCGGCGCTTCAGGGCGGAACTGGTCCATGACTACGCGGAGTATTTGCTGGCCGCGGGGCGGATGGATCCCTCGGCCACCAAGGTCTATCTGAAAGCCTTCCTGCAAAATCCGCGCGACTCCAAGTTCCGTGCCCCGCTGGTCGCCATCCTGGGCAACTGGAGCGATTTGAGCGAGGGCGAAATCGACTTGTTGCTGGTCATCCTCAAAGCCGAGGACTACCGGGACCCGGAGATCGTCGGCCATCTGACCTCCGTTTTTCTCGACAAAAAACAATTTACCTTGAAGACGCAACCCCTGTTCCTCAAGGCCCTGCAAAACCGCGGCGAGCGCGCCGGCCAGATCGTCGAGTTCGTCCTGCCTTTGTTGCTGGCGAAGGAACGGACCGACGCGTTCGCGTTGAACTTTTACCTGGAGGCCTTGCCGTTCCGTCCCCCCGAGGAGCAAACCCTGCGGGAAGTCCTGGGCCGGAGTTTTCACGGCGGGCAGTGGCGCGCGGCCGACTCCGCCCTGCACGAGCGTTGTGGGGAAATATTCGCTGAGTTGGACAGGGACCGCCAGGAGGCGATCGCCCGGTCGGAGGACGAAAAACGACTGCGCGCCAGCCGGAAATTCAAATTGATCGCCCGCGAGGACCTGAAAGAGCTGGAGGCCGTCAAGGGCCGGATGGGGATCGAACCTCTCCAGGAGCCGGTTTTCAAAAGTCTGTTTGTCTGGCTGAAACAGGGGCTCGGTTACGCGCTTTTGGCGTTCGGCGGAGCCGCTCGCTCTTTCGCTTCGACGGGGATTGGGTTCAAAGCGGCGTCCGTGGGGCTCGCGGTTTTGCTGGTCCTGGGCGCGACCCAGTTTAAATCCCTGAAGGAAGGGCTGGACAGCATTTTTCAGAAACCGCCCCCCGCGGAGGTCCCGAAAACGCCGTCGCCGGAACCCGTCGAACCCGTCAATACCCGGAAGCACACCGTTCAGGTGGCCGCCGTGCTCAGCCAGGGCCAGGCCGATCGGATCGTCAAGAACCTGCGGAGTAAAGGGGTCGAAGACCTCTCTGTGACGACGTCCAAGCGTTCCGCCGGAGGGAATTGGTATAAAATCCGCGCGGGGAATTTTGCCAGCAGGGGGGAAGCCCAGGAGTTCGCGGACCAGTTGATGGAAAGAAAAATCATAAAAAATTACTTCGTCCTTACCGTCGCCCCAAAATAAAGTTTCCTTGCCAAACCCGTTGGGTCCAGCGGCGCGCTGGGGTAAATCACTTGGGGAAGATCCTGTCCATCAACTCCAGGCAATTCTTGTGCTTGATCTCGGGAGTGGTTTTTTCGTCCTGGGATTTCATGCAGGAAAAATAGATCTGGGCCCGTTGTTGTCCGGCATTGGAATTCTGCAATTCCTTCAGATACTCGGCAATGGCTTTGACGATTTCCTCGGACCCGGCCGGTTGGGCCGGCGGCTTTGGAGAAGGCTCCTCCGCATAGGCGTTCGACGATAGGGCCAAACCGATCAGTATTGCGGCGACGATAGGTTTCATATTCACGGTTCCTTTGCGTGAGGTTGAACGCGTCGTATTTCATATTAAATCCCCCTCGGTCCCCCTTTACAAGGGGGAAGATCGGGGTCGGCGGGTTTTCGGATGGCGAGGGAGAGCGAGTGGACGACGACGGCTCCCGTCAGCCATTGGACCGTTTTGGCGAAGTATTTGACCATCCGCGCCACGCGCGGATAACGCCTGACGTCCATGTTCGAGTACCACAAGTCGATCCGGTCGCGCAGGTTGTTCTGTCCGGTTTCGAGGAGGACGGAGGGTAGGCGGTCTCGCATTGTCGGACGGACATGAACCGGGACGGGTCCAGGAGTTCCGCGGAGACGCGCCTTTTCCCACCGCCTGTTTCGGCGATGTGGACCAACGCCTCGGGGAATGTCAAGGTCGTTGTCATACGGGTCGATCAAACTTCGTCGAGCAGGGAATCCAGCCGGATGAACGCCTCCTGGCTTTTGAGCGGCAGGAAGTGCTCTGTCCGCGCGATGGCGTTGGCGGCGGGGTCGGGGTTGATGTTGATGATCCGGGCGCCGCGTTCCTGGAGTTGCAAGGCGATGTAATCGTTCGTGGGGACCGCCCCCGAGCTTCCCACCAACACGACCACGTCCGCGGGTTTTTGCAGAAAATTGAGAAAATTTTCGTCCTGCCAGCGATGGCCGACGTATTCGGCGTCGCCGAACATGAGGATGTGCGGCCGGGCGATGCCTTTGCACCGCCTGCAGAGCGGAAACTCCGACGCTTCCATGGTGTCGTAACTCAACCGGCACAAGGGGACCGCGAGGTCCTCCCAGAAATCGCCACAGCAGGCGTCCAGGCATTGCAGGCGCCACATGGAGCCGTGCACTTCGCGCACGCGGTCCTCGGGACAGCCGGAGCGCAGATGGTAGCCGTCGGTGTTGGTGGTGTGGACGAAAGCCGCCTCGAAGCGCTCCGTTATCCAGCGGTTGACGATTTCGTATCCCTCGTGGGGCCGGTTTTCGCGGGCGTTTCTGCGCCGCCATTCGTAAAAGGCCCACGCGTGGGCCAGCTCGTTGCGAAACGCCCAGGGGCTGGCGAGGTCCTGCGCCTCCAGCCCTTTTTCCCGAAACGGCGGGAAATTTCTCCAGTAACCGTCCTTGTCGCGGAAGGTGGGGATGTTGGAATCCGCGCTCATCCCGGCGCTGGTGAGAAACAGCGCCCGGCGGGCCTTCTTGATGAGCTTTGCGGCCTTTTCGACGGCGGGATCAGGATTCACCGTTCCATTCCTTGAAAAACCGTTCCAGGTAAATCTCCATGAACCGGTGTCTTTCCTCGGCGATCTTTTTCCCCGCCGCCGTGTTCATCCGGTCTTTGAGCAGGAGAAGCTTCTCGTAAAAATGGTTGATGGTGTGCCCGTCGTTCTTTTTGTACTGTTCGAAGCTTTGGTGCATGACGGGCGGCTGGCCGGGATGATAGATGAGCCGGTCCGCGTGGCCGCCGTAGGCGAAAGCCCGCGCGATGCCCATCGCCCCCATGGCGTCCAGCCGGTCGGCGTCCTGCACGACCCGGCCCTCCAGGGTACGCATCGGGGTCGGGACCCCGGCGCCCTTGAAGGATATGCCGGACACGATCTCGACGACCGCGGAGACGGTTTGCGGGTCGGCGCCCGCGCTCGTCAGCCACTCCGCCGCCCGGGCGGGGCCGACGGTTTCGTCGCCGCCGTGGAATTTCCAGTCGCCGATGTCGTGGAGCAGGGCGGCCAGTTCCACGACGGTCCGCGCGGCCCCCTCCGCGTCCGCCAGCGCCTTGGCCAGGCTCCAGACGCGGTGGACGTGCCACCAGTCGTGTCCCGATCCATCGTCCGAAAGGGCGCTTTCGACGTGGGCGCGGGTCTTGTCGATCAATGTTTGCGGCGAGGTCATTTTAGTTGAATGGGTTGCCGGGAAAACAGTATCATTTCCCTTGTCGGCGATCAAGGAAGTCAACGTTGTCCGCGAGACCCCTGCCATGGACCGGAATTCGACCATCAAGGACGTTTCCGCCGGGTGTTATTCTCCCGGCGATTCCCCCCTGCACAGACTGCCGGTCGGCGCGAAGCTGGCCTTGGCGTTCGCGATGTTCGCCGGCGCCGCTGTGGGCGGCTGGCGGACCCTGTCGGTCCTGACCCTCGTCTGTTTTTATGGACTGGCCGTGGCCGGTCTTTCCCTGGCGGAGTCCCTCGCCAACCTCCGGAAGCTGTTCTGGTTTTTGCTGATTATAGGGACCTTTCCCGTTTTGTTCACGCCGGGAATTCCGCTCGATTCCCTCGCCTTTTTTCCCATCGCCGTTACGCGGGAGGGGGTCGAGCAAGGGGGGTACGCCCTGTTCCGGTTTCTCCTGATGTTCTTGGTCTCTTATCTCTTGCTCCGCGTTACGTCTCCCGGCTCTTTGATCGAGGCGGCGAAAAAGAAAGTCGCGGGTCCCGGAAGATTGCCCGGAAGGGAATATTTCATCGTGGCCGTATTGGCTTTTCAACTGGTCCCGCTGTTGTTCGCCGAGGCGGAGGCGCTGGCGGCATCCAGAGCCAAGGCTGGCGGGAGAGGAAAAGGCTTGCTTGCCCCAATGCGTTTCTGGAGCCAGTTGCTGATCGATTTTGCCGGACACGCGCTGGCGCGGCGGGATTATTTCGCCGGGCAATTGGGAATGAGGGGCGGCGTGGACCGCCCGCCCCGGGACCCGAAGCCTTAGCGCGGCCGGTGCAGTCCGCACTCTTTATGCTCCGGGTTCTCCCACCACCATCTGCCCGCGCGGACGTCCTCTCCCGGCAGGACGGGCCGGGTGCAAGGGGCGCATCCGATGCTGGGATAGTTTTTTTTGTGCAATGGATTGACCGGGGTCTTGTTTTTCTCGACGTAATCCATGACCCGTTCCAGGGACCAATCCGCCAGGGGGTTGATCTTGATCAATGGAGGATGGTCCGCGTCTTCGTGGACTTTGGGGGTGTCCGTGCGCGTGGAGCTCTGGTCGCGGCGCAGGCCGGTGACCCAGGCGTCCAGTTCCGCGAGCGCCCGGTTGAGAGGTTCCACCTTGCGGACATGACAGCATTCCTTCCTGTTTTCCAGGCTTTCGCGGAAAGAATAAAAGCCCTTTTCGCGGGTCAGGCATTCGACCCGGTCCTTGTCCGGGAAATACGATCTGACGTTCAGTCCGTATTTGACGCGGACGCGTTCCATCGTTTCGTAGGTTTCCTCGTGGAGCCGTCCGGTGTCCAGCGTGAAAATGGCGATTTCGACGTTCAGCTTCGAGATCATGTCGATGAGGACCATGTCCTCCAGGCCGAAGCTCGACGCGAGGGCGATCCTCTTAAAACGGTTCCCCGCCCATTGAAGGATGTCCTGGGCGGACTTGGTTTCAAAATCGTTGAAATTCATTGTGGGATTCCGGGGTTGAATATCGAACATGGGTTGCCGGACTCGCGTCCAACATTTCATAAATCAATCAAATCGTTGCCTGATGTAACCGGGTTGAAAAACAGGACGCGGCAAGGTCTTTCGCCCCACCCTCTAATCGCATGGAAACAGGAGATTTGCCGGGGATTTTTCCCTTGACAGAAGAGCGGTTTCTGTATATAAAAAGGCCTCATAAAATTGCGGTTATTTATTATTACTTTTCCATGAACCTGACCGGAAATCAAGCGAATTACCGAAACGCAAAGAAATTTTATAATGATTTAAAAATCATGTAATTCGCTGAGTTTGGCCGTCGAAAGCGTCGCTGACGTTCGATCTTTTCGGGGTAGGGGCGGCCAAGGTGCGTTTTGGTGAAGGCGTACATGGGGGAGTTTTTTGCCCGGCGCTTTTTGTTGTTCGTTTAACGGTATTTTATGTTGGTTTGAACGGGTTTATTTTTCAAGGCAAGGCGTTCTCTACTTTTTTTGGGGCTTTTTTCGATCCATAAGTGGATTTTTTTAGTTTGCCGAGCAAATATTGTTCAAACGGGAAAATTGCCGTCCGTCAGTTGCGGGTCTTTTGTCCGCGCCCAGGAACCGGTACACCCGGATAATCAGCCAATGAGAAACCGGCCCAATCGCAAATCTTGTTCGTTCATCGTTTTCTTTGTTTTCTTTATTAGCGTGTTTGTTGTCCGCGACGCTTTTGCCGGTCCAGCTTCGGGCGGTTTGAAAATTCTGCAAGAGCTTGAATCCGCTTTTGTTTCCCTGGCCGAGCAGACCCGGCCCGCGGTGGTGAGTTTGTCGCCTTACGTTCCGCCCTTTCCCGAGGAAAAGAAACGGAGCAGTTTTGACCGGCCGAGACCCATTAATTCCGCTTCGGGGGTCATCATCGACGGGAAAAGGGGATATATCGTGACCAACAGTCATGTGGTCCGCGAAGTCGATAGGATCGAGGTGCGGTTGTTCGGGGGCAAAAAGTTTGTCGGTCAGGTTGTCGGTCAGGACGAGGACACCGACCTGGCGGTGGTGAAGGTGGACTCTCCCGATTCCCTGCCTTCGGCGGAACTCGGGGATTCCGGCAATCTGAGGGTCGGGCAGTTGGTGGTCGCGGTGGGTAACCCTTACGGGCTCAACGACACGCTCACTTCGGGCATCATCAGCGGCTTGAACAGGGAAAATATCAATCTTTCCAAATACGAGGATTTTATCCAGACGGACGCCTCGATCAACCCCGGCAACAGCGGCGGGCCGTTGCTGAACATACGCGGGGAGATAGTCGGGATCAATACCGCGATCATCAATTACGCGCAGAACATCGGATTCGCCATCCCGTCCAACGTCGTCAAAAGCGTGGTCCGCCAACTGATCGAATTCGGCGAGGTGAAGCGCGGCTGGTTGGGGGTGGGTATCGAACCCCTGTCCCCCGAAATCTCCCGGAAAGTCGCCGTCAAGACGGAAGAGGGAGTCTACGTCAACTCCGTTTTTGAGGGAGAGCCCGCGTTCCGCGCCGGGATTCGGACGGGGGACGTCATCCTGAAAATCGGCGGGGAGCCCGTGAGTTCTCCGGGGAGCCTGATCCGCATGATCGGCTCCATCCACCCGGGGCAAAAAGTTCGTCTGGACATTGTTCGCGCGGGCGAGATGAAAAGCCTTACGGTGGAACTGAGTTCGCGCAAGGAAAAAGAACGGGTCCCCGTCACGCCCGGCGATTTCATGCCGCCCTTGGGTTTCGAGGTGGATGAAATGCCGGCGGGCCACGAGAGGCTCGACGCCGGGTCGAGGCCGAAGGTGGTGGTTTCTAAAATCGTCCCCGGCGGCGTCGCGGAGAAAGGCGGGTTGGTACTGGGGGACCTGATTTCCTCCGTGAACGATCAAGACGTGTCGGACAAAAAACAATTCCAGGAAGTCATAGGAAAAATCAAGAAAGGCAAGTCGGTTTCCCTGGGAGTGTTGCGGGACCTTGAGGTTTTAAGTCTGATTCTACCTAACTGAGCTTTTGTGTTTCTAAATCCATCAAGAAAGGGGGAAAGAAGGGGGAGAAACGGTTTTGCGATTTTTTTGATCCAATAAGTTTCTAACGAGCAAGAAAAGCGAAATAATTATTGGAGGTCTGAAAATGGTCGTTCGTTCGAATAAAAAAAGTAAGTGGTATTGGCAGGCGCTGGCTGTTGGCGTTCTGTCAATGGGGCTGGGGCTTGCGCCCGCGGGAGCTACGCCTTCCCAATCCGACAAGGTTGAGGGGGTAAACCCGTCGCAAAGCCGGCCCGCCTGGCTCGAGAAGCTGGAGAAGCAGATCGACTACGAGAACATGATGAGCGGCAGAGGCGAGGAGCGTGGCCAACTCGATAAAACCTTTGCGCGCATGATGAAAGATTTGCAAGGCAAGATCATGGAGCACGCCAGCCCGGCGTCCCAGGGCGGCGGGTTCCATCAGTCCTGGGCGGAGCATCAGTTGAGCCAGGGCTATTTGCTTGGGCCGACCGAAGCCGCCGAGAAAGTTTTCAAGGGCGCGCATTGCCCGAGTTCCGTTCCCGTGAAGTCCTATGAGATTTCCGCGATCAACGTGGAGATCACCCTGAACCAGTGGGGCGACTACCATCCCGGTTACATGTACGCTCTGACGAAGGACGTTGCCAAGGTCCGCGCCGAGGAGGCGGCCAATAAAAAGGCCCGGAGCGAGGAGATGAATCCCGGAGCGGTGTCCACCGGCCTCCAGGGCGACGCGATCCAGCCCCTCGTCCTGCGGGCCAACCAGGGCGATTGCTTGCGCGTGAAAGTCCATAACGCGGTCCAGGACGAGGACGTCGGGTTCCAGGTGAACGGTTCCGCGATGATCATCAGCTCGTCCGGTCTGCCGGCTTCCGCGGCGTCCGCCG
>JACQQK010000187.1 GCA_016207065.1 Nitrospinota bacterium
ATCAGGATCTGCTTGAACAGTTGCGGCGACTGGGGCAGGGCGTAGAACTTTTGCGGGTTGAGCCTGCTGGGGACCAGGTAATCGCGCGCGCCCTCCGGGGTGCTCTTGGTGAGCATGGGCGTCTCCACTTCCGTGAACCGGCGTTTATGCAGGATGTCCCGCGCCACGCGCGTGATGTCGTACCGCATCTTCAGGTTGCGCTGGAGGTCCTCCCCGCGGAGGTCGAGGTAGCGGTATTTGAGCCGGATCGCCTCGGCGACTTCCGCGTCCTCCCACACCGAAAAGGGCGGGGTCTTGGACTTGTTCAGGATTTTCAGGTCGTCGATGTAGACCTCGACCTTGCCGGTCTTGAGCTTGGGGTTGACCATGTCGGCGGGCCGGGCGCGGACTTTCCCCTTGACGGCGATGACGAAGTTGCCGCGCAGGCTCTGCGCCTGTTCGTGGGCGAGCTTGTCGATCTGCGGGTTCAGGACCACCTGCACGATGCCCTCCTTGTCCCAGAGGTCGATGAAGATCAGGCCGCCGTGGTCGCGCCGCGTCTGTATCCATCCGCACAGGGTCACGTCGGAGCCTATATGGTTTTCGGAGATTTCCCCGCAGTAGTGGGTCCTTAGAAATTTATTTTCCATGGAAAACGGTTGGTTTGGAAAGGGATCGACGTTGTCTTGAGGCCAAAGACCCATAAAAATACTCAAATAGCGGGTCAGATGCAAGAAGATAATTTCCGGTCCCCGGCTGAAGGGCGCCCCGCCTCGCGCTTTCGCGGGTGGCGGGCGGACTTGAAGCGTCTAATAATGAAAGGATTGGCGCGACACAAAAATCAACCCCTCCCTTGAGGGAGGGGACTGGCGTTGGGTCCAGCGTTCACGCTGGCGTTGGCGCCTTTGTTTTCCGCGGCTTGCTGTTCCAGGAGTTCCTGCTTGTCGGCTGACCGTTTGGCGGCCAGACGTTGCGCGTCTTCCAGCGCTTTCTGTTTCTCCATCTCCTGCTTGCGGGCCTGGCTCTCGATCACCATTTGCGGTTTGACCTTGATGGCGACGGGAATGTTGACGGTACTGCAAGACCGCACGCAGACGCCGCATCCCGTGCACACGTCCTTATGGATGATGGGTCTGTTGTTTTTCTGCGTGATGGCGCCGGGGATTGGGCAGTCGATGACGCATTGCTGGCAGAAGGTGTCGCCGTAGGCCTGGCACTTGGCCTTGTCCAGGATGGCGTAACCCATCCGGACGTCCGCCGGACCGCCGGGCACGGGCAGAAGCGCGCTGTCGCCGCACGCCGAAATACAGGGGAGCCCGTCGCACATCACGCACGGGTTCTTCATCGGGTCGATGTAAGGCGTTCCCAGGACCAGCATGCCGAAGGATTTCGGGGCCTTGCGGATGGCGTCTTTCGGGCAAGCGTGGATGCAGGCGTCGCACCGGGTGCAGGCCTGCAGGAACTGGCGCTCGCTGATGGCTCCCGGAGGACGGAGCATGGGGACGCGCCGGGTGATTTTCGAGACCGCTTCGTTGACCTTGTCGATCTTGCTCTGGATGGAGTCCACCGCGGGCTTGGCGAAATAGTGGACGCCCTGGCGCAACAGGCCGCGACGGCTCATCTCTTGTTCAGGCTCCTCGTCTTCTCCCGCGCCTTCCACGAGGTCGAACTTCAATTCTTCATGTCCGGTAACCGCGCTGGAGACGGTTTGCTCCGCGTCTTTACTTGCGGAGACCGCGTTCGCGGGCGGAGGATTCGGCTGGGACGGGTCGGCGGCGGGGAGGGCCTGGCTGTCCGTTTTACGGACGGCGGGCCGCGCGGTTCCGGTTTTTGCGGAGGCGGCGGACGCGGCTTGCAAAGCCCGTCCTTGGGCGAGCAGTTGTTCCTCCAGTTCTCTCGGGATGGGACGGAAGAAGTCCACGATCCAGTCCCACAGGCGGAGGAAAAAATTTTTCCGGGGACGCGGAGCCAACGCCTCCGCCTGGACCGCGTTTGCCGCGGGTTGCGGGGCGGTTTCCGCGTCCAGCGGCGCGGCGTCGGACGATTTCTTTTTTACCTTCCGTTTCTTCTTTTTCTTTTCGGTTTGCGGAGGTCCTTTTTTGGCGACCCGGTCCGCGTACTTCTGAAAAAAGCCGAACAAGTCTCTGCGGGAGTAGTCCGCCTCCTCCGTGGGAGGGGCGGCGGGTTTCGGAACGGCGGTGACGTCGTCCGCCCCGAGGCTCAGGATCGGGTCTCCCGGACCGCTGGAGCGGTTGCCCCGCTGGTCCTCGGAAACGTGGTCCTCCGTGGCGCGGACCGCGGGGGGGACTTTTTTTCCCTTGAACGTCTCTTTCGCCAGTTTGTATCTTAACTGCATAGACGGGTCAGGGCGACCAGCCCATATCGCGGGCGATGTTGTTGTAATCGTGCCAATTCTGCTTGTCGGCGTTTTCCAGCATGTACTCGTCGGTCGCCAGCACCAGGGGGTGTCCTTTGTTCACGAACGATTGCACCGTCGGGAAACGGAGCAGGAATATGACGACGCTGATCCTGCCCAGCTCCAGAATGCCGGAGTCGCTCAGGGCGTCCTTGAGGATTTCCCCGGCGTTTTCGGCCATGACCTTCTGGAACAGTTGGGCCGTCTTTTCCTCCAGTTCGGGGCGTTCGTCGCAAATCCTGGCGGCCTGCAACTGGAGTTCCAGGATTCTGTGGAAGTCCCGCTCGTCGTACTCCCCGTCCATTTTCCCGGAGTCCCAGCAAGAGCCGTCCAGGGTCCTGGCGCCCGGTTTGTCCTTACGCTCGGCGGTTTCGCAAAATGCCAGATTTGCCTCGTCGAGTATTATTTTGGCCTTCGTTTCCGCGCTGGTTTCATGAATAGACATCTTAAAGGGTTGACTCCTTTTAAAATGATTTACAGGTCTTGGATTATTGGTTGTTATGATACCATAAAGTACGATCCAGGGATCGACAATCCAGATATGATTTGTCATTGCGAGGAGGCCCTGCCGACGAAGCAATCCAGAAAATCTGGATCGCCACGCCGCCCAGCGTGCCGCTGGATCCAATAGGCCTTGACCTGGATGGCGAATGAGCGTCATTGAGGACAATCCGGGCTTGGCCAGTTGCCCCCGCGGCGAGCGGGCGGCTCGCGATGACGCTTTACCCCCTGTCATTATTTATGCAAACATCGATAGCCTGATTATAGAACGCCGCCATGAAAAAGGTCATGTTGATTTTTCCTCCGGAATGGGTGCCGACGGCCCCATACCTTGCCTTGCCCAGCCTCACGGCGGTTTTACGGCAAAAAGGCATTCCGGTGGTGCAGAAGGACATCAATGTCGAGTCCTTCGACCATTTCTTCAGCCGGGAGTTCCTGGAATTCGTCAAGTCCCGCATCCAGGCGCGTTTGAAGGAGCTACGGGCCCGGGAGCGCGAAGGGACCCTATCCACCGGGGACAGGGACCTCAAGGCGACGCTCGGCCGCATCCAGTTCATCGACCTGGAGCACCACATCGGGAAAGTCCTGCGGGCGAAGGAGATCATGCGGTCGCGGGAATTTTACGACGTGGACAAGTGCGAGTGGGCGCTGAACGCCTTCCGCGAGGTCATGGAATACATCTCCATCGCGTACCACCCCGCCAGCATCAATTTTTACCCGGTCGAGAGCAATCTGAACGTGTATCGTCCCTGGATTTCCGACGAACTGCTCGCGGCCCCCGACGACGGCAGGGTCAACATCTACATCGACGTCTGCCAACAACTGTTGTTCCCCGCGATCGAGGCGGAGCGCCCGGACGTGGTGGGGATATCCATCGGCACGCCGGTCCAGCTCATGTCGGGCATCACCTTCTGCAAGCTGATCAAGCGGAAGTACCCGGGGATCCATGTGACCGTCGGCGGGAATATCGTCACGCGGTTGAAGGACGAGTTCGCCAAAAAGAGGCGGTTCTTCGACGAGGCGTTCGACTCGATGATCTGTTACGAGGGCGAGCACGCCCTGGCGTGGCTGGTCGAGGCGCTGGACAACCAGACGCCCCTCTCGGAAGTTCCCAACCTGATCTACAAGGACGCGTCGGGCCGGGTGCGCGTCAACGAGAAACTCCACACCGAGCGGGTGAGCGAACTGCCGCTCCCCGATTTCGACGGCCTGCCGTGGGAAAAGTATTTTTCCCCGGAACGGATCGTCCCCTATCTCGGCACGAGGGGTTGCTATTGGGGCAAGTGCACGTTCTGCGACCACGGCGCGGGCTACATCGACCAGTTCCGCGCCAAGCATGCCGACCAGATTGTCAACGAACTCGCCGCATTGCGAGACAAATACAACGCCCGGCACTTCCTGTTCACCGACGAGTCGTTCCCGCCCGCCCTTTTCGTCAAACTGCCGCCGATGATGATCGAGAGGAAGCTGGACATTTACTGGACGACGCTGATCCGCTTCGAATCGCTCCTGCTGGAACCGGAAATCTGGGACAAGGCCGCCGCCTCGGGGTGCCGGTCGCTCTATTTCGGCCTGGAATCGGCCAACGAGCGCATCATCAAACTCGTCAAGAAAGACACCAAGATCGACGCGGCCCTGACGAACCTGAGGGAAGCCAGGCGGGTGGGCATCTGGAGTCACGTCATGGGGTTCTTCGGGTTCCCCAGCGAAACGCAGGAAGAGGCGGAGGACACCCGGCGTTTCCTTCTGGCGAACCAGGACATCATCCATTCGGTGGAGATGTATTTCTTCGTCCTGTATAAGCACGCCCCCGTGTTCGGGGCCGTCGAGAAATACGGGATCGAGGTGAAGGAGAACCCCGAGCACGACCTCGCGCTGGATTATTACTACACCCCGGAGTCCGGCTTGACCATCGAGGACGCCATGCGGCGGTACGAGAACTTCTACCGCGACGATTTCAATCCCTGGGCCCTGCGCATCAACGCCCGGGAACACGTCTTCCTGTACATCACCCACTACGGGACCAACGACCTGCCCCGGTTATACGTCAAGAACCATCCCGAATCCTACAGCCTCGCCGAACCGGAACTGATCCTCTGACCGGCGCCCGCTCTTTCCCGACCTCGCGCATGAGACGGGCGCCGATGGATTGACTCTATGCGAACGCCGAAGTTTTTTAGTCCTTATAGATCAAGTCGGGTATAATTCCACCGTATATTTCAAGGGAACGCCGTGGACGGGAAATTAACCATTCGACAGTGGGTCGCGATCGCTTTTCTCCTGAGACTGCTGGTCATGCCATTTACTCTGCATGGCGATTTGCTCCACATAAACAAATATCCCTATTTCCTGTCCCACGGCGACTGGCATGTGTATGAAAAAGCCGCGTCTGACGGGGTGAATTATTATCCGCCGCTGGCGCTGATTTTCATTTCAGCGTACCAGTTCCTCGCGCAATTCCTGTTCCCGCCTTTCGAGAGCTTTTTACGCTCCATTGCGGAGAACGGGTTCGATTCCGTTTTAAGTTTCGACAATCTGTTTTTCTCCCTGTTTTTGATGAAAGTCCCCTACTTGTTTTTCGATGGAATGCTCCTCTCGGTAGGCTGGAAATTGTTGCCGAACGACGAGGAAAGGCGGACCTTCACGGTATTCTGGGCGGTCAATCCCCTGGCGATTTACGCCCCCTACATGATGGGACAGATCGATTTGGTCCCGGCTTTCTTTACGGTCCTGGCCTGTTATTATTCACTGCAAAAAGGCCGGGGAAACCTGGCTTGCTTGTCCATCGCGGGAGGGTGTCTCTTCAAGGTATTCCCGATAATTTTTCTGCCGCTAGTGGTATTGGTTGGCGGCAGGAACCTGAAGGATTATGCTCGCCTCGCCCTGGTCGCGATCGTTCCGGTCGCCCTGGTCTATGGCGGATTCTACTGGATATCCGGGAAAGCGGTTTTCAAAATGTTTTTGGACCTCTCGTATAATTTTGATGCCTCGCAGAGCTTGCGGATTTTGCTGTTGCGGGTTGTCCAGGCGGGCGTTTACGCCTTGGTCGCAGTCCATATTTTATTCGCCAGACAGGGAGAGATCGATTGTCCCCTGTTGATCGATTACTTTCTGTTGATCTTTTTAGCGGTCGGAGGCGGACTTGTTCTTGGAGTCACCCAGTATTGGCTTTGGTTCATTCCCTTCGCGATCCTCCATGCGCAACGCCAGCCGCAACGGCGGGCGGTTTTTTATGTCTTGCTGGCCCTCATATTTCTTGGCGGGCTGAGGTCCCGGCCGGCCGCGTTGGGGATTTTTGCCCCGTTGAATCCGGAATTCTTCCTGAGCCTTCCCGCCCTGCAGGACGCGACCGGGTTTTTGTTCAACCAGGGGACATACGACATTGTCATTGACTTGGCGACCAAGGCGGTCCTTCTATCGATGGCGGTCGTGATTTTAAAAAGCTTGTACGGTTCGGCGCATTTTAATTTCGATTGGCGCCGCATCATCGCCCGATGATACGCTTCCTTACGGGGCTCGTTTTCATGGCGGCGCTGGGGGGGGACGTTGCCTTGGCGGGACCGCCGGGCCTGATGGAGAGGGTCTTCTTCTATAACGACATTTATAACTTTGTCGGCAAGCCCTATCCGTCCCCGGACTTTGGCCGGGTCCGGGCCGTTGTCCAACCGTTCGTTTCGAACTGCTCCAACTTGAACCGGGTTACCATCCCGTTTTATGTGAAGGACGACGCCCGGAAAGGGACGTTGACGTTCAATCTTTATCAAACCGGTCCCGGGACAAAACCGTTGTTTTCGACGGCCGTCGATGTGGGGCAATTTCCCTCCTCCGCGAAAATAGGGACCCATTATCTGGCCGGGGTTATCCACTCCATTTGGTTCCCGCCGCAACCGCTTTCGAAAAAGCAAAACTACTTCTGGGAATTGAGGGCCGATCCGGACCGTCCGGCAAGCGGGGTTGGGATTTATCTGACGCGCCCGGCGAACGCGCAATTGGAACCGGTTTCGATCGACGGCGTCAAGGGATCGGCTTACGGGGCATTTTACTCTTATTGCCAATTTCGTTTTGAGTGGAACAGGATTCTCAGCGAATCCGGCGAGAGGTTGTGGCGGGAAAAATATTTTCTGTCGTTTTACCTGGTTTTGCTCGGAGGCGTAGGGGCGTATTTTAAAAAATACGCCGGAAAATAAAATGTCTCCGAAGTTTATCTACAGCAGGTGTTTTGCGAAGAGGCGGAAGTAAGCCTGGATGGTTTGCATTATCTTCATCTTGCTCATGCCCAGCCGTTTTTGGGAGTTCAGGCAAGTGGGTATTTCCGCGAATTTATAGCCCGATCGGTAGAGCTTGATGAGTAATTCGACCATGCAAATATAGCCCCGTTCGGCGATCGGCCGGTTGTCGAACTTTTCATACAGCTTCCGCATGGCTTCATAACTGTAGCTCCGGTAAAAAGACGAGAACGTATTCACCTTGGGCATCCTGAATATCAATTTGCACAGGACGTTGGCCGTGAAGCTCAGGAATAACCGGAGCGGGGTCGTTCCGACAACTTCCCCTTCCTTCGAATAGACCGAGGCCAGCGCGAAATCGTTTCCGTTTCTTATGGCGGCGGCCAGTTTGGGCAACGTGCCTAGATCGGCGGTGTTGTCCCCCTCCAGGGTGATCAGGATATCGCCCGGCCCCGCCGTTTGGATGAAATGCTTGAACCCCTTGTCGAACGAAACCCCCACTCCCTGGTTGGGGCTGTTCTCCAACATCTCGATGGGAAAATCGTCCTTCAGTTTTTGAATGACCCCCGGCGTGCCGTCGACGCTTCCGTCGTTGACGAAGATCAGGCGGTAATTCTCCCCCATGTCTTTTATTGCCCTGTCCAAAGCGGACACCAGAGGCGGGATGTTTTGTTCCTCGTTATAAACGGGGATGAGAAGATAGATCATTTCTTGATGTTTCGGATTGAAGCGTTAATTTCGTCTTATTGCGAGGTTTGCGCGGAAGAGTCCGTAAGTTCCGCGGCTAGCGAGAGTTCTTGCCCAAAAATGAGAGCAGGCTTTCAATGGCGTTGCGTCCTGAATTTCCATCCCCGTAAATCTCTCCGGGGTCTTGTTTGGCGGCGTTGAGGTGCGAGGAGACGGCGGAGAGAATTTCCCCGGCGTCGGTCCCCGTCAATATATTCCACCCGGAGTCCACGGTTTCGGTCCATTCGGTTTCCTCGCGGAGGGTGATGCAGGGAACCTTGAAAAACAGCGCTTCTTTTTGCACGCCCCCTGAATCGGTGAGGACCGTTTTGGCGTACTTGAGGAATAATAACATGTCCAGGTAGGAAAACGGTCCGGTCAAAACGATATTTTTGCCGCAGGCGATGTCGCGGGTCTTGAGTTCTTTCAGGGTCCTGGGGTGTACGGGCCAGACGACTTTGGCGGGCAAACGCCCGAAGGCCGAGACGATCCGCTCCAGACGGTCCGGATGGTCGGTGTTTTCCGCCCGGTGGACGGTGGCCAGGAAATATTCGCCGGGTTCGATATGGGATTCCCGGCGGATACGGTCAAAATTTTCCCGATGTTCCTCCGCCCTCCGCGCGCAATAAATCGCCGAATCGTGCATGACGTCCCCGGTTTTGACCACGCCTTTGACAATTCCCTCTTTTTTGAGATTTTCCACCGCCCGGTCGGAAGGGCATAACAAGAGACTCGACAAATGATCGACCATGACCCGGTTGATTTCCTCGGGCATTTTCCGGTTCCAACTCCTGAGGCCGGCCTCCACGTGGGCCACCGGGACGTGGAGCTTGGCGGCGGCGAGCCCCCCGGCCAACGTCGAGTTGGTGTCGCCGTAGACCAGGACCAGGTCCGGTTTCTCGGACAGGATTTCCCTTTCGATCAAGGAGAGCATTTTGGCCGTTTGTTCCCCATGACCGCCGGAGCCGACGCCCAGATTTATCTTGGGCTCCGGCAGGTCGAGTTGCTCGAAGAAAACGCGCGACATGTTGTCGTCGTAGTGTTGGCCCGTATGGACGATGATTTCCTCCAAGGCGCCGGCATGCTTTTCCCGGATGAGACGGGAAATCACCCCCGCCTTGATGAACTGGGGGCGGGCGCCGACGACGGTGAGGATTTTTCTTCTCATGATGTCCCGGTTTCGATCTTCCCGCGATACCATCGGATGGTGGCGTTCAACCCATCCTCCAACGGCGTTTTCGCTTGATGGCCGAGAAGGCAACGGGCTTTCGTGGTGTCGCAACTTCTATGACGGATGTCCTCGTAGAGGTGCGGGAGTTCGGCGTAGGAGAGAAATTCCAGTTTGGGTTTGCTGGGGTTGCCGGACAAGCGCCAGATCATATACGCCAGGTTGACGATGCTGATTCGCCTCTCGTCGCCGATGTTGATGATTTCTTCCGAGGCGTATTTGCTTTCCAGGACCAGCATCAAGCCGTCGATGGCGTCGTCGATATAGGAAAGGTCCCGGCTTTGCACTCCGTCGCCGTGGATTTCCATGGGTTTGTCCTCCAGGGCCGCCTTGATGAATATGGCTTGCGGCCCTCCCATCCAGTCCATGCTCTGCCCGGGGCCGTAAATGTTGAAAAAACGGAGGATGGTGAAGTCGAGGCCGTATTTCTCGTTGTAGGCGAAGCACAGATGCTCGGCGTACATTTGGGAGACCACCCCGCTCCACCGCTTGATGGCGGGTTGCCCCAGCCTGAAACTCGATTCCTCGGTGAATGGTATTTCGGGGTTTTTTCCGTAAAGCTCTCCCGTGGACCCGTAGATGAACCGCGCGTTATTGGCATGGGCGACTTCGAGGGCGTTCTCCGCGCCGATGGCGTTGGTTTCGAGGACTTCCATGCGGCTACCGTACCGGGGGCCCTTGCCGCAGGCGAAATGGACCACCGCGTTGAAGCCCTGGTTTGAGAACTCCGTCGCGAACTGGCTGGAAGCCACGTCGCCCTGTATGAATTTGAAGTTGGGGCTTCCCGTCAGGCCGGCGATATTTTCAAGACATCCGCTGGAAAGGTTGTCGACTCCGACGACGGTCCAGTTGGCGGCGGCCATTTTTCGCGCCAGATGGGAACCGATGAAGCCGCACACTCCGGTGATCAATGCTTTCATTCGATGCTCTCGAGAATCCTGGTTGAGAAATACTAATGTGTCCATAAAAGTATGGACAGCGTTCGCGTCATTTTTCTAGCTTCGTTACCGGATCCGGGGAGGAATCCCATGGATCGTTGCGACGCCAAAGTCCCCCTTTATCAAAGGGGGATTCAGGGGGATTTGGAGTGAAGGCCGCTTGTAAAATCCCCCCAGCCCCCCTTTCCCAAAGGGGGGGACAAATGGATTCGCTCATGAGCCACGTATGTCCGCTCTGCTCCGGCCCCCCCTATGAGTTACAACATGGTCTCCGGATAAAATTGTTTCTGCCACTGGATGGTGATGGGAAGCCCCTGCTCCAAGGGTACGACGGGGTTGAACCCAAGGCGTTGCTTCGACTTGGCGAGGTCCGGAATGCGCCGCATGACGTCTTCGTAATGTCCCGAAAAGCTTTTATAGGAGATGAGCTCCATCTTCGGCTCGGTATCGGGGCGGACAAGGTTCCAGATCATTTTCCCGAGGGCCTTGATGGTGATTTCCCGGTCGTTCCCGATGTTCCAAATCTCGCCCGCCGAGCCGTCCTTGTCGATGACGAGGAACGTGCCGTTGACCATGTCGTCGACGTAGGTGAAGCTCCTCCTCTGGTTGCCGTCGCCGTGAATGGTGAGGGGTTCGTTTTTAATGGCCTTTTCGATGAACACCGATTGCGGCCCTCCCCACCAGGTGAGATTCTGGTTGGGACCGTATCCCCCGAAATAGCGGATGATCGCGATGGGGGTCTGCCGTTCCTCCAGATGCGCGTAGGCGAGGTGCTCGTCGTACAATTTCGATACGGCGTAACTCCACCGCTTGATCGACGTTTCGCCCAGAAGCAGGTCCGATTCCTCGCTGAACGGCAGATCGGGGTTTTTACCGTAAACGTCCGAGGTGGACGTGAAGACGATTTTCCGGCGGTACCTGGAACCGGCGTTGAAAATGTTTCTTGTCCCGCGGGTGTTGATCTTCAAGGTGTCCATGGCGTTGCCATATCTGGGGATTTTGAAGGCCGCCAGATGGGCGACAACGTCCGCCCGTTCCACCAGCCGGGTCACCAGCGCCTCGTCCCGGACGTCTCCCTCCACGAACTCGAACGAAGGGTTATTCTTGAAAGGCTCCATATTTCGCAAGGATCCTTGGGACAGGTTGTCCAGGCCGATTACCTGGTATCTTTCGGAGAGGAGTTTTTTGCACAAATTGGAGCCGACAAACCCGGCCACGCCGGTGATTAAAATCTTTTTCATAGGAGATTCAAATTAAAAGCTTGGGGACGGCCGGATTCGGGCATCGATGGGGTTGGCAAGTCTGAAAGACGCCAGTTTTTAGAATAGTTCAAGGTAACGCGAACGTTTTTCCGCAAGCTCCGCATCTGTTATTTTTGTCCAGCCGGCATCCGCATTCGCACATCCACCCCTGAAGGGTTGCCGGGTTGCCGTAAACCAGGCCGTGGTCCGGGACGTCCTTGGTGACGACCGCTCCCGCCCCGACAAACGCGTACCTACCGATCGTGGTCCCGCAGAGGATGGTGGCGTTGGCGCCGATCGTCGCCCCTTTCCGGACCAGCGTGGTTTTGTACTCGTTCTTGCGCGGGATGGCGCTACGCGGGTTGACGACGTTGGTGAAAACGCAGGAAGGCCCGCAAAACACGTCGTCCTCCAGAATCACTCCCTCATAGACGGAAACGTTGTTCTGGATTTTCACGTTGGCGCCGACGATTCCATTCGGGCCGACCACGACGTTCTGGCCGATGTTGGCTTTCTCGCCGATCTTCGTCCCTTTCAGGATATGGGAAAAATGCCATATTTTGGCGCCCTTGCCAATGAGGCAGTCCGGGTCCACCGCGCTGGTTTCGTGGACGAAATACTCCTGGGAAGGGCCAGGGATACCCGTCTTGTCCATGTCGGACTGGGCGCGTTGCAGGACGCGCAATACCCGCAAACCCTCCTCGCCGTCCGTCGAACAGGGTTTGCCGCGGATGGCGTCGAGAAAAGCCCGGCACTCGACCAGCAGGGGTTCCTCCCAGACCGGGGTGAGGTCGATGGGCACGCCTTCTTTTTTTTCCGGGACCGGCAGACCGCCCTGCCAGAGGATATTGTGCGGATAGACGACGAGCTTGTTTTCCCGCTGGGCGGTATCGTCAAAGACCACCATCCTGCGGTCGCCGACGACCACCAGCTTCTGTTCCTTGAACGGATGGAGCCAGGACACGAAGATATGCGCCGCCACGCCGCAGGGGAACTGCAGATGGGTCAACGTGGTGTCGGCAATGTGCGGGTGCAGGATATTGGAGCCGACGACTTTCACCGAGGAAGGCTCCTCGTTGACCAGGGACAGGATCACGGAGATATCATGGGGGGCGAACGACCATAGGATATTTTCCTCCCGGCGGATTTTCCCCAGGTTCAGACGGTTGGAGTAGATGTATTGGATTTTGCCCAGTTCCCCCTTGCGCAACATGTCCCTGATGGCGCCGATTGCCGGGTGATACTGCAAGATATGGCCGACGAACAGGGTTTTTCTCTTTTCCCTGGCCAGGGCCACCAGTTCGCTTCCCTCTTTTTCCGTCATGGCCAGGGGTTTTTCCACGAATACGTGTTTCCCGGCAATCAAGGATTCCTTGACCATCGAATAGTGCATGACCGCCGGAGTGGCGATGACGACGGCGTCGATGTCGGGGCAGAGAAGCGTATCGGAGAAGGAGACGCTGGTTTCAACGTCGGGATATTTTTGGCGTTTGGCGGCGAGGACTTCCTGGGAGGGGTCGCAAACGATCTTGAGGGCGTTCAGTTGATAAAAGTTCCGGGCCAGGTTTTTGCCCCAGTACCCGGCGCCGATCAGGGCCAGATTTATGCGGTCCGCCAACTTGGATCTCCAAGAATTAAAAGCGATTTTATTTATAACCGGAAAAAAGTATATCCAATAAACCCTTTTTTGACAATCGGTAAAGCGGCGAAACCGGCGCGGGTGGAAAGAAGTTTCGAGCGCCGATGCCTGCCCATTCATTCGTAGATGATTTTCCGCGGCTTTTTTGTTAGATTCTAGGGCGTTAAGCATTTGCTCCCAAGGGGTTAACCTTGACCGATTGGGTACTGGACCGGGGATACTGATGGCTGAGAATCGTGAGAACGCGATTGTGATGACCGGGGCGACGGGCTATCTGGGAAGCCGGACGCTCAAGCGGTTGGTCGATCTCGGCTTTGAGATCGTTGTTCTCAAAAGGTCCTTTTCGGACGTTTCGAGGATAGGCGACTATCTGGCCCGCGTCGCGGTTTTTAATGTGGACGAGCGGGATATCAGGAGTCTCTTTGAGGAAACGAGAGTTGCGGCCATACTCCATCTGGCCGCAAATTACGGTAGAAAGACAATCGACCCATCGAAAACAATGGAAGACAACGTGATTTTCCCGTTGCGGCTTCTGCATCTGGGAAGGGAACACGGCATCCGCGGATTTTTGAACGTGGATACCTCTTTGCCTCCGATGATCAGTCCCTATTCTCTTTCAAAGCGCCAATTTGCCGACTGGCTTTCCTTATACTGCCAGGACGCCGGCGGCTTCAAGGCGGTCAACGTGGAGTTGGAGCATTTTTACGGCCCGTTCGCCGGCGAAACCAATTTCGTTTCCATGGTCATCGCGACCATCCTCTCGGCGTGTCCCAGTCTGGCATTGACGGGAGGAGACCAAAGAAGGGTTTTTATTTATATCGACGATGCCGCGGACGCGCTGGCGACGATTATATCCCGCCTGGCTTCTTTCGCGGACGGGTTTAACCGCATCGAAGTGGGGTCTGGACAGAGCGTCAGTATCCGGGAACTTGTCCAACTCATCGCCAAAACCTGCCCGGATTGCAAAACCAAATTCAATTTTGGAGAGCTTCCGTATAGAAAAAACGAAATGATGGAATCGAAAGCGGACCTTGCCGACGTTTCCCGGTTGGGTTGGCGGCCGCGCGTGTCCTTGCCCGATGGGATCGCGCGCACGGTCGAACTGGAAAAGCGGAAAGGCGGATGATAATGAAGTATTTGGTGACGGGCGGTTGCGGGTTCCTGGGAGCGAACTTGTCCGCCGAGGTCCTCCGCCGGGGCGAGGAGCTGTTTGTTCTCGACAATTTGTATCGCGAAGGATCGTCCGCGAATCTTCAATGGCTCAGGGGCCTCGGAAAATTTTCTTTTTGCCACGCCGATATCCGTTCTTGCAACGACGTGGAAAAGGCGGTCCGGGAAATCAAGCCGGACGTTATTTTTCATCTTGCGGGACAGGTGGCCATGACGACCTCGATCGACGATCCCCGCAAGGACTTCGAGGTCAACGTTCTCGGCGGCCATAACGTTCTGGAGGCGGTCAGGAAATTCGCCCCGGAATGCATCCTGACGTACTCGTCCACCAATAAGGTCTACGGGAGCCTGGAGCATATCGACTACCGGGAGACCCCCACCCGCTATGTTGCGCCGGATTACCCCAGCGGTTTCGGCGAGTCCCTGCCGCTGGACTTCCAGTCCCCCTATGGTTGTTCGAAAGGAGCCGTGGACCAATACATGCTGGATTATCACAGGATGTTCGGTTTGCGCACCGTCGTTTTCCGGCACTCGTCGATTTTTGGCGGGCGGCAGTTTTCGACGTACGATCAGGGATGGATCGGTTGGTTTGTAAAACAGGCCCTGGCGATAAAAAAGGGGGAGTTGCGGGAGGAGTTCACGATTTCCGGAGACGGCAAGCAGGTCCGCGACGTGCTCTTTGTCGGCGACATGGTCCGGTGTTACTTTTCCGCCGCGGCCCATATTGAAAAAACCGCGGGCCAACCGTTCAATATCGGGGGCGGCGTCGAAAACTCGCTCTCCCTCCTCGAACTTTTCGCCTTTCTGGAAAAAAAGCTCGATATTTCCATGAAGTTCCGCCGTCTTCCCTGGAGAACGAGCGACCAGAAAGTGTTTTGCGCCGACACCTCCAAGGCCAGGCGCTTTTTCTCTTGGGAAGTCCAAACGGACCGATTTGCGGGCGTCGAAAAAATGATCGCCTGGTTTGAGGAAAATTGAACGACGAACTGGAACTGAGTATAATCATTCCCGCGTTTCTCGAGGAAGAGAACCTCAGGGTGTTGCTTCCGAGGATCGCGCGCGCCGCCGCCTCCCTCTCCTGTTCCCGCGAGATCCTCGTGGTGGATACCGTGCAGGCCATGGACAGCTCCATGGAGGTTTGCGAACTCCATGATTCGACTTATATCCATCGGGAGGGAGGAAACGATTACGGGAACGCCGTTACGACCGGCATCGCCCGCGCCAGAGGCCGGTTCATCCTGTTCATGGACGCCGACGGTTCCCATCCGCCGGAACTCATACCCGAACTCTTCAAGCATAGGTCCCAGTACGACGTGGTCATCGCTTCCCGCTATGTCGAGGGAGGATTCACCGAGAACAACGCGCTCCTCGTGTTCATGAGCAGGGTCCTGAATGTCACTTACAGGCTGGTCCTCGGACTAAAGTGCAAGGATGTCTCCAACAGTTTCAAGCTGTACAGGGCGGATCCGCTCAAGCAGGTCAAGTTGTATTGCCGGAACTTCGACATCATCGAGGAGATCCTGTTCAAGCTCAACAGGGACTTCCATGTCCGGATCAAGGAAGTCCCGGCGACTTTCAAGAAGCGGATGTTCGGCGAAACCAAAAGAAACCTTTTCGCTTTTATGCTAGGTTATTTATTTACGCTCGTTCGTTTGAGGTTTGGAAAATAAATCTGGAGCGGGGGGAAAACATGAAAGTGGTCATATTGGCGGGCGGTTTGGGGACGCGGATCGGCGAGGAAAGCCATCTCAAGCCGAAACCGTTGATCGAGATCGGCGACAAGCCGATCCTCTGGCATATCATGAAGATCTATTCCGCCTTCGGGTTCGACGAGTTCATCGTCTGTTGCGGGTATAAAGGTTACCTGATCAAGGAGTACTTCTCCAACTATTTCCTGCACAATTCCAACGTCACCTTCGATTTGATCAACCGGAAAATGGAAATCCACGACCACGCTTGCGAACCCTGGAAGGTGACGGTGGTCGATACCGGTCAGGACACGTTGACGGGGGGCCGGCTTAAAAGGGTCCGCGAATACATTGGCGACGAGGATTTCTGTTTTACCTACGGCGACGGCGTGGGCGACGTGGACATCGCGAAAACGGTTGCGTTTCACAAGTCCCGCGGCAAGCTGTGCACCATCACGGCGGCCCAGCCCCCCGGCCGTTTCGGTCAGATGAAACTGGACGGCGACCTGGTTGCCAGTTTTCAGGAGAAGCCGGAGGGGGGAGGGGGGCACGTCAACGGCGGATTTTTCGTCCTCTCCCCCAAGGCCATCGATTACGTGCGCGACGATCGCGTGATGTGGGAACGGGAACCGATGGAACATCTGGCCCGCGACCGGCAGATCGCCGCCTGGGTCCATGACGGATTTTGGCAACCCATGGACACGCTCCGCGATAAAAACGTCCTCGACGAACTTTGGCGGTCGGGAAAGGCTCCCTGGAAAATATGGTGACCCGCGACCCGTTCTGGCAAGGGAAAAAAGTCTTTTTGACCGGACACACCGGTTTCATGGGGTCCTGGCTGGCCCTGTGGCTTACGGAACTCGGGGCCGGGATTACCGGTTTTTCCTTGAAACCCCCGACGGACCCCAACCTGTTCGAACTCGCCCGCGTGGGCGATGGGCTGTCTTCCATTATCGGGGACGTCCGGGACTGTCCCGCGTTCTCGCGGGCGTTGATGGAGAGCGGGCCCGAGATTGTTTTTCATCTGGCCGCGCAACCCCTCGTCCGGCGGTCTTATCAAGACCCGGTCGAGACTTATGCCTCCAACGTCATGGGCACGGTCCATCTCCTGGAAGCGGTCCGGCGGACGCCGCAAACGCGCGCCGTCGTGGTCGTCACCAGCGACAAGTGCTACGAGAACAGAGAATGGTTCTGGGGTTACCGGGAGGACGAGGCCATGGGCGGGTACGATCCCTATTCCAGTAGCAAGGGTTGCGCCGAGCTGGTGGTTTCCGCCATGCGCCGGTCGTTTTTCAACCCCGCCGACTACTCCAAACACCGGGTGGCTACAGCCACGGCCAGGGCGGGAAACGCCATCGGCGGCGGCGATTGGTCCGCGGACCGGTTGATCCCCGATATGGCTAAAAACCTGCTGGCGGGAAAAGCAACGGTCATCCGCTCGCCGCGGGCCGTCCGTCCGTGGCAACATGTCCTGGAACCGATTCAGGGATACCTGACCTTGGCCAAAAAATTATTTCTGGAGGGACCCGCCTATGCCGAGGGGTGGAACTTCGGTCCGGCGGATTCGGACGCCAGGCCGGTTTCCTATATCGCCGACCGGGTGACGCGCCTATGGGGGGACGGGGCTTCCTGGCGTTTGGACGCGGGCGAACACCCTCACGAAGCGCATTACCTGAAACTCGACTGCTCCAAGTCCATGACGCGGTTGGGTTGGTCCCCCCGCTGGGACCTCGACACGGCCTTGAAAAAAACCGCGGAATGGTACAAGACCTATTCCGTCCGTCCGGAGGGCATGAGGGAGTTCACGCTCCAGCAAATCGCCGACTACGCCGGCGCGCGCCTTTAATCTCGGGGGGAATCCATCATGCCGGACGAAGCCTCCGAAAAAGAGAAAGCCCTCAGGTCCGAGATCCTGGAGAAAGTGGCCGAGTACTACCGCGCCGTTTTCGGTCCGGCGCGGGACAAGAAATTCGTTCCGGGCGAGTCTTCCGTCCCTTACGGCGGCAGGGTTTTTGACGAAAAAGACATGGTCGCTCTGGCGGAATCCGCCCTGGATTTCTGGCTCACCGCCGGACGCTTCGCCGACCGGTTCGAACGCGATTTCGCCAGGAAGCTGGGAGTGAAGCACGTCAGCCTCGTCAATTCGGGGTCCTCCGCCAATCTCCTGGCCATGAAGGCGTTGACCTCCTCCTCGCTGGGGGAAAGAAGGATCGTCGAAGGCGACGAAGTGATCGCCGTCGCCGCTGGTTTCCCCACGACGGTGACCCCCATCATCGAGTGCGGAGCGGTCCCCGTCTTCGTGGACGTTACGCTGGAGGACGGGACCTACAATATCGACGTTTCCCGCCTTGAGGAAGCGTACAGCCCCAGGACCCGGGCGGTGATGGTTGCGCATACCCTGGGCAACCCGTTCGACCTGGACGCGGTGACCGGATTTTGCAAACGGCGCGGACTCTGGCTGGTCGAGGACAACTGCGACGCGCTGGGGTCTCTTTACCGCGGGCGCCTGACCGGGACATTCGGCGACCTCGCCACCTCCAGCTTTTATCCCCCCCACCACATCACCATGGGCGAGGGCGGCGCCGTTTACACCGGCAATCCCCAGTTAAAAAAAATCGTCGAGTCCCTGCGCGACTGGGGCCGGGACTGCTGGTGTCCCCCAGGCCGGGACAATACCTGCGGCAAGCGGTTCGCGTGGTCTCTCGGGACGCTTCCGGAAGGGTACGACCATAAATATATTTACCGTCATTTCGGCTACAACCTGAAGGCGACGGACATGCAGGCGGCCGTCGGATGCGCCCAGCTGGGTAAGTTGGACTCCTTCGCCGCGGCGCGCCGGAGGAACTGGAAAATTTTAAGAGACGGTCTGGCCGGCATGGAGGACCGCTTCATCCTGCCCAACCCCACTCCCCATTCCGACCCGAGCTGGTTTGGTTTCCCGCTCACGGTCCGCGACAAGGCGGGGGTTTCGAGAAAACAGATCGTGTCGCGATTGGAAGCGCGGAAAATCCAGACCCGGATGCTGTTCGCGGGCAACCTGTTGCGCCACCCGGCGTTCGATGAAATGCGGGCGTCGGGCAAGGGATTCCGCACCGTCGGAAAGCTCGAAAACACCGACCGCATCATGAACGACACGTTCTGGATCGGCGTTTATCCGGGATTGACCGGGCCCATGCTCGACCATATGATCGAGACCCTCCGCTCGATCTGAACGCGAGCGCGATTTTCCGCGGGACCTACTGGGACGCCGAAAAAGTCGCTTTGGGCCCAAAAATCGTCATGCCCGCGAAGCTTGTCCCCGCATGCTTGAGGCGGGGAGCGGGCATCCAGAGATCCATTGAAAACACTGGCTTCCCGCCTACGCGGGAATGGCAATAAGAGGTATGAAATAGTTTCTCGGCGCCTTGCTATTGGGGCGGCCTGCGGACCAACCGATTGGTAAAGGAGAGCGTTTTCCCCTGCCGGTAGACCGACAGGTGAACTCTCTGGCCGGGTAGCAGACTGAGCAGTTTCCGGCGGAACGTTAAAAAGTTTTTTACCGGCTGGCCGTTGAACCGGACGATGACGTCTTTCTCCAGCAACCCGTTTTTTTCCGCCGGGCTCCCTTTTTCCACTTCGGTGATCAGGATGCCTTCTTTTTCGGGGAAGTTCAACTCTACCGCGTCCTTGGGCAGAAGCGGCCGCCCGGAAACTCCAAACCATCCCCGCTCGGTCTTTCCCAGGACCAGCAAGGGCATGACCTCCTTGACGATGCCGATGGGGATGGCGAACCCGATCAATTGCGCCTCCGTGAGGAGCGCCGTATTGATTCCCACCGCCTCGCCGTACATGTTGAGAAGCGGGCCGCCGCTACTTCCCGGGTTGATGGCGGAATCCGTCTGGATGAAGTCCAGCGCCTGGTCTTGCAGTTTCGGGACGATCCGTTCCTTGGCGCTGACCATGCCCGAACTCACCGAATGCGTCAGCCCCAGCGGGTTGCCAATGGCGATCACCACTTCTCCCACCTGGAGTTCGTCGGAGTCGCCGAGCGGCAGATAAGCCAGTTCCCCGTCGGGATCGATTTTGATCAGAGCGGTGTCCGTCAGGCGGTCGATGCCGATGATCTTGGCCGAGTAGTCCCTGTTCTTTTCCGAAAGGACGACGCGGATGTCCGTCGCGTTATGGATCACGTGCGCGTTGGTGAGGATGTAGCCTTCCTTGTTGATGATGAACCCGGAGCCCAGGCTGACGCCCTCCGTCATGTAGGGGATGGGCACCTGGAACGGGATGATGTCCAGGAGCGAGGAGATGATGGGAAGCTTGATGGGCAGAAGGTCGTTCGGCGAGATGCCGAACCTGGCCTCGCGCTCCTCCACCCGCCGGGTGTAGATGTTCACCACGGCGTCCTTGACGGTCTCCACGGTTTCCGCGAACGTTTTGTTCGTCAGGGGTATTGGGTCGCGCCGCGACGGTTTTTCCGCGTTGACCCAGAAGTTTTTCAGGTTGAGGTCTCTCCGCGTCACGTTTTTGAACCGCTTGTCGAAGATGGGGTTTTCGCTCTCGACGAGGTTTTTTTCGGTGGGCTTGGGGTTTTTGGAAATAGTGCAAGCGGGGAAGGACGCAACGGCGAGGGCTAAAATGAAAACGCCGTAAAGACGAGCGCCGTTCGGGCTCTTCGGCTTTTTCATCGGCTTTTTGGAAAAAAGCGGTTTCATCGGGCAGGGTCAGAACGGGTCGCCGGTCATGCCGCCGTCCGCGGTGAAATTGGCGGCGGTGATCCAGCGGGAATGGTCGGAAGCCAGAAACAACACGGTCCCGGCGACGTCCTCGGGAATTCCTATCCGTTTGAGAAGCGTGGCCTGTCCCGCCTCCGCCTTCAGCAGGTCCTGGGCCGTCCGCGTTTCGACTCCCGATTTCCTTGCCATCTCCTGGGCTTCGACCTCCCATGAGCGGGTCCAGACCGGGCCGGGCGAGACGGAATTGACCAGGATATTGTCCGGCGCCAGGGTCTTGGCCAGGGACACCGTCAGGTTGGAGAGGGCGGCCTTCATGGCGCTGTAATGCGGAAACCGTTCCCCGGGGCCGCGCGCCGCGATCGAGGAAACGTTGACGATCCGCGGGGAACCGGAGTTTTTCAAGGCGGGGATGAAGGCGCGGGTCGTCCGCACGGCCGTCATCAGGTTGGTCTGGAAAGACTCCAACCAGTCGTCGTCGCTGAGTTCAAGGAAGTTCGCGGTTTTCAAGATCGACCCGACGTTGTTGACCAGAACGTCCACCCCGCCAAAGGTCTCCATGATTTTACCGTGGAAAGCCTGTATGTCCTCGACCTTGCGGACGTCCGCCGGCGCGAATAAATGACCCTTCCCATCGATGGCGCGCGCCAAGTCCTGGAGCCGGTCCTCGTTCCGCGCGCAACCGGCGACCCTGGCCCCGGCCGATGCGAAAGCCTGGGCGATGGCCCGGCCGATGCCGTCGCCAGCCCCGGTGACTGCCACTCTCCGGTCCTTGAGGTTGAAATCCATGCACGCCCCGGATTTTTATTGAATCCTGACAAAAAATGCCTTGTTCCGTCGCCCTCGCGCGACGGCAATTCGATCTGGGAGTATCCAATACACGCCTACTTTATCACAGTCGTTCCCGTAACGTCGCGATTTGGTAAGAAAGTCGCGGCGCCGAGGCGGGGCATTCTTCCCGCGAACCGCGTATGCGCCTACCTCCCCTTATTTCCTTGTAACCCCGCGAACCCAAAGATTTTCCCCTGTCCGAACCTTGTCTCAATGACATA
>JACQQK010000188.1 GCA_016207065.1 Nitrospinota bacterium
CATGTTTTTGGGTCATCGTTTGTCTCCTTTAAAAAAATAAATCAGCGTTTACTTTTTTATCGAAGCAAACGGTGGCCTAACTTGCCACCTCTTTTTACAGAAATTATTTTACGTAACCCGCGGAATGGTTTTGCTTCAAAGATTGCCGGGGCTTGGCAGAACAAATTCGGAGGACGGATCCAGATCCTTTATTGACAAGGACTTTGTTGATGTTGCTCGAAGTGGTAGTGTTTTTAAGTTTATCGACAATCCATACAATAACCAATTAAATTGTGAATCTTGGCAGTCCACATTAGACAGGCTTGCCATTGATTTGATTGCTCACCGGTGTGAAATTAGCAAGTTTAATCCGGGGAAAATAAATTGTGCTCTAGGCGTTGCACATAAAGATCAACGATCAAGCACATTGGCGGTGGACATATTCATGGTTCTAGTCGCTTTAGGATTTCCCTATGAAAGTTCTACAACTTACCTAAGGGAAGTCGCTATTGAGGGAATTACGTTTGATGACGAGGATCGGGATTTTAGTGTAATCGAGTTTCAGGATTGCGCTTTTGTTTCGTTGGAAATTGGCCCAGGTGTTTCCTTTGATAAATTTCCCAAATTTCTCAGATGTCATTTTGCAAATGTAATAGGAAGGTCCGGCGAGAGGGATTTGCCAGAAGGCCGGTTCACTGAATGTACATTCGATCAATTTGAAAATCGCGCTCAAACGACCAGCGCAATATTAAAACTATCTCTCCCTCCCGCCTCCAGAGTTCTTTTGACCGTAATAAAAAAAATATTTGCTCAATCCGGGTCGGGTCGAATAGAGTCGGCTTTATATAAAGGTTTGGAGCCTAGGGAAAAGGAAGTTGTTCCCCAAGTGTTAAGTTTGATGCGGAAGCATGGTTTTATTATAAAGTCGCGGCAAGGAACGAAAACCGTTTGGCTTCCACCAAAAGATTCAGAATTCAGGAAAAGGGCTCTTAGCATTCTTACCGCGCCACACAATTCAGCGGACGTGTTGTTTTTGGAAAGCAAAAAAATTTAGTGGGTGGCGGATTCAACCCGTAAGCGCGACTTTGGCGGTCGGTTTAAGAGGCAAGCTGGGGTATGGAGAATGACTTCGACATTGGAGCTCTACGCGAAGCCGTAGCCAAGGGGCGGATCCACTGGCACCAACATGCGCTGGAGCGTTTTTTGGAGCGCGGGATTTCACGCGCCGAGATCGTGGAGGCGGTCATGCATGGCGAGGTCATCGATCTCTACCCGACGGACCGGCCTTATCCGAGTTGCCTTTTATTACACATCGAGACCGAACCGGTGCATGTGGTGGCCGCCGCCGACCCAGCCGCCCGGATATGCCACATCATCACCGCATACCGGCCGGACCTTGAACATTTTGAACCGGATTTTAAGACCAGGAGGAAGCAATCATGAGCGAGCATTATGGACATTGCCCCCTTTGCGGCGGCGAAAAACAGCCGGGCTCCACGACCTTTGCCGTCGATGTTAAATCCGGCGTGGTGGTGGTCCGGGAGGTTCCCGCGTTCGTCTGCGCCAAATGCGGCGATGCATGGATTGACGACCCCGTGGCGGCGAAGCTCGAAAGCATTGTCGCGGATGCCCGCCGTAAACACGCCGTGGTGGAAGTCACCCAATGGCAACAGGTAACATGTCCCTAACCGGGCAACGACGGAAGTTCGCCGCACCCCTCGGTTAAGGGTTGCCGCCATCGACGCTATATCTGGATTCCCGCTATTCGAGAATAGCGTCGGCGTTGTCGATATTAATGCCGGTCAAGCGTCCTTCCCCGTCGTAACCCCAAACCGCCCCCCTCCGGAATTTTCCGGCCCGTCCCTTGCGCCTGGCTTGGATAAAAGGCCCGGTCCCTCAGCAGACCAGATGTGGCATGCAAAGCCGGGAGGCTTTGCGCTCCAAAAAATTCATGACGGATGTTTTAAGACCTTTGAAAGATCCCTTGCATCTAAAGGATGTTTGATTGTAATTATTTGCCGGATAAAATATAATTAGATTGACCCATCCCGGCTTTCAACTTTCGATAAATCCAAGGAACGCAAGGGTTTATCCGTTTTTAAAAAGGAATTCATGTCGGTCGTCGAAGAGAAATACTCGGCCAAATTCGAATCCGCGGCCTCCCAGCCGAAAAACCGGGGCGCCTATTACCCGGAGGACGCTGTCGAGAAGGGCATGGCCCTGCTCCAGGCGAAGTTCAAGGACCTCAAGCTCTACTGGCTGGTGGACACGGCCGAGGACCGGATTTACAGCGCCAAGTTCTTCGCCTACGGGGGAAAGGTTTCCCTGGCCATCGGCGAGACCTTGTCCGCCATGGTCAAGGGGCTCACCGTGCAGGAGGCGTTTTCCCTGCTGGCTCCGGACGTGGAGCGGCTCCTGCGGGACGACTTGCAAGTCCCCGCGGTCCCGGAATCCAAGCTGTCCGCTTTCTCGGCCGTCGAGGAGTTGTTGCGGCTCATGGAAAAGGAATACCCTTCGGCCAAGGCCCTGGCCCTCGCCGGTCCGGCGATGAAAGAGAAGGAGACCGGCCCGGGGACGCTCTCCGAGTTGTCGATGGCGGAGCAGGCGTGGCTGGCATTGAGCCCCGAGGAACAGATCGGGATGTTGGACCTGGTCCTGGACGAAAAAATCCGGCCCGCCCTGAACAACGACGGCGGCAACGTTTTGGTAAAAGACGTGATCGACGGACGCAAGGTGATCATCCACTATCAGGGCGCCTGCGGCAGTTGCGGTTCCTCCATGGGCGGGACGCTGGCTTTCATCGAGCAGACCCTGCGGAGGGACATTTACAACGATTTGGTCGTGGCGCCCGACACCTACGCGGACTTGATGTGATTTTCCCGGCGCAAGGAGAATTTCAATGAAAACCAATACGGTACCCAAGCCCTCGGTCTCCGAGGTCTTGGAAAATAAAGACGATTACAAATACGGTTTCACGACCGATATCGAATCGGACGTTTTCCTCAAAGGGTTGGACGAAAACGTCATCCGGGCCATTTCCCAGAAAAAGAACGAGCCTCCCTTCATGCTGGAGTTCCGGCTCAAGGCGTACCGGAAATGGCTGACGATGAAGGAGCCGGCCTGGCCCAACGTCAAGTATCCGCCCATCGACTACCAGAATATTTCCTATTACGCCGCCCCCAAGGCCAGGAAGAAACTGGAAAGCCTGGACGAGGTGGACCCGGAAATCCTCAAGACGTTCGAGAAACTGGGGATCCCCCTGGAGGAGCAGAAGCGCCTTTCGAACGTGGCGGTGGACGCCGTGTTCGACAGCGTCAGCGTGGCCACCACGCACAAGAAAAAACTGATGGAGCACGGCATCATCTTCTGCCCCATCTCCGAGGCCGTGCAGGAATACCCGGAACTGGTGGAGGAGTACCTGGGGACCGTGGTCCCGGTCGGGGACAATTTTTTCGCCGCGTTGAACAGCGCGGTGTTCACCGACGGGTCGTTCGTGTACATTCCGCCCGACACCGTGTCCCCGATGGAGCTGTCTACCTATTTCCGGATCAATACCGAGGAGACGGGCCAGTTCGAGCGCACCTTGATCATTTGCGCGGAAAACAGCTATGTTTCCTATCTGGAAGGGTGCACCGCCCCGCGGTTCGACACCAACCAACTGCATGCCGCCGTGGTCGAGTTGGTGACCCTGGACAACGCGGAGATCAAGTACAGCACCGTGCAGAACTGGTACGCCGGCGACAAGGAGACGGGGAAAGGCGGCATCTACAACTTCGTCACCAAGCGCGGCAAGTGCCTCGGCAAGGACTCCAAGATCTCCTGGACCCAGGTGGAGACCGGGTCGGCCATCACCTGGAAATACCCGAGTTGCATCCTGATGGGCGACAACTCCTCGGGAGAGTTCTACTCCGTGGCCCTGACCAACGGCCACATGCAGGCCGACACGGGGACCAAGATGATCCACATCGGCAGGAACACCCGTTCCAGCATCATCTCGAAGGGGATTTCCGCCGATTATTCCAGCAACAGCTACCGCGGTCTCGTGAAAGTGAACAAGTCCGCCGCCAACGCGCGGAACTACACCCAGTGCGACAGCATGCTGGTGGGGGAGAAGTGTAGCGCCCATACGTTCCCGTATATCGAGTCGGCGAACAGCACGGCGCAGTTGGAACACGAGGCGTCCACCTCCAAGATCAGCGAGGAGCAGTTGTTTTACCTGGAGTCCCGCGGCATTTCCCGCGAGAACGCGATCACGGCGGTGATCAACGGCTTCTGCAAGGAAGTGTTCAAACAGCTTCCCATGGAGTTCGCCGTGGAGGCGCAGAAACTGCTGGCCCTGAAACTGGAGGACAGCGTCGGCTGATCCCAGCGTGAACGCTGGAGCCAATGCCGCCTCGCGCTTGCGCCGAGGCGGGATGTAGCTCCCCCTTGCAAAGGGGGCCGGGGGGATTCGCATTTCGGCGACCGCGTCAGCGTCATAGCGCATTGCCTCCGGGCGATTGCCCGGCTTTTCACCCCCACCCGCGCCTCCCCCTTCAAGGGGGAGGAAGTGATGGAAAACTTCATTTTGTCAGGCGCTCTAAACCAGATCAACGGAAGGAAAGATTCGATGCTCGAAATAAAGGATTTACACGCCGGATTTGAAGGCACGGAAATCGTCAAGGGGATCTCCCTGACGGTCAACAAAGGAGAGATCCACGCCATCATGGGGCCCAACGGCTCCGGCAAAAGCACCTTGTCCAAAATACTCGCGGGCCATCCCGCTTACGAAGCGATGGGCGGGACCGTAACGTTCATGGGCAAGGACCTGCTGGAATTGTCGCCCGACCAGAGGGCGCTGGAAGGGATTTTCCTGGGCTTCCAGTACCCCGTCGAGGTTCCGGGCGTCAACAACGCCGAGTTCCTGCGCATGGCCTACAACGCCAAGATGGCGCGTCAGGGCAAGGAGGAACTGGACCCCCTGGACTTCGACGACATCCTCGACGAAAAAATGAAACTGGTGGGGATGGATTCCAAGTACAAGGACCGGTCCCTCAACGAAGGGTTTTCGGGCGGCGAGAAAAAGAAGAACGAAATCCTGCAAATGGCCGTGCTTCAGCCGAAACTGGCCATACTGGACGAGACCGATTCCGGGCTGGACATCGACGCCTTGCGCGTGGTCGCCAACGGCGTGAACAAGCTCATCAACCAGGACAACGCCATTATCCTGATCACCCATTACCAGAGACTTCTGGAATACGTCAAACCCCATTACGTTCACGTGCTGAGCAAGGGGGAAATCGTCAAGTCCGGCGACAAGAGCCTGGCCCTCGACCTGGAGGCCCAAGGGTACGACTGGCTGACCCCGGTCCCGAAATAAGGAGAGACCATGCCGACAACGTTGACCGATACGCCGAGCGGCGCGGAATCGCTGATTCTGGACCTGCACGGGAAGTACCTGGAGGAAGCCAGGCCCTCCGAACCGTTCAAGGGGCTGAACCTGGCGTCCGTCCGCCGGTTCGAAACGCTGAAATTCCCCCACCCCAAGCACGACCTGTTTTCCTTCGTGAACGCGAAGGAACTGGCGTGGACCCGATTCCAGCTTCAACGCGACAGCCGCATCGGAAAAGATATTGTCCGGGACCACGTTTACCCCGGTTGCGAGAAGAGCGTCCTGGTCGTGGCGGACGGGACGTTTCGCCCCGACCTTTCCGACCTGTCCGCCCTGCCGTCCCAGGTCAAGGTTTCCTCCCTGCGGGAAGCCGTCGCCGATCCCGCCATCGCGCGGTATCTTGCGGAAACCATTGAAAGCGAAAACGACGTTTTCGCGGCGATCAACGGAGCGTTCTTCAACGACGGCCTGTATTTGGAGGTGGAACCCGCGGCCCTGGTCGAGACCCCGGCGCTGATCCTATATATCTCCTCGGGCTCGGCGTCCCATCCAACGATGACCGTCCCCCGCGTCCTGGCCAAGGTCGGGAGACACTCCGAGGTCAAAATCGTCGTCAAGTACGCCGGCGCCGGCGGGAACTATTTTGTCAACTCAACGCAGGATTTCATCTTGGAGGAAAACAGCAAGGTCCTCTATACGCACATCCAGGCCGATCCTTTCGAGTCCTGGAGTTTTGCCAAGGACCGGGTCCATCTCAACCGCTACAGCCGGTTCCATGGAGTCAACGTCTACTCGGGTTGCAAGCTGGCCCGGCGGCACCATGAGGTCCATCTCGAGGACAGCGGGGCGGAACTGAAGCTGGACGGCGTTTCCGTCCTGACCGGACGGGAACAGGCCCACAACCTGGTCCGCATCCATCACGAGGCGCCGCAATGCGCCAGCGCCCAGCATTTCAAGAACATCGTCAACGAGAGTAGCCGGTCCAGTTTCGACGGTAGCGTCATCGTCAACAAGGGCGCCCAGTTGACCAACTCGGACCAGTTGATCAACAACCTCATGCTTTCCGACGACGCCCATGCCGACAGCAAACCCAACTTGATGATTTACGCGGACGACGTCAAATGCACGCACGGGTCCACCGTGGGGCAGTTGGACGAGGAACAACTTTTCTACTTGAACTCCCGCGGACTTTCGCAAGGGATGGCCAAGAGCCTGCTCACCCGGAGTTTCGCCGAAAGCATCCTGGGCGAGATACAGGTCCCCGCCGTGGCGTCGGGCCTCCGCGGAATCCTTTCGAAAAAACTGGAGGCGAACCATGCCTGATTCAGGGGCCGTACTGGCCAGAAAACCCGCGCTCGACGTGGACAAGATAAGAAAGGACTTCCCCGTCCTCTCGCGAACGATCAACGGCAAGCCGCTCATTTATCTCGATAACGCCGCCACGACGCAGAAACCCTGGAGCGTCATCAACCGCCGGTTCAAGTTCGAATCGGAGGAGTACGGGACCGTCCGGCGCGGGGCCTACAAACTGAGCGAACGGTCCACCCAGTTGTACGAGGAGTCGAGGCGGAAAGTCGCGGATTTCCTGGGAGCCGCGAGCAAGGAGGAAATCGTTTTCACCAGCGGGACCACGCAGTCCATCAACCTGGTCGCGTACAGTTTCGGACGCAGGTTCGTCAACGCCGGCGACGAGGTCGTCATCTCCAATATCGAGCATCACGCCAATACCGTCCCCTGGCAGGTCCTGTGCGAGGAAAAAGGCGCGGTCCTCAAGGTGATCCCCGTCAACGACGACGGCGAGTTGATCATGACGGAATACGACAAACTGCTGAGCAAAAAAACCAGGCTGGTGGCGGTGAACCACGTGTCCAACGCCCTGGGCACCGTCAACCCGGCGCGGGAGATCGTCCGCAAGGCGCATGCCGCCGGAGCCAAGGTCCTGATCGACGGGGCGCAGAGCGCCCCGCATATGCAAATCGACGTGCGGGAACTCGACTGCGACTTCTACACCTTCTCGGGTCACAAGATGTACGGGCCCAGCGGCGTCGGCGGGTTGTACGGGAAAATGGAGGTCCTGGAAACCATGCCCCCTTACGTGACCGGCGGGGACATGATCGTCCATGTCACCCTGGAAAAAACCACGTACGCCAAACCCCCTTCCCGTTTCGAGGCGGGGACGCCGCCCATATCCCAGGTGATCGGGCTGGGGACCGCCATCGATTACCTGAACGGGATCGGCATGGACAAGATCGGCGAATACGAACACAGCCTGCTGGAATACGGGACGCGGTTGTTGCGGGACATACCGGGACTGCGGATCATCGGCACGGCCAGGGACAAGGCCAGCATCATTTCGTTTTATCTGGACGCCGCGCACCCCCACGACGTGGTCACCATCCTCGACCAGGACGGGATCGCCCTGCGGGGCGGGCATCACTGCGCCCAGCCCACGATGAAGCGTTTCGGCGTGCCCGCCACCGCCCGCGCCTCCATGTCGTTTTACAACAAGTACGAGGAACTCGACGCGCTGGCCGCCAGCATACGCAGGACAATCAAGATTTTTTCCTGAACCAACGTGGACGTTGGATCCAACGCCGCCCCGCGCTTACGCCGGGGCGGGAATCGCGCTCCGGCGATATGCAGAGCGTCATCGCCGCGTTGCCTCTCCGGCGCATCCCAACAGCCCATGATTTTTTTCGCCCGTCCGCCCGTTGGGTATATATTAATTATGAAAGGGGGCATCCGGACCGGAATTCCCCATACTGAGGAAAGGATCGCGTTCGATGTCCTATAGCAACGAGCTTTACCAACAGGTTATTCTGGACCATAACCGCAAACCCAGGAATTTCCGCGAGATGCCGAACGCGACGCACTTCTGCCACGGGTTCAACCCGTTGTGCGGCGACGACATCACGGTGTATCTGGACGTTGATAAAGACAACGTGATCCAGGACGTCAGCTTTACCGGTTCGGGGTGCGCGATTTCCAAGGCCAGTTCGTCCCTGATGACCGTCCATCTGAAAGGGAAGAAGATCGAGGAGTCGAAGGTCATTTTCGACGAATTCCATAAAATGGTCCTGGGCGAGTTCGATCCCGGGAAATCGGAAAACCATCTCGGCAAGCTGACCTTGTTCATGGGCGTCCGGGAATTCCCCTCGCGCATCAAATGCGCCAGCCTGTCCTGGCACACGATGATCGGCGCCCTGGAGAAAAAAGCCGAAGGCATCACGACCGAATGACGCGCGCGAGTCCGCGCCCTTCGTGATTCCCGGCATGAACGGCGGGGAGACAGGGTTATGGTCGCTACGGTGGAAAACATTCTGGACAACTTGACGCGGCCGGGGGAGCTGTGCGTCGATCTGGGCGGCGGGTCCTTGCTCTGCACCGCCTGCGGGCACCGGTGCAAACTGCGGCCCGGACAACGCGGCGTCTGCAAGGTGAGGTACAACTCCGGCGGGACCTTGATGGTCCCGTTCAACTACGTCTCGGGGATCCATAACGACCCGATCGAGAAGAAACCGTTTTTCCACGTCATGCCCGGCAGTCTGGCGATGAGTTTCGGCATGCTGGGGTGCGATTTCCGTTGCGCCTACTGTCAGAACTGGTTCACCTCGCAGACCCTGCGCGACGAGGCGTCCAGTTGTTCCGCCACGCGGGTCACGGCCCGGGACATCTGCGATATGGCCGAGCGGTACGGCTCCAGGACCGTGGTCTCCACTTACAACGAACCTCTGATCACCAGCGAATGGGCCGTCGAGGTTTTCCGCGAGGCCAAAAACAGGGGGCTGAGGACGGCTTACGTTTCCAACGGCCACGGCACTCCGGAGGTCCTGGAGTATCTCCGGCCATGGCTGGATTATTACAAGATCGACCTCAAGTGTTTCGACGCCAAAAACTACCGCCGGTTGGGAGGGGACTTCCAAGCCGTCCTGGAAACCATCCGGCAGGTTTACCAAATGGGTCTCTGGACCGAGATCGTCACCCTGGTCGTCCCCGGCTACAACGATTCCGACCGGGAGCTTTCCGAAATCGCCGGGTTCATCGCCTCCGTCTCGCCGGACATCCCCTGGCACGCGACCGCCTTCCATCCCGATTACAAGATGCAGGACCGGGGGCGGACGCCCGCGGAAACGCTGTTACGCGCCCGGCGGATCGGGCAGAAGGCCGGCTTGCGGTTCGTTTACTCCGGCAACCTGCCGGGTCAGGTGGAGAACACCGAGAACACCTATTGTCCGAAATGCGGAGAGACGCTGGTCGAACGTTTCGGTTTCTCCGTCCATTCCAACCGTCTGCGCTTGGGGCGCTGTCCCGCCTGCGGGGAAACCATCCCGGGCCGATGGGCCGCCTGACTCATCCAATTGAAACTTGAAAGCCGGCGCCCGGCCCCTTCCGGGCCGGGAAAAACAATATGTTCATGAATCGCACAGGAGGGAACCTTGAAAGTTAGAGATCGAATCGGAAAAGCGTTGGGGCGCGTCCCCAGCGGACTCTTCATCGTCACCGCCCGGTACGAAGACCGGCAGGACGCGGTGCTGGCAAGCTGGGTGAACCAGTGTTCGTTCGAGCCGCCCGCGGTGACCATCGCCCTCGCCAAGACCCGCCCGGCGCGGCTTCTAGTCGAGGCGTCCCAGTCGTTCATCGTCAACGTCTTGAACAAGGACCCCAACGGCCTTCTCAAACGGTTCTGCAAGGCGCCCGCCGATCCCAACGCGTCCGTTTTCGAGGGGCTTGAGGTGCAGGAAGGCTTCAAGGGGATAACCGTCCTCAAGGACGCCGTTTCCTACCTGGAATGCGAGGTCATGGACCAACTACCCGCAGGCGACCACGTGGTGTATTTCGGCAAGATCGTCGGCGGAGGGATGTTGCAGGGCGGCGAGCCCTACGTGCACGTCCGCAACAACGGGTTCAGCTATTGAGGGGGATCGATATCGCGAGAACAAAAGAATGGAATTGCCCCCTTGCAAGACCGCCCCTTTATCAAAGAGGGGACGAGGGGAGTTGCGCTACCCGCCGGGAGACCAGGTTCCGCCTAGCGGCGGAAACTGCTTCCCGGCGATCGCGAAGCGTCATCGCCGCGTCGCCCCCGGGCGCGCGCCCGGTCACCGGTAGTTGGCGAAACTCATGGCAATCCCGAAATCCTTTTGCTTCAGATTCTGGATGACGGTCTGCAGGTCGTCCTTGTTTTTTCCGGTAACGCGCACTTGATCGTCCATGACCTGCCCCTGGACCTTGAGCCCCAGCCCTTTGATGAACTTCACGACCTCCTTGGCCTTGTCCTGGGGAATGCCCTTTTGCAGGGTAACGACCTGCCGCACCGTATTCCCGGCGGCCGGTTCCACATTGCCGTAGGACAGCGCCTTGAGCGGGACCTTGCGTTTCACCAGTTTTCCCTGCAGGATATCGACGACCGACTTCAACTTCGGCTCGTCGTCCGAAACGAGGACGATCCGGTTGTCCTTTTCCTCCAAGGTGATTTCGCTTTTGCTATTCTTGAAGTCGAAACGCTGACGGATCTCCATCATTGCCTGATTGACGGCGTTTTTGGTTTCCATCATATCGACTTCGGAAACAATGTCGAAGGAATTGCTCATTTTGCGGGACCGCGATATCCTCAAAAATTCGATGAAAAATTGTACTACAAAACGCCGTTGTCAAAAAATATTTTTACCATCAGGGCGCGAATCAAATCTCCCCCAGCCCCTCTTTGTCAAAGAGGGGAGACATTATCCCCCTTTAGCAAAGGGGGACTGAGGGGGATTTGGGAATTCCCCGTTGTCCCGCGGGTTAAGGCCGTCCCTGAAAATATTTTTACCGTCCCGTTTCAGGAAAACAATTCGACGGGGAAGTGTGCCATAATATCCGTTTTTCATGGCACGGAGAGAACCAATGCCCAACAGCCGCTATATCGTAGGCGACCCCAAAATCGACCAGTCGATACTGGAATTGAGCCAGAACTGCGCTTCCCCGGAATGCGCGGATTTGCTGAGAGAGATGCTGACCACCCTCGTCAAGCTCGGGAGGGAGCACGCCGACATCGGCGATTTCAAGTTGGTCAACTCCACCTTGAAGGAACTGCGCCATGCCTTGCGCATTTTCCTGCCTCGCCGCGGCACGCGGAAAGCGGCCTTCTTCGGTTCCGCCCGCACGAAGGATTCCGACCCATGTTACCAGATGGCCCATGAAATGGCGGCCATCATGGCCGGCAAGGGTTTCATGGTGGTATCGGGCGGAGGCGGCGGAATCATGGAAGCCGCCAACCGGGGAGCGGGCAATGGCAACAGTTTCGGACTGAACATAAAACTCCCTTTCGAGCAGAAAGCAAACCAGTATATCCAGGGAAGCCAGAATTTGATGAACTTTAAATATTTCTTCACCCGGAAACTCATGTTCATCAAGGAGACCAACGCCACGGCCCTCTTCCCGGGAGGGTTTGGCACGCTGGACGAGGGGTTCGAGAACATCACCCTGTTCCAAACCGGCAAGAGCCTTCCCCGGCCCATCGTGCTCATGGAGCCCCCCGACAGCGATTACTGGGAAAACTGGCTCAAGAGCGTCAAAAGAGACCTGCTGGGGAACGACTATATCTCGGAGGACGATTTAAAGCTGTTCCGTATTTTTCACTCCGCGGAGGAAGGCGCGCGCTATATCGTCGATTTCTACCGCGCCTACCACTCGTTGCGGTACGTGCGCGACCTTACCGTGCTCCGTTTCACCAAGGAAATTCCGCAACAGGCGGTGAAGCGCTTGAACGGCGAATTCAAGGACATCCTGCGAAACGGCGACATCCAGACATCCCCTCCCCTGCCCGAGGAAGTCCAGAGAAACGAACATCTCGACCTGCCGCGATTGGTTTTTAATTACAACAAACGCAATTTCGGCCGCCTGCTGGACATGATCCACTTTATAAACCAGGCCGTATAGCCCTCGCTCCCCGGACCGGGAAGCGATGAAAGGGAAATCCCGGGGGAAACACGGTAGAATAAGCGTGAGTAAAAGAGGCCGCTATGATCAAGACCCGTATCTCGGAAGAAGCGCTTCAACGCATCAAGGCAACTCTTCAAAAAACCTATGGCGACCGCTTCAAAGGCGTCGTTCTTTACGGCTCCGAGGCACGCGGCGACGCCAGGGAGGACAGCGATATCGATTTGTTGGTACTGCTGGCCGGACCCGTTGTTTTTGGGGATGAAATACAAACCATTATCGACGCGATCTATCCGATACAACTGGAAGTGGACCGTATCGTTTCCGTTCGCCCCGCGGACATCGCGGTGTATGAAAGAGGCGAATTCCCGTTTTATCGCAACGTCAAAGAGGAAGGCGTTTTGCTTTGATGGAAACGGCGAGGGTATTTTGGGAACGCGCGATAACAGCCCTTCATTCCGCCAACCTGTTGATTCCCCCCGATCCGGACGGAGCCGCCTCGCGAGCTTACTACGCCGCATTCAACGCCGTCTCCGCATTACTCGCCCTTGAGGGGAAATCTCTCAAGAAACGCTCCGCCGTCGATAGCGCCGTACACCGCGATTTGGTAAGAACGGGACGCTGGCCGTCGAACTGGGCAAAAAATTTTCATCCCTGGTGGAATCGAGAGCGACGGGAGATTACGGGAACGACCAACACATTTCGAATGAATTGGCCGAAAAATATCCTTACAATCCGCCCGGCGGATACTGGAAGCGGCGCACAAGAAAAACCCCGAGGTTTTCCCGGCGGATTTCCGGTAACCCTTTTCCCCGCCCACTGTCCAACCATCTTTAACCATGAACACCTTAGCAACAAACCCAACCAGCCATTAACTAACGTATCATTCGATTTTCCGCCGGTATTTCCCCTGTAAAAACATAGGTTTCCCGGTCACAATCGTTCTGTTTACAGGGAGGCTCGTTTTGCTGTAGAATGCCTTGTTTTATAGCTCAAGTTTTGAGCCGCAAACGCCGTTCAATTATATATAAAGAAACATTAAGGTTTGAAGATTGCCTAAAAAAAATGGTAAGCTTCAGGAAATTCGGAAGGAATCTGGAAAACCGGCCACTAGAGGACGGCGCGAAGCAATGACTCTTGAGTCCGTTCAAAACCCTCTTGCCCCATCGAAGCTGTCCGCGCCCTGGGAAAAAAATTCATAACCTGTTTTACCTTGCCGGGACCACAAACCATGACTGCGGCCTCTCACGAAACCTTGGCGCCTCCAGTTCGCTCCTCTTCGCCCGTGTGTTACCAAAACACCTTGATCGTCATTCCCGCTTTCAACGAAGCGAAAAATATCGGGACGGTGCTGGACGAAATCCATCAGGAGTTGCCCGGCGTCCCCGTCCTGGTGATCAACGACGGCTCGTCGGACGCCACCCCCCGGATCGCCGAGGAACATGGGGCCCAGGTGATTTCGCTCCCCTACAATTCGGGTTACGGGGTGGCCCTGCAGACCGGTTTCATATACGCCAGCCAGAATAATTATACGGTCGTGGTGCAAATGGACGGAGACCGGCAACACAGTTCCTCGTCCATCAAATGCCTCCTGCAAGAAGCCCAACAGGAAGATGTTGACGTGGTGATCGGTTCCCGTTTCCTGGAGAATCGTATTTATAAAACGTCCCTGGCGCGGAAAATCGGCATTTTCATATTCGGCAAGCTGGCGTCCATCCTGATCGGCCAGAAAGTCACCGACCCAACCTCCGGCTTCCAGGCGATAAAAGGAGACGCGATCAAGTTCATGGCCAGCGACTTCTATCCTCCCGATTATCCCGACGCCGACTTCATCATCCTTCTGCACCGTTTCGGGTACAAGATCCGGGAATTACCAGTCGTCATGCGCCCCAACGTAGACAACAAATCCATGCACCGGGGCCACAAGACGATCTACTACGTTTTCAAAATGTTTCTGTCCATAATCATCACGTTGTTACGTCAGAAACCCGGGAGAAAATAATCATGCCGCCGCGGATTAAAATAATTTCCATCTTCATCTGCGTCATCCTGGTGGCTTACGTTTTCGAGCTGGTCCGCCGCCGCCACCTCAACGAGGAATACTCGATGGGTTGGCTGGTCACCGGGACCATCATGTTGATCTTTTCGGTATTCGACGATCTCTTGATATGGATCTCGGACCTCGTCGGCGCCACCTTGTTCACCTCGACGTTGTTTTTCTTCGGACTGCTTTTTCTGGTGGTCATCTGCCTGCACTTTTCCATCCGGATATCGGCCCTGACCAACCAAGTCCGGCGCCTGACCCAGCATGTCGGCATCCTGTACCGCCAGAAAACCGAGCTCGAGTCCCTCCTCGGCAAACAGCCCCTCAAGGAAGGCGCGGCCAACCTGGAAAAACTTTGAACGTCCTGAGGACCATCGAAACGTTTCTCCCTTATATCTGCGGGCCCGCCAACCAGGCTTTTCAAATCTCCAACCGCCTCGAGGAACGGGGAATCCATTCCCCCGTGTTGACCACCTATTGCGACGTATCCGCCTCGTTGCCACCGCGCGATAAAATCGACCGCGTCCGGGTCATCCGCACGACGTCCCAGTTCCAGGTCATGCGCTATTGCGTCAGCCTGGGAATGGTCAAACTCCTTACAGCCGGCGACCTGAAAGACTTTGACATCGTTCACAGCCACAACTATCGCAACTTTCAAACCGACTGCGGTTTTTTTTTTCCAAATTGAAGGGAAAACCGTTCGTCCTGAACGCCCACGGCTCGTTGTTGGGCTTCAAGAAGTACCTTTCTCCCGGACTCCACCAAGTCCCGTACAAAGTCTACGACGGTTTGACGTTGAAACTGTCGGCTAGAAGAGCCGACGCCGTGGTGGTATCCTCGCGGTTCGAGTACGAAGACGCCGTCGCATTCGGGATCGACCGGGAAAAACTGCACATCATCCCCATGGGGATAGATGTCCCGGAGGAGACCGCGCCGCCCGGGCGGCCGGGCGGTTCGCCTTTAAGGATCCTGTTCGTGGGCCGTCTGGCCCGGGTCCGCCGGGTCGAGCTCCTGCTCCAGGCCGCGAAGGAACTGAAAATTCCGTACCAAATCTCCATCGTGGGAGGCGAGGAAAAAACGGCGAGCCTTTCCAAAGGCGGGTATATGCGGGAATTGAAAAATCTTGCCGCCGATTTGGGCATCGCGGACCGCGTAACATTTACCGGGACCAAGAAGCCGGAGGAACTGCGGTCTTGTTACGGAAACGCCGACGTTTTCGTTTACCCGTCGCTTTACGAGAATTTCGGCCAACCCCTCCTGGAAGCCGCCTCCTACGGCCTTCCCGTCGTCGCCACGAAAGTGGGCGTGGCCCGCGAATTGGTCCAGGACGGAGAAACCGGTTTTACGGTCGGTGACAATCCAAGGGAAATTTCAGACCGGTTGATATCGCTTTCCGACCCCGCCGCGCGGGCGTCCATGGGACGGAACATCCGGGAACTGTCCAGAAAACATTTCGACTGGCATAACGTCATTCAACGATACATCGACATTTATCGTTCTTTTTGAGGCCAGACCATGGGGCAGGAGTTCGACCGGTATTCAAAAAACTACAACGCCGTCCTGGAGGAATCGCTCAAAATCTCCGGGTACGACACGTTCCACTTTGTCCGGGCAAAACTGAAAAAACTGGCGCAACTGAACCCGATGGAACGGAAGTCGCCCATCGATTTTCTGGATTATGGATGCGGGTCCGGAAACCTTTGCCTGGAGTTTAATCGATATTTTCCCAAGGCGCGCTACTTCGGGGTGGACCCTTCCGGCGAAATGATAGAAACCGCCAAGACCCAGTACGGGGCGAAAGGAACGTTTTGCGCGGTGAGTTCCGAGGAATGGAAAATACGGCCCTACGATATCATTTTCTCGTCCGGCGTGTACCACCACATCCCCCACAAGGACCACAAGAGAATCGTTTGCGGCCTGAAAAAAAGCCTGGCCCCATCGGGGAAAATGATTATTTGGGAACACAACCCGATCAATCCCTTCACCCGGAAAATAGTGACGGATTGCCCATTCGACAAGGACGCGGTTTTGATACCGTCAAAACAAATGGCGGATTTATTTTACGAGGCCGGGTTTTCGAGGGTGGAAGTTATCTTCACCGCGTTTTTCCCGAAATTCCTGAGCGTATTCGCGTCCGCGGAGCGCTTCCTGGAATGGCTTCCTTTGGGGGCCCAGTACGTCGTGGTGGGAGAGAATCCCCCAAACCCTTGATGTTTCCCGTTAAGCGAAACGGCAGGCCAAACCCCGCCCATCTGGATCACGGGGAAACGCATTGGCGCAACCCCTCTTCCAATTTGCGCGGCCGGTAATTCAATAACCGGACGGCCAGTTCGATATCGTAGTCTTTTCCGCACAAGAGCCGGGGGATTTGATCGCGGACCAAAAAGTCCCTTCCCATCAGAAAAAGGACCTCCGCCGCCAGTTTCATCGCCAGGATGGGAACGCGGATTTTATAACGGTCAACGCCCAGAAAACGGCCGATCCGATCCACCAGTTGGATATAAGTCATCGGTTCGGGACCGGCCAGCGTAAACGCCGTATTTTCCAAGGCCGCATTCTCCACCGCAACGATCATCGCCGAAACCACGTCGTCAATAAACGCGGGACTCAAAGTATAACTTCCATCCCCGGCCACCGGGACAACTTTGAAATCCCTCACCCATCCGACCAACTTGTTGACGGCGTCGCCGGAACCGACTCCATAAACCTCCGCCGGGCGAAAAACGATCCATTTCAATCCGGAACTTTTGACCATGCCTTCGGCCATCAGCTTGCTTTCGGAATAACTTCCCCCGCCCGGTTGCGCCGCCAGCGAACTGACATACATAAAGCGCCTAACGCCGCTCGCCAAACTCGCGTCAACCAGGTTTTTTGTCCCTTCGGCATTTACAATAAAGTAATCTTCCTGGCGGTTGGTATGGGTCAAGGCCGCAAGATGCACAACCGTATCCACGCCCTTGACCGCTTCAAGCAGAGAGACCCGGTCGCGCAAATCCCCCCGGACGATTTCACAACCCTCCATGACGATGGACGACCGGTGGGCCAAGGCCCTGACCTCAAGCCCTTCGCGGCCAACCATGCGGCGCAACAGACTGTTTCCCAAACCGCCGGAGGCTCCCGTCACAAGAGCTTTCATCTACACCAACGCCTTATTTCTTTTTTTCATCCCTAAAATGGCGAACGAATTCCAGGATGCGGTAATAAATCAAATTACCCAGGAATTCTAATAGAGCCAAAGGTTTTATAAAGGAAGGTCGAGAATCGATGCCGTAAAAAACCGTTGGGACTTCTCCGATCTTTAAATGCAGACGCCGCGCTTGAATCATGATCTCCGCGTCGATAAACCAACCGTCAGACGTCAAATCCATTTTTTCATAAACCTCCCGCTTGAAAATCTTGGGTTTGGAATTGATGTCCACGCTTTTCAGGCCGGGGAACAACAGTTTGAACAAAAAATTATAAATGGCGGAAATGCAAACCCTGTAAAAACCGTCGCTCCTTTTGAACCTGAACGTTTTTACCAGATCCAGGTTTTCGCCCTTTAATTTCTTATAACATCGGATCACATCCTCGTAAGGCATCTGACCGTCGCCGTCGATGAACGTTAAAAACCGTCCCCTGGCCGCCCTCAGACCCGATTTTAAGTCCCACCCCATCATCCCTTGCTTAACCAAGGCGACCGCCTGGATCCGAGGATCCGTTTTTGCGAGGTCCGTCACCACTTGCGGGGTCCGATCGCCGGAATTTTCAAAATAGTTCCCGACGAGGACCAGTTCCCAGTTGGGTGCGTCGCGGTCCAAGGAAACCGAGAGAGACTCGACAAAAGAAGCGATGGTGTCGGCGCTCCGATAACATAAAACCACGACCGACAAATCGGGGATAGGAAAATTCATGAGGCTAAAAGTTTATCGATCTAACCTTGCCAAGATCAAGGGAGTAACTCTTTTTTGCAATAGTACCATATCCTCAACCGCTCTTTTCCGAAAATCGATCCGGCGCTTTTAGCGGGGTCGATGGGTCAAGGGAATTTGGGCTTTATCTCCTTGATGTCTTGGAGTATACTCGGCCTCGGTATTCGACTCCGGCCCGACCAATAAACCTATACTCTTCCGTGTCTTTCCTCAAAAACCCGTTCAAATCCCACACGCCTCTATTTTTTCTAATCCCTTACGCCGCATTCATGATTTTTACCGGCCTGGGGGACAACGCCCTGCAAGTCGACGAAGGATTGGACACGTTCGTTTCGACGACCCTATTGAAGTATGGGTTGCCAAATCATTCCGACGGCGTCAACCGTGTCATGGATTTCGCGGACGTATACAATGGGTTGTTCGTTTACCGGACATGGTTTCCTTATTATCTCCAGGCGGCGTCCATTTTTTTGCTTGGGAAAACCACGCTGGCGGCAAGGCTTCCATTTGCCCTTGCCGGTTTTTTTTCGGTATGCGCTCTATACCTCCTGGCCTTGAAACTTACGGGGAAAAAGTCGATCGCTTTTCTCGCTTCGCTGTTTTTGGCGTCCTCCGTGCCCGCCCTGGTCCTGTTTCGCGCGGCAAGATATTTCGCCCTTCCCGTCCTGTTCTCCATTTTGATGTTGTACCTCTATGTCGGCCTGTTCGACGAAAAAAAATGGCGCCCATTCCCATTTATCCTGACCGCCTTTCTTTTTTTTCATTCAATGTACGTCGAATCGGTTTCAACCTCCCTGGGGATATTTTTTCATTTGATCCTCTCGCGGAATCTTGTGTCAAAGGAAAATTTTAAAACGGCCCTGTTCAGTTTCATAGTCATCGCGCTGATAACCGCGCCTTGGATCGTTTTTATATCCCCGGTCTTTTCGCGTATCTATGATTATTTCCGGGAAGCCAGCGAAATGGTCGACAACTCCGCCTGGAAATACCCGAAGCATCTTCTCTCGTTTTCTTTTCAATTGAACAACTACGTTTTTCCTTTCCTTTTAGCGCCCATCCTGTTTTTCAAACCAATGGCGATCCATGGAAACCAGATCCATCTCCTTTTATCTTGCGCCACATCGGTCATTTTAGTCGCAACACTGCACCCCATCCCGTCCCAATTTTACATCGACGCCTGTTTCCCGCCGCTTTTTATATTGTTGGCGATACTGATCGTCGAGGGAATCCCCTATGGCCCGAAGGCCAAAACGCCGTTGGTCCTGACTCTTATCGCAACCAACCTCCTGCATGTCGGGCCTCTTTTGCCCATAAAACCCCTTATCGAAAAAAACGCAGTCTGGTTTGAGAAAAGTATATACTTGGAAGGCACGTATGGGACATTCATGCGCGAAGCGGCAATCTCCTCCCTGCTTTATAAATATCTTTACGAGATGACGCATCCTTATTCGGGACCGCTGGACGCGGTCCTGGAGTTCCTCAAGACCCGCGGCAAACCGGGGGAAACATGCTATATTAGCAACGAAGGCGCGTCCTTGGGTTATTATACCGGGATGAAACTTATCGACAAAAACGAGATCTCCTCGAAAAGCCGGCCGGATTGGATCGTGCTGAGAAGCGGCAATATCTCGATCGAAGGAAACGAACCGCCGCGCTCCAGTCTCGAGGCCCGATTGAGGGAAATCGTTCGTTCCGGACCTTACCAAAAGTTCGTTTTGCCCTCGCCCGTCGACCGCGTCAACAACGCTTATGAAATCCAAATCCATAAATTTCGGCCTTTGCCGATGGGCGAAATAACCGTTTACCGGTTGGAGAAAGACGAAACTCCTCATTCCCCGCGATAACCTCGATGAAACTGATCGTCCAAATCCCCTGCCTGAACGAAGAAGAGACCCTCCCCGTCACATTGAAGGATTTGCCCAAGAAAATCGACGGAATCGATAGCGTCGAAATCCTGGTCATCGACGACGGGAGCGCCGACCGGACGCTGGAGGTCGCCCGGCAACACCGTGTCGACCATATTCTTAAATTGACCAACAACAAGGGCCTGGCCAAGGCGTTCATCGCCGGAATCAACCATGCCTTGAAACTGGGCGCGGACATCATCGTCAATACCGACGCCGACAACCAGTATTTCGGCGGCGACATCCCCAAGCTCATCCAGCCGATCCTCGAAAAGAAAGCCGATATCGTCGTCGGCGACCGCCGGGTCGAAACCATTGGCCACTTTTCGGGACTCAAGATTTTTTTGCAGAAATTCGGCAGTTGGGTGGTGCGGCAGGTCTCGGGCACGAACGTCCCGGACGCCACCAGCGGTTTCCGCGCCTATTCCCGCGAAGCCGCCATGCAGTTGAACGTGGTTTCCGATTTCACCTATACCGTCGAGACCATCATCAGCGCGGGCAAAAA
>JACQQK010000190.1 GCA_016207065.1 Nitrospinota bacterium
AAGCGGAATATCCCAAGTAGGGATGAGGATGAAAATCAAAAGACACAAAAGGAAAGCAGTACGCTTGCCTCGAGCCGTTTTTCTGGAACGTACCACTTGTGAAGTTATAATGACCGCCAGAAAGAAATAAAGCACAACCGCGAAAACAAAGAATATGGCCAACATCAAATCCTCAAAATTCGAATTTCCTTCATTAGCAATCAGGATATTGCATGAAAAAATCCTGTGCCATCACCGCCCCTTATATGTACTTAGCGCGAGACGATTGGACAGTCGGCGGTCGAGAGGCGACCCCAATCGCCGAGGATTCTCCTTCCGGGATCGTTTATAATCCCGGAGGTCGCCAAACCTTAACAAGGAGAGTCCATCATGACCGATCAAGGCCGCCTCATCGACGCCATTCCCACCGGCGTGATCACCGGGACCAGGAAATAGAAGCCGGACCGCGAAACACGGTTCGAGCATGTGGGATGGTTTTTATGGAGTGCAAAGCCTCCCGGCTTTGCATCCGCCGAAGGCGGAAGTCGGCCCTTTGGGCCGAGGCAACGCGGGGACGCGTAGCGCTCCAAAGTTTTTCCATCCGTGCAACCGCGCCAAAGCAAAATCCCCGGCGCAAGCGGTCTTGTCGTAAAAAAGCAAATTTTCAAGTCAATTCAAATCTTCCCCCTTGGACAGAATGAGGCGACCACCAACCTCTCTCCTTTTAGGAGCAGGACCAACCGCCTGTTTTTCCCAGGCTCGACGTCAGCGCCTCAGCCCCTTGCTCCACGGCGTTACCCGGTTTGGATCGACTTTCTGCTTTTCGGCGGGGGCCTCTTCAGCGCACCCGGTCGCGCCGGCCGCCAATGCCAGCAATGTCAGGATCGCAATCAAGTTTTTAAAATATTTCATAACCCCTCCTTTCTCCCCAAAAAAAGGCCGTCCAATGAATTGGGCGGCCGTACTTTTTCAGCAACATGCATTTTTTTCATTCTAAAGCTTGCCCCTCATCCACGTTACGCAAAAAGGCGGCGGGGTTGACGATCTTTATCCCCTGGAAGGTTTTCAGGTCCAGTAAATGGCGGTCTCCGGAAACGATATAATCCGCCTCGCCTTCCAGGGCGCATTCGATATATTTGTTGTCGGTAGGGTCTTTCTCGACGGCTTGGACTCTTAATTTTCCCGGCGTCACCGTAGCGATCTTCCAAAAACTTTCTAAAAACGCGTCGATCTGTTTTGCGGATAAACCATGGACCTTCACGAGCTTAGGATAGAGTAAAACTCTCCTGATTTCGGAAAGAATGCCGTTGGAAACCAGCAGTTCCACCTTGCCTTCCTCCGCAAGGTCCAGAATCCGGGCTGGATGGGAAACGGGTTTTAGAAGAGCGCTGACAAACTGGTTGGCGTCGAGAACGGCTCGAATCATCGGAGCCGGGTTTTGGTTTCCTGTTTTTTCGCCGCCAGCGATGCCTCGCGAATCGCCTCCGCCGCCGCTTTTGCCCCTTTTGCCCCGGCCCGCTTTCTAATTTCCTTGACAGTCCCGAAAAATTCGCTTCGCGCTTCTTGAAGATGCCGGTATTTCGTCATGGAAACGATGGCCACCAGGGGTTTTCCCGCGCGTTCAACGATATAGTCGTCGCCTTTGATAGTCACCTCGTTCATCACCTGCCCCAGATTCTGCCGGATTTTAACCGCAGAAATCTTCTTTATCATTCCAGACCCCCTTTCCTTCTAACCATTATGATCATAATGATTGCTATAATATACGTCTCTTCTCAATTTTTGCAACCGTGGCGCCAAAAAGGGGTTCACCCGCTACTTTTGATGGGATAGGGGCGGGAGAGGGTCATGTTGACGTTGTTTTTATCGACGGCCTGGAAAAACTTGTCCTTGGGGAAATCGTCGTAAAACTCCGTCGCGTCTCTTTTCTCGAACTTGCCGGGACATTGCATGGCAGGCACGTCGCGCATGTAGGGGGGAATGCGTCCGGCCTTGACCAGTTCGTCGGCGGCGCGTTGCATCTCCTCGGGCGAGCTTCTCCGGTCCTGGTGGGTGGCGTGCAGGACCGTCGCGATTTCCTCGGGGTCCTCGAAGACGTAGATTTGCTTGAACACGGCGGAGAACGTTTTCAAATCGCGCGGCTTCAGGACGTTGCTTTTGCCGTAGAGGTTGGAGGAAATCGCGCCCCCTGGGGACAGAAGGTTTGCAATCTCCCGGTAAAACTCCGAGGTCTTCAGGTGATAAGGGATGGAGCCGCTTTTGAAGGCGTCCAGAAAGACCAGGTCGTATTCGGCCTTGCCCTGCATGTTCTTGACGAATATCCTTCCGTCCTCCTCGTGCACCCGGCAACGCTCCGATTCGCGCAGGAAGAAATATTTCCTGGCGATCTCGATGATCTCCCGGTCGATCTCGACCACGTCGAGAACGGTATCGGGACACCATTTCTGAAAACAGTTGGAGACGGCGGACCCGCCCAGCCCGATCATCAGGATTCGCCGGGGCGCGGGCTGAAAGAACAAGCCGGCCATCATCATCCGGGAATAGACGAGGACCAGCGAGGTCGGGTCCTCCGCGTCGATCCGGCTTTGCAGGAAAAAGTCCTTGCCGCGGACAAACCAGATCTCGCGGAACCTGCCGTTCTGGATCGCCATGATGTCGTTGTACTTGGTGGCGACCCGTTCCAGCAATTGAGGGCTTGGGGGATTATTCGTTTTCGGCTTGAATAGATTCATGGTTTCCTAGGAGCGATAACAAAATGCAATTCCCCATCATTCCCTCCCCCTTGAAGGGAGACCTTTGTATATGTCATGCTGAGCCAGTCGAAGCATGACCAATGCCCTTCGACAAGCTCAGGGCGACATCATAGAATTTGAGTGTCGAGCCAAATGGTTCATTTTGTTTCGCGCTCCAAACAGCGGTTAAAACCGGCCCGCGGGACGCGGCAACCGGCCCGCCGGGGCTTCTCGCGGATTGGGGCAAATATCTTTGATATCATATGGTTATGTGTTAACATAGGCCCATCGCATTCTACCAATATTTACCCTTCAGCGCTCAATAAATAACTGGAAATACCGCCCCAAGGGGCCTATCTTTATTATATAAAACTTGGACGGACAAAATATCATATCGCCAGGGAGACATTCCGATGCCAACGAAAGGCCTGAAGCATAAAATCAGCATGGAGCACCACGGCATAAGAAACGTTAATCAAATCATGTGGAACCTGTCCACCCCGGAGCTTTACGAACACATCATCAGAAACAACGAGGGTATCATATCCCACCTCGGTCCGGTGGTGGTGAAGACCGGACAACACACCGGCCGGTCGCCCAACGACAAATTCATCGTCAAGGAACCTTCCAGCCAGGAAAACATCTGGTGGGGCAAGGTCAACCGGCCGTTTCCGGTCGACAAGTTCGACGCCCTGTTCGCGCGACTGATGGCTTACATCCAGGGCAAGAACCTTTACGTCCAGGACTGCTCCGCCGGCGCCGACCCCAAACACCATCTCCATATCCGGGTGATCACCGAACTGGCGTGGCACAGCCTGTTTGCCCGGAACCTGTTCCTGCAGATCAAGGACCGGACCAAACTCGAAACCCACGAACCCTCCTTCACCATCATCGACGTCCCGGGGTTCAAGGCGACGCCCGCCATCGACGGCACCAACTCCGAAGTCTTCGTCATCGTGGATTTCGCCAAACAACTGGTTTTGATCGGCGGGACCAGCTACGCGGGGGAGATCAAGAAGGCCGTGTTCACCATCATGAATTACCTTTTGCCCCATAAGGACAAAGTGCTGTCCATGCATTGCTCGGCCAACATCGGGACCGATCACGACACGGCGGTCTTTTTCGGGTTGTCCGGGACGGGCAAGACCACGCTCTCCGCCGACCCGAGACGCGAACTGATCGGCGACGACGAGCACGGCTGGAGCGACGACGGGGTGTTCAACTTCGAGGGCGGTTGTTACGCCAAGGTCATCCGCCTGTCTCAAAAGGCCGAGCCCCAGATCTATGAATGCACCCGCCGCTTCGGCACCATCATCGAGAACGTGGTCATCGACCCGGAAACGCGCCGGCTCGACCTCGACGACCCGAGCCTGACCGAGAATACCCGCGCCGCGTACCCGATCACCCACATCGACAACGCGGTGCTTTCCGGCATGGGATCGCATCCCAAAAACGTGATCATGCTGACGTGCGACGCTTTCGGCGTCATGCCGCCGGTTTCCAAGTTGACGGCCGACCAGGCCATGTACCATTTCATTTCCGGGTACACCGCCAAGGTCGCGGGCACCGAAAGGGGCATGAGCCGGGAGCCGACGGCGACGTTCAGCACCTGTTTCGGCGCGCCGTTCATGGCCTTGCACCCCTCGGTCTACGCCAACATGCTGGGCGAAAAAATCGCCCGGCACAACGTCCATTGCTGGCTGGTCAACACCGGCTGGACCGGCGGACCCTACGGCGTGGGCAAAAGAATCGAGATCGCGCACACCCGCGCCATGATCAACGCCATACTCTCCGGGGAACTGGAGGAGGCGGCGACCGTCGCCGACCCCATCTTCGGCCTGCACGTGCCGGAGGAGGTCCGGGACGTGCCGAGGGAATTGCTCACCCCCCGGAACACCTGGAAGAACCCGGAGGCCTACGACGAAAAGGCCCGGGACCTGGCGGCGCAATTCATCGAAAACTTCAAGGAATACGAAGACAACGTGAGCCCCGAGATCCGGGCCGCCAGCCCCAGGATCGACACGGCCAAACCCCGCGCCACCATTCAAAAAATCAGAGGCTGATCCGCGGAATCCACCGCTCGCTGAACAAGGGCCGCCGCCGGACCGGCGGGCGGCCCGCAAACCACCATAAGGAACCCAGAACTTGGAACGCCATCCCTGTATTGCCGTGACGATGGGGGACCCTGCCGGCATCGGTCCCGAAATCGTCGCCAAGGCTTTTGCCAACGAAAACCTGCGGAGGACCTGCCGGGCGGCCGTCGTCGGCGACGCCCGTCTGATGAAGACCGCTGTCAGCCGTTATGCGCCCGGCGTCTCCGTGCGGGCCGTCGCGAAGCTGGAGGACGCCCGTTTCGAGGACGCCGCGATGGACGTCATCGACCTCCGGAACGTCCCGGAAAATCTCGCGCCGGGCAGGCCGAGCGCGGAGGGCGGAAACGCCGCCGTGGAATACATCCGCGCCGCGGCGGACCTCGCCCTGCAACGCCGGGTCGACGCCATGGTCACCGCCCCGATCAACAAGGAAGCCATCCACCTCGCCGGCCACCGGTATCCCGGCCATACGGAGCTCCTGGCCGAATACACCGGCGCCGGGGACTTCGCCCTCATGTTGGCGGGCAGTAAGCTCCGCGTCGTGCTGGCCACCACGCACATCGCGTTAAAGGACGTCAAAACGCATCTCACGCGCGAGAAGGTCCTCCGGACCCTCCTCGTGACGCACCGGTGGCTGGAGCGCCATGTCGATGAAAACCCCCGGATCGCCGTCGCCGGGCTCAACCCGCACTGCGGCGACGGCGGGATCTTCGGAGAGGAGGAGGCGGACATCATCGTCCCGGCCATCGAGGACGCGCGCCAGGAAGGCGCGAACGTATCCGGCCCCTTCTCCGCCGACGCCCTGTTCGCGCGCGCCCGGTCGGGGGAATACGACGCGGTCGTCGCCATGTATCACGACCAGGGGATGATCCCCATTAAAATGGAATCCATGGGGCACGCCGTCAACGTTACCCTGGGCCTGCCCATCATCCGCGTCTCCGTGGACCACGGCACGGCCTACGACATCGCGGGCAAGGGGGTCGCCTCCGCGGAAAGCCTGATGGAAGCCGTCAAGGCCGCCGCGACGTTCGTAAAATCCAGCCTCGTCCACAAATGAAAAAACGTCCCCTGGGGCAAAATTTCCTGGTCGACTTGAACGCCGCCCGCCGAATCCTGGAACTCGCCGGCATTTCGCCCGGCGAGCCGGTCCTGGAAATCGGGCCAGGCAAGGGCGTTCTGACGGGAGGACTGATCGAGAGGTCCGGCGCGTTGACGGCCATCGAGATCGACCCCCGGCTGTGCGCCGAATTGACGAAACGGTTCGGCTCCAATCCCGGGTTCCGCCTGTTGCAGGCCGACGCCTTGAAGTTCGATTACAGCTCCCTCGGGCCGCGCTTCAAGGTGGTTTCCAACCTTCCCTACTATGCCGCCGTGCCGATCCTGAAGCGCCTGGTCCATTACGGCGCGCGGATCTCCGACATGACGCTGATGTTGCAAAAAGAGGTGGCGGACCGCCTCGTCGCCGAGCCCGGGAGCAAGGCCTACGGGTCGCTGAGCGTTTTCGTCCAGTACCATTGCCAGGTGGAGCGCCTGATGGAAGTGGGGAAAAACGCGTTTTCCCCGCCGCCTAAGGTCAACTCCACGGTGATCCGGGCGACCCCGCGGGTCCGCCCGAAAGTGGAGGTCAACGACGAAAAAACGTTTTTCAGCATCGTGCACGCGGCGTTCTTCCATAAACGGAAGATGCTGAAGAACAACCTCAAGGCATGGGAAAAACAGTTCGACCTCGACCGCAATAAAATCCACCTGGCGGGGATCGACCTCGCCCGCCGGGGGGAAACCCTGTCGCTGGAGGATTTCGCCGCCATCTCCAACGTCATCCATTCCGCCAATGACTGAGACTTCATCGAAAAAGGGCAAAGTCGTTCTGGTCGGGGCGGGGCCCGGAGACGAAGGCCTCCTCACCTTGAAAGGCAAGGCCTGGCTGGAACGGGCCGACGTGATCGTCTACGACCATCTGGCCAACGCCAACCTCACGCGCTTCGCCAAGCCGGGGGCCGAACTGGTCTACGCGGGGAAAAAGGCGGGACACGCCACGCTGACCCAGCAGGAGATCAACGACCTGCTCGTCCGCAAGGCGCGGGAAGGCAAGACCGTGGCGCGCCTCAAAGGCGGCGACCCCTTCATCTTCGGCCGGGGCGGCGAGGAGGCGCAGGCCCTCAAGCGGGCCGGGATACCGTTCGCCGTGGTCCCCGGCGTCTCCTCGCCCGAGGGCGTCTCGGCTTACGCCGGCATCCCCCTGACCCACCGCGACCTCGCCTCCAACATCTCCATTATTACCGGGAGCAATGAAAAGGGGAAGGACGACATCCGCATCGATTGGGACAAAATCGCCACGCGCTCCGGCACGCTCGTCTTCCTCATGGGGGCGCGCAAACTGCCGCAGATCGTGGAAAACCTCGTCAAGCACGGCAAAAATCCCGACACCCCGGTCGCGGTGATCCAATGGGGGACCACGCCGAAACAGAGGACGTGGACGGGGACGCTGAGGACCATCGCGGACATCGCCCTGCGGGAAAAAATCAGCCCGCCCGCGCTGACCGTCATCGGCGAGGTGGTGGACCTGAAACGGGACGTCGACTGGTTCGAGTCGCTCCCGCTGTTCGGCAAGACCGTGGTCGTCACCCGCGCCGAGGAGCAGGCGGGACCGTTCGTCGAGATCCTGAGGGAAAAGGGCGCGGACCCGCTGTCCTTCCCGGTCATCCAGACCTTTCCCCCGTCCGATTGGGGACCGCTCGATACCGCGCTGGACCGCCTGGACCAATACCGCGGCGCGATCTTCACCAGCGTCAACGGCGTCAAATATTTCATGGAGCGCTTGAACGCCAGGGACAAGGACATCCGCGAACTGAAAGGCGTGCGCCTCTATGCCATCGGGCCCAAGACGGGGGATGCGGTGCGCGCCCTCGGCATACGGGCGGTCGAGGTGCCGGAGAAATTCGTCGCCGAATCGCTTTTGGAAAGCATGGGGAAGGAAAACGTGGCGGGCAAGCGGTTCCTGCTCCCGCGCGCGGAGGTGGCCCGCGAAACCCTGCCCGACCGCCTGCGGGAATTAGGAGCGGCCGTGGACGTGGTCCCGGCCTACCAGACCCTGCCGCCCGATCGCTTGGACGAAAGACTGGCGGACCTGCTTCGCGACGGGGCGGTCGACGCGGTCGCCTTCACGGCGTCCTCGACGGTAAAAAACTTTTTGAGCCTGCTGGGCCCCGAACTCCGCCCCCTGCTGGAGAACGTAACCATGGCCTGCATCGGCCCCATCACCGCCAGGACTGCGGAATCCCTAGGTCTGAAAGTGGACGTCATGCCGGAGGAGTACACGGTGGAGGCACTGGCGGACGCCATCGAGGATTATTTCGCGAGGAAGAAAACTCCGCGCGGAGCTTGATTGGTCCCCGACATATGGGAGAGTCCAGAATAGAATGGACATGTCCCATGAGCAAGTCCATTTATCCCCCCCCTTTGGAAAAGGGGGGCTGAGGGGATTTTACAAGCGCCCCTCACTCCAAATCCCCCTGAATCCCCCTTTGCCAAAGGGGGACTTTGACGTCATTCCCGCGGAGCGTGTTTCCGCGGATTTCCGAATCCACTTCGCATGCCAATATCGGTCGCGGAACAAATCGGCGCGTCGCCGTCCTTGAAATGGGTGGCGGTAGCGGTCGGGCTCCATATCGTCAACTCCTTCCTGGGAGCGTATATGGGTTTTGTCAGGAGGGGACCGAGCCTTCTGAGAATCCATGGCGTCTTGTACCTGGCGGTACTGCTGTGCCTGGCGTTTTTTCTGGTCCTCAACGCCATCCATGCCGGCAATTCGATCTGGGAATATCTGATCTGCGCCTACTTCATCACCATCGTCCCCATCAGCAAACGCTGGGACGCGGTCCTGCACGCATTCCTTACCGTTATCGGCCTGCTCCTCCTGCCGGTCCTGGTCCTTCTCAATGTCGCGATTTGGTAAGAAAGTCGCGGCGCCGAGGCGGGGCATTCTTCCCGCGAACCGCGTATGCGCCTACCTCCCCTTATTTCCTTGTAACCCCGCGAACCCAAAGATTTTCCCCTGTCCGAACCTTGTCTCAATGACATA
>JACQQK010000033.1 GCA_016207065.1 Nitrospinota bacterium
CGCGCGGGCCATACCATACATATTCTCGATCTCAGGATTTCCAGCTACCCCGACGCCGAACTGCGGAACGTCCTGCACGAATTCAATCCGGACGCGGTGGGCATCGGCCTCATGACCGTCGAGAGCGATTTCGCCTTCGCCCTGGCCGGGCAAGTCAAATCCATCAAAAAAGACGTCCCCGTGATCTTCGGCGGCCCGCATTGCGCCCACGACCCACAGTACATTTTGCACGACCCCAATGTGGACTACATGGTGATCGGGGAAGGCGAACTGACGATCGTGGAACTCGCCGAGGCCCTGGAAAAAAAGACGGACCCAGGGACCGTCAAAGGCATCGCCTACCGGAAAAACGGAGAGTACGTCAAGACCCTGCCGCGGGAAAAGATCGCGGACCTCGACTGGCTGACCCAGGAATACGATCTGGTCGACGCCAGCCGTTATTTCAACTTCGCGTGTTCGCACGAATATCTCCCGGCGACCAAGCGGTTCATGCCGCTGGTCACTTCCAGGGGCTGTCCGTTCACCTGCATTTACTGCCACGATATCTTCGGCAAGGACATCCGCTACCGCTCGGCGGACAAGGTCCTGGAGGAGATGAAGTTCATGCAGGACACATACGGCGTGAACGAGTTCCACATCCTGGACGATTCGTTCAATATCGACATGAAACGGGCGAAGAAGATTTTCGACATGATCGTCGAGCGCGGAATGGACGTGAAAATCTCCTTCCCGAACGGCGTCCGCGCCGATTACATCGACGACGAGATGGTGGAAAAGATGCGGGCCGCCGGCGTATACCGGCTGGCGCTGGGCATCGAGTCCGGGTCCTTGCGGATCCAGAGGCTGATCTCCAAGAGCCTGGACATCAAGATCCTGAAAAACGTCGTCAGCAAGCTCACCCAGGCCAACATCAGCGTCAACGGGTTTTTCATGCTGGGTTTTCCGGGCGAGACGCGCGAGGAGATGGAGCAGACGATCCGGTTCGCCTGCGAACTCGACCTGAGCACCGCCCTGTTTTCGCTGGTCATCCCCAATCCCGGCACGGAGTTGCGGAACATGGTCCTGGAGGAAGGCGACGAGGCCAACAAAAACTTCTCGCACTATTCCATCAACGCCATCAACAGCAACGCCAGCCAGGTGAAACCCGAGGAGCTTGTCGCCCTCCAGAAACAGGCTTACCGGCGGTTCTATTTCAGTCCCAGGCGCGCGTGGCACATTTTCAAGACCACCCATTCCAAATCGCTTCTGGCGGCGAAGTTTTTGTCGCTCCTTAAACTGACAAGCGCATGGTCGAACCGGTTGAGTTATCAATCGTAATCCCGGTATTCAACGAGGGGCCGGCGCTCGAGGAGCTGTATGCGCGTTTGAAACGGGTTTGCGACAACCTGGGCAGGTCCTACGAATTGGTGTTCGTGGACGACGGAAGCCGGGACAACTCGGTCGATGTGCTCCGTCAATTCAAAGTTTGCGACCCGGCGGTGCGCATCGTCCGGTTCACCCGCAACTTCGGACAGCAGGCGGCGGTCCTGGCCGGTTTCCGCCTGAGCAAGGGCGGACTGGTCGTCCAACTGGACTCGGACCTGCAACACCCGCCCGAGGAAATCCCCAAACTCCTTCAGGCCTTCAAAGATAACGTGGACCTCGTGACCACCGTCCCCCGGAAACGCCGGGACGGGTTGTTGCGCGTGGCCGGGTCGAAATTTTTGCTGTGGGTCGGCCAGCTCATCCTGGGGCCGAACGGCAGGCTGAATCTCAGTTCCTTCCGGGCCATGCGCCGGAGCGTGATCGAGAAGATCGACGCCTGTAGCGACCGGTCCCGGTACATGGCCGTCTTGATGAGCTGGCTGGGGGTCCCGACGGCGGAAGTCGAGGTGGAGCACGACGCCCGGGCGAAAGGAAAAACCAAGTACGGTATCGCCGCGCTGATCAAGCTCGCCTGGGACATGATTTCGGGGTTCTCCCATTTCCCGTTGCGCATCGTCACCTACCTGGGATTTCTCGGCGCCCTCGCGGGTTTCGTGTTGATGGCGTTTCTGACCTATCAGCGCGTGGTCCATGGCATCCTGGTGGAGGGCTTCATCCTGCTGTCGGCGGCATTCGCGTTCTTCGCGGGCGTCCAATTGCTGTGCGTCGGCATCCTGGGCGAATACGTCGGCAGGATCCATCTGCAAATCCAGGGGCGGCCCGACTATGTCGTGCGCGAGGTGATCGAATAATGGAAATCAAGAAGCTGACCTCCCTCATCATCGAACCCACCAACACCTGCAACCTCCGTTGCACGTTCTGTTTCGTGACCGAGGGCATGGACCGCCCGGAGGGGTTCATGGACTTCGACCTGTTCAGGAAGGTGATCGACGACAGCCCCGGCCTGGAACACCTCTGCATGCACAACTGGGGCGAACCCCTCCTGCACAAGGACATCTTCCGGATGATCGACTACGCCGTCCGCTCCGGCGTCAAGTATGTCGTCATGAACACCAACGGCACCCTGCTGACGGACAAGATGATCGGCCGGATCGTCGACAGCTCGCTGAGCATCATCCGGTTTTCCATCGACGGGTCGCCGGAGACCTTCCAGAAAGTCCGCGGCGTGCCGCTGGAAAAAATCGAGAACAACATCCTCAAGCTGAAGGCCCGCAAGGAAAAGGTCCGGCCCGCCCTGGGCATGGGCGTGGTGTTCACCGTCGAGGAGGGCACCCAGGAGGACGCGGAGGCCTACATC
>JACQQK010000032.1 GCA_016207065.1 Nitrospinota bacterium
CCGTCCTTTTCAAAAACCGTTTTCCCCGGTTTTTTGCCTTCGGCATGGGCCGGGGCGGCAAAGGCTAGAACCAGGACGCACAGAAAAAACGCAATGGATGATTTCTTTTTTGGCATGTGAAGCGCTCCCTCAAGGTTCGCCGCTAAATCGCTCTACCCCTCCATAATATGTCACTAAGACAAGGTTCGGACAGGGGAAACAATTTAAATTCCTTGGGTTGGGAGGAAATAAAAGGAAGTATGCGAAGGCGCGATTGGGGGGAGTATGATTTGATCGGTACGGGAAAAATGTTCCGCCCAGTGGACTTGAAATTGGATCCTGGCCGGAGCCGACGAGGATCAGGTCTCCTTGGTCGCCACCGCCCAGATGTTGTTGCTGAACAGGTAGTTTAATGGCGGGAACAAGGACAGGGGGAAGGCGTGGCAGAGGACCTGCCGCGCGACCTCGAGGGCCTGCATCCCCCGGGTTTCCTTCGCGACGGGTTTGACGTATTCGCCGCCCAGCCAGACTTTGGCGCGGAACCCGGCGGAGCGCAGACCATGTTCCAGAGTCCAGAGGGTCTGCTCGTTGACGTGGACTTTCTTGTCCATCTCGTTGCGGGCCGGACGGGTCATCAGGTTTTGCCCGAACAGCTTGTTGAGGACGAGGTTGATGGGCCGTTCCCAATAGGGATAGCCGACGTCGTTGTACAATTTGTTCGGCGAGGTGTGGACGATCAGTTGGCCTTCGTCTTTCAAGACGCGCCTGCACTCCCTGAAGCAGGCCAGGAGTTGCTCGGGGTACAGGTGCTCGACGATGTCGATCATGAACACGAAATCGAACCGGTTGGCGGATAACCCCAGCGCCGCCGCGTCCGCGCCGATCATGCGTATATTTTCGCGCTTTTCCGGATCGAGACGGGAAAGGGTCTTCTTTGTTATGGCGAGCGAGGCCTGGGAATAATCGAGGCCGACGGCTTTGGCGTTGGTGGGGGACAGCGCCATGAGCAAATCGCCCCGGCCGCACCCCAGGTCGAGGACCCGGTCGCCCGCGGCGGCGCCGCTCAAGCAGACCGCGTGAAAAAATTTAGGCGCCACTTCGTTTTTGTCGAAATAGGCCGCCCCGTCCGTCTCCGAAAAATAGTTCTTGTCGTAAATGCCGGACTCTACTTTTCTCATGGGTGGCCCGAATTCCGTTTGGGGGGTCAAAAGAAAACGTCTTTTTTAAAGTGGTCGCGGATCACGAGCTCGGCGGGGGTGAGATACTTCTTTTTGTTGTTGCAGTCCTTGCAACAGACGACGGCGTTCCCCTTGGAGCTTTTCCCCCCGCGCGACAAGGGCACGACGTGGTCCATGGTCAACTGGCCCTTGTCGAACTTCCCGCCGCAATAATGGCAGACCCCCTCGGCCAGTTTGTTCCGCCACCATTGCGAAGCGCGCAGTTTCCTGGCCTTCGCTTTTTCTTTTTGGACCTGGCCCGGGTCGATTTCATCCCGCATAAATCGTTTGTCTCGCGGTCCGGTTCACGGTTTCGGCGCGGGGAAAAACCGGAGTAGTTTCATCGGGTCCATGCGCAGGCGCACTCCGCGTACGGTGGCGGAAACGCTGGCCTGGGGATACCAGTGCATGTCGCCCACGTCGAATTCGAACCCCAGGGCCGCCGAAAGGCGCGTCTTGCTCGTCCAGAAACAACTGCCATAACCGATTTCGAACGCGGGGTCGATATGCAGGGCATATGTTTTCCCCTTGGATTGAAATGGGTGATCAGGCTCGTAGAGGCTCTGCATTTCCAGTTTGCTGGGCAGGCGCCAGTCCGAGTGTCCGCCCAGGGAATCCCGGTTCAGCCGGGCGATGTAACCGTTGGCCTCGTGCCAGCTCATATAGCTTCCCGTCTCGGCGTAGGCGTAACTTTCCTGCCACATCAGCCCCGTCCAGGAGTCGGTAAGGACGCCGTTGTCATGGTCCAGGTATCGTTGTTCCATACTGTTTGAACGTATACGAGCAGTCCTCGATATCGTCCCTGGCCGTCGGGTAGCGCAGACAAATGAAGGGCTTTTCGGGACGGTTGTGCAACAGGCACCGTTTGTCCGGCGCCAGTTGCGAGCAGGGGATGTCCAGCGAATAAAACAGGAAATTATTCTCGATGTCCTCTCCGGCCAACCGGATTCCCCGGAAGGAAAGGTATCTTTCCAACTCCTGGACATTCCCGTGTTGCCGCAGGGCAACGTCGCGCGCCACGGTCAGGTTGACCGTCTCGCAACATTTCCCGCATTGGTTGCATTCGCCTTCGCGGACCCACATAGGCGCTTCCTTGATTTTATTTCCCGTGTTTGCCTTTGTTCCTGGATTTGCCGGTTTTGCCTTCGTATTCGGCCGTCACGGTGGTGTAGATGCCGCCGCGGACGTAAAACTCGCCCACCACCCGCATGTGGCGGGGCTGGCAGGCGGCCGCCAGGTCGTCCAGGATTTTATTGACCACCGCCTCGTGAAAGGCCCCTTCGTTGCGGTAAGACCACAGGTACAGCTTGAGCGACTTGAGTTCGATGCACAACCGGTCCGGGATGTAATCGATATCCACCGTGGCAAAATCCGGTTGTCCCGTCCTGGGGCACAAACAGGTGAACTCCGGGCATTCCATGTGAATTTCGTAATCCCGGCCGGGGTTCGGGTTGATAAACACTTCCAACTCTTTAATAGGTTGTTTTTCCATGTTTTATTCGCTTGTTTCGTGAGCGTTGACCGGCGCCTTCCGTCCGTCAATGCGGGTGATTTTGAAAAAATCGATTTTTTTTTTCAGAGGAGCTTGCTTTTTAAACATCCGATCATATAGTATTAGCGCTCGATGCCAACGAGCGCTAATTTTTTTCCTCAGCCACGAATCGCCTTATTTCTTAAGACGATCTTTTAATTAACCCATTGAAAAATAAGGAAAATAATATACGACGATTTTGTTTTGGATTTTGTCAGGCCAACGGTTGTGTAATTAAAGTTAAAGTGTACCATTTTTTTTGAAAGGAGCAATTATGAAAATTCGTCCGCTTCAAGACCGGATTTTGATTCAACCCATCGCCGAGAAAGAGTTGCGGAAGGGGGGCATCATTATTCCCGATTCCGCGAAGGAAAAACCCATTGAAGGCCGCGTCAAAGCCGTTGGCGCGGGGAAAATCAAGGAAGACGGCACGCGCACCCCGCCGGAACTCAAGGTTGGAGACAAGGTTTTGTACGGCAAGTATGCCGGCACCGAAATCAAGATCGACAACGAAGACTACTTGTTGATGCGGGAAGACGATATCCTCGGCGTCCTTGAGTCCTGACCCCGACCCAGAAACGAATCAGCTATCCGAATTGAATAAAAGGAGGTTTCTTTTTTATGGCAAAACAAATTATTTATAACGAGCAGGCGAGACACAAAATTCTATCGGGCGTCAACCAGTTGGCCGACACGGTGAAACTCACGCTGGGGCCCAAGGGCCGCAACGTGGTGATCGACAAGAAGTTCGGTTCCCCCTTGATCACCAAGGACGGCGTGACCGTCGCCAAGGAAATCGAGTTGAAGGACCCGTTCGAGAACATGGGCGCGCAGATGGTGAACGAGGTCGCCAGCAAGACCAGCGACAACGCCGGCGACGGGACCACCACCGCGACCGTGTTGGCCCAGGCCATCTACCGCGAAGGGTTGAAAAACGTCACCGCGGGCGCCAACCCCATGGAGATCAAGAAGGGGATCGAGGACGCGGTGAGCGCCGCGGTCGCGGAAGTCAAGAAGCAGGCGAAACCCACCAAGGACAAGAAGGAAATCGCCCAGGTCGGCACGATTTCCGCCAACCAGGACACCACCATCGGCGATATCATTTCCGAGGCCATGGACAAGGTGGGCAAGGACGGCGTCATCACGGTGGAAGAGGCCAAGAGCATGGACACCTCCCTGGAGATCGTCGAGGGCATGCAGTTCGACCGCGGTTATCTCTCCCCCTATTTCGTGACGGACGCGGAAAGGATGGAGTGCTCCCTGGACGACGCCTACATCCTCCTGCACGAGAAAAAGATCTCCAACATGAAGGACCTCCTGCCGGTGCTGGAAAAGATCGCCAAGAGCGGCAGGCCGTTGTTGATCGTGGCCGAGGAAGTCGAAGGCGAAGCCCTGGCGACCCTGGTGGTCAACAAACTGCGCGGCACCTTGAGCGTTTGCTCGGTCAAGGCCCCCGGCTTCGGCGACCGCCGGAAGGACATGCTCAATGACATCGGGGTCCTCACCGGCGGCAAGGTGATCACCGAGGACATCGGCGTGAAGCTGGAAAACATCACCATGGACGACCTGGGCCGGGCCAAGAAAATCACCATCGACAAGGAGAACTCCACCATCGTCGACGGCAAGGGAAAACCGGCGGATATCCAGGCCCGCGTCAAGCAGATCCGCAACCAGATCGACGAGACCACCTCCGATTACGACCGCGAGAAGCTTCAGGAGCGGTTGGCGAAACTGGTCGGCGGCGTCGCCATCATTAAAGTCGGCGCGTCCACCGAAACGGAGATGAAGGAAAAGAAAGCCCGCGTCGAGGACGCCCTCCACGCCACCCGGGCGGCCGTCGAGGAAGGCATCATCCCCGGCGGCGGGGTCGCTTATCTGCGGGCCCTGCCCGCCCTGGAGAAACTGAGCGGCGAGCATGATTATCTGCTCGGCGTCAAGATCGTCCGGCGGGCCCTGGAAGAGCCGATCCGGCAGATCGCGGCCAACGCCGGCGAGGAAGGCACGGTCGTCGTGGAGAAAGTCAAGGGCCTGAAGGGTTCGATGGGTTATGACGCCCGCAACGGCGAGTATGTCGATATGATCAAGGCGGGAATCATCGACCCCGCGAAAGTCGCGAGGACGGCCCTGCAAAACGCCTCCAGCATCTCTTCCCTCTTGCTGACCACGGAAGCGCTCATCACCGAGATTCCGGAGGAAAAGCCTGAACCTGGCCACGGCCATGGCGGCGGCGGCATGGGCGGCATGGGCGGCATGGGCGGCATGATGTAATTCGCGCATCGCCTCAATCTGGCGAAACCCCGGCCCGTACGACGGGCCGGGGTTTTCTTTTTTCTCTTCCCGTAAACCGGTCTTGGGGATCCCCTCCCCTGAAAAATCGTTAAATCCTTTAAAAAACAAAAGCCTTTGTTTATTTTGGGTTACGCGGGTTTTCCTATCGTTTAAAACCGCGATCCCTTGACAGATCGCCGGTTTATCGGTAATATATTGAAATTCAATAAATTATAACTTTCAAGGCGGGGCGGGTTTTATCGTCTTTTTTTTTGCGCGTGCAAAAGCGCCGAGGCGTTCGATGTTCAACCGATTGAATATATTGGTTTTAACTGTAATCCTGGGGGTTTCCGCGGGCTCGGCGACCGCCAAATCCCTGGATTTCATAGTGGAAAACAACACTTTCGGCTACAACATCGAACATACCAATATCGATACCGTCAACGAGGGCCAGACCCACATTGGCGATATCATAAAGCCGTATTTTCGTTACAACATTCAAGAGAACATGTTCATAGACGCCGGGGCGCTTCTGAACATCCCCTTCGGCGAGGACGGTAAAGTCCAGACCGCGGACCCGGTCATTTCCTTCCTCTATGACCTCAAGCCGGGCTGGCGGATCGTCGCCGGGACCATCAACCAAAAGCACCCCTTGCTCGACGCCATTTTCAACGACGACCGGATATATACCGATCCCGTGGAACAAGGGTTCCAGTTCATGGGAAACTCTAAAAACGCGCGGCAGGACCTATGGATCAGCTGGGAGGAGAAGGAGCGCGCGGACCGGCGCGAGAAATTCTCCATCGGCGATTACACCCAGCTCAAAGGCGCCGGGTTCATGGTCGACGCGCAGGTGTACTGGGTCCATTTTGGCGGACAGCGCAACGCCGGCGGCGGCACCGATAACCAGTTGAGCTACGCCTTCGGCGCCGGCTATTCCATCCAGCCCAGGAAGTTTCAACGGAAACTCTGGTTCCTCGACGAAGCGGGGTTCGATATACATTATATCTATGCCAAACGCGACCCCTCGGAAAACAGCGCCGACCCCAGGACGCGCGAGGACGGGATGCTTTACAAGGTCTTCGCGAAAGTCCTCGATACCGAATTCCATTACTTGATTTGGGAGGGGGGCAACCTGGATTTCAGGACAGCCAAGGGCGATCCCTTGTACAAAGCCGACCGTTACCGGGAGATCGGCGTCCAGAAAAACTTCTGGCTGGCCGACGGCATCGCCTTGACCTTCGGGGTCAAGGGGCAGTTCGTCCTGGACCGGTTTGTCCATGAAGACCTGATCGGCGTGAAATGGCAGGGGGATTTCCCGCTGTTGGAGGATTATTTCCACAACTTGTCGGAAAGGGCGCCGAAATCGGACGCTTACTCGCGCTCAAAAAGAATTGCAAGCAAGAACTACTCCAAGTAAGCTTGTTCGGGGTCATTACGGGGAGCGTGGGCAGACGACATTTCAAATCCCCCCTCCGCCCCCCTTTGCCAAAGGGGGGCGGAGGGGGGATTTTGACAAAGGGGAACTCTCGCTTTCCTCTTTGAAAAAGAGGGTCGATACGCGTTTTTAACTTGCTTTCGAGGGCGGCGATGAACGTTCTGGGAATGATCATGGCGGGCGGCGAGGGGAGCCGGCTCTACCCGTTGACCATGGAGCGCGCCAAACCGGCGGTCCCGTTCGGCGGGAAATACCGGCTGATCGACTTCGTGTTGAGCAATTTCATCAACTCCAAGATTTATTCCATTTACGTCCTCACCCAGTTCAAGTCGCAGTCGTTGACGGAACACCTGCATGAGGGATGGCGGTTCGGTTCGATCCTGCCGGACCATTTCATCCTCCCGGTCCCGGCCCAGAAACGGACCGGCGAAGCCTGGTACCGCGGCACGGCCGACGCCATCTTCCAGAACATCAACCTGATCGAGGGAAGGGGGTACGACATCGTCGCCATTTTCGGGGCCGACCACATCTACCGGATGGACCTCCGGCAGATGATCGACTTGCACGTCGCGAAACGGGCGGACGCGACCGTGGCGGCCAATCCCGTCCCCATCAAGGAAGCCTCCGCGTTCGGGGTCCTGCAGGTGGACGGGGATTCGCGGATCGTCGGGTTTCAGGAAAAACCCAGGGAGAATCCCGTGACCATCCCGGGCAGACCCCATGAAGTTTACGCCTCGATGGGCAACTACGTGTTCAACGCCGACTTTCTCGTCAATATCTTGTACGAGGACGCCAAGAACGCGGGATCGGAGCACGATTTCGGCAAGAACATCCTGCCGTCCCTTTTCGAGAAAGCCCGCCTGTACGCCTACGATTTCCGTTCCAATCAAATCCCCGGCTCGTCGCCGGAGGAAAGCGGGTATTGGCGGGACGTGGGCACGATCCAGGCCTTCTGGGAAGCCAACATGGACTTGAGAAACATCAAGCCCGCGTTCAACCTTTACAACCGGCGATGGCCCATCAAGGCCCCGACGCCCGGCAGTCCGCCCGCCAAGTTCGTCTTCAACGAGGACGGACGGCGCGGCCAGGCCATCAACAGCCTGGTTTCCGAGGGCACGATCATCAGCGGCGGCATCGTCCAGGACTCGGTCATCGGCCAGGACGTCTTCATCCACAGCGGCGCGGCGGTCATCAATTCCCTCATCATGGACCGCGTGACGGTCGGCAGGAATTGCAAGATCAACATGGCCATCATCGACAAGGAAGTCTCCATCCCCGAGGGGTGCGTCATCGGCTACAACCTGGAGGACGATAAAAAACGCTTCCACGTGGACGAGGAATCCAATATCATCGTGATCCCCAAGGGATACAAATTCTCCTGACCCGCGACAGGCGACCGGCGCCATACTTGCCGCTACCGGGGCCGACTCCCCGAGCGTTATTCAACTGCGATTCCAAGACTTGGCTCCCGAAAAATCAAAACACATAGCGTTTAATGTCCTTTCGCGCTTTCGCGGCGAACTTGAAACGGGCGTTTTGATCGGCGTTGACGAAGATAGAGCGCGTATCAGAGTTTTGCCTCTATAGATGGACCGGACTTTATCATCAATTACGACATCAAATCCTCTCGCGCCAGGCACACGTGAACCGAACGATTTCCGGACTCGACAACCTCCTCGCCAACCCCGAACGGCACATCAAGGGAAAAACCGTCGGTCTCGTGGTCAACCACACGAGTCTCGCCGGCGACCATCGGCATTCCATCGTCCATTTCCGGTCCCATCCGAAGTTTGTCCTGAAAAAACTGTTCGCCCCCGAACACGGCCTGTACGGGGTCGAGCAGGACATGGTCGGCGTGGGCGGCGGCAGAGACCCGGTCTCCGGGCTGGAGGTCGTCAGCCTCTACGGAAACGAAGCGGAGTCGCTGTCGCCCAAGCCGGAAATCCTGGCCGGGCTGGACACCCTGGTTTTCGACATCCAGGACATCGGCTCCCGGTACTACACGTTCGTTTATACGATGGCCAACTGCATGCGCGTCTGCCGGGAGGCCGGAATCCGCATGGTCGTCTGCGACCGGCCCAACCCCATCGGCGGCGACCGCATGGAAGGCAACCTGGTGGGCGAGGCCTGGCGGTCGTTCGTCGGTCAATATCCGCTCCCCAACCGCCATGGCATGACGGCGGGGGAACTGGCCCTGCTGTTCAACGGTCATTTCGGCGTCGGGTGCGACCTGAGCGTGGTCCCCATGCGCGGCTGGACGCGGTCCCTGTGGCACGACGAGACGTCGCTCCTCTGGGTGGCGCCGTCGCCCAACATGCCGACGCTGGCTACGGCCGCCGTTTACCCGGGGATGTGTCTCGTGGAGGGGACCGGGCTTTCGGAGGGGCGCGGCACCGCCCTGCCGTTCGAGCAAACCGGCGCGCCGTACATCGACCCGCGCGAGCTGACCAGGGCGCTGGCGGAGGAGGACCTGCCGGGCGTTTATTTCCGCCCGCACTATTTCAAACCGACGTTCCACAAATGGGCCGGCAAGGTCTGCGGCGGAATCCAACTGCACGTCACGGACCGGGGCCGGTTCAAGCCCGTCCTGACGGGCGTCGCCGTATTGCGCGCCATTGCCCGGTTGTACCCGCGGGATTTCCAGTGGCGCGCGGAACCTTACGAGTTTGTCGGCGACCGTCCCGCCATCGACCTGCTCTACGGAAACCCGCTCCTGCGCGAACGCCACATCCCCGGCGATACGCCGTTGCGGGAGATCGAGGAATCCTGGCGGGAGGAACTCGCGGAGTTCGGCAGGACGCGCCGGGACTATCTGCTCTATTGACGGCTCGCCGGCGGACCGAGAGTTTCCGGCGATATCTTGGAGAGCTTGTAACGAAAAGTGGAGCGGGTCAGCCCCAGAAGGCTCGCGGCCTTCGTCTTGTTGAACTGGCATTGCTTCAACGTCTGGACGATGACCCGGCTTTCCAGTTCCCGCATGAAATCGTCGAGTGGGACGCCTTCGGGAAACGGGTCGGAAAGGCCCCCGTTGGGGCGGTGCGGCGGACCCATGAGGTACTTCGGCAGGTCCTCGACCTCGATCCGGTTGCCCTTGGAAAGGATCATCATCCGCTCCATGACGTTTTGCAACTCCCGGACGTTCCCCGGCCAGGAGTAGTTCATGAGGATTTCCAGGGCCTGGGGAGCGATACCGACCACTTTTTTCCCCATCTCCAGATTCAGCTTGGACAAGAAGTAATCGACCATTTCCGGCAGGTCCTCGCGCCGTTCCCGCAGGGGCGGGATGACGATCGGATAGACGAACAGACGGTAATACAGGTCCTCGCGGAACTTCCCTTCCTTGACGAGGTTTTCCAGGGAACGGTTGGTCGCGGCCACGATCCGGATGTCGGCCCGCTGGGTTTTGACGCTCCCGAGCGGCTCGAACTCCCGTTCCTGGATGACGCGCAACATCTTGGCCTGGGCCGGGGGGCTCATTTCCGTCACCTCGTCCAGGAACAGCGTGCCGCCCGCGGCCAGTTGCACTTTTCCCGGTTTGGATTTCTCGGCCCCGGTGAACGCCCCTTTCTCGTAGCCGAACAGCTCGCTTTCGATCAGGGTGTCCGGGAACGCGGAGCAGTTGAGGGCCATGAAAGGTTTTGAAGCCCGCGGGCTGTTGTAGTGGATCGCCTTGGCCAACAACTCCTTGCCGGTGCCGCTTTCCCCGACGAGCATGACCGTGGTGTTTTGTCCCGCGACCTGCGCGGTCAGCCGCAGGGCGTTGAGGATCTGCGGAGAACGTCCCACGATCGTGGAGAAATCGTATTTCGACTCCAACTCCCTGCGCATCTGGCCCACTTGCTCCAGCAAGTTCTTTTTTTCTTCCTCGATGACTTTCAACTCCGTGATGTCCTTGATCACCCCCATCACGTAAACCAGCTCCCCGCTCTCCCGGTCGAAGATCGGGGTGTAAATCGTCTCCACCCAAACCAGTTTGCCGTTTTTATGGGACAGGGTCATCCGCTCTTTCCGGCTGGCCAGTTCGCCGTAAGGCATTTCCTTTCCGTTGTTGGAGATCGTTTTCCAGGAGTTCTTGAAATCCGCCAGCCGCCAGCAGGCCTTGTCCACCACCTCGGCGCGGGAAATTCCATACAGTTCCTCGCAGGCCCGGTTGAACAAAACCATCTGGCCGTCGTTGCGGACGATGAAAATGCCGTCCAGAGCGCTGTTCATCACATATTCCAAGTCGAATTTCATGGCAATACTTTTGAAAAACCGCAAATTAAATATCGGTGAAAATTCGCCGCCTGGCGGAAATTAAGCTGAATAAGGAAATGTGTTTTTTATCCGTGGGTTATGAGGAGCGATCCATCCGTCCGGCGAAAACCAGCCGCGCATCGCTTGCCGGACAATCCCTCGGTTAAAAATAAGCATCATGAATTCAGTGGGATGGCGGTTGGCTGTCTTTGGCACGATGCTTGAAACAAATATAGGTCGTTAGTGCAAAAAATCAAGTGGCAGAGACCGCTTGTCCCGTATTGGCAATCCGGGTTGCCGTTGTTCGCCCTAAAAAATTTAATCCATTTACAAACACATCTTTGCAAAAAAGGAGAAGGTCTTATGAGAGTCGAGAAAATTTTGTTTATAGGATTGGCCGTTGTCGCTGTATTTGCCATAACGTCGCCGGCGTTCGCGGCGGATCCCTGGTTCGTGGAACCGATGAAAGGCAACGCGGCGATCCTGGATCCCGGGACCACCACTTACTGCGATAAAGGGTTCACCGTGCAAAACATGGGCAAGGACCTGGCCGAGGTGAACGTGATCATGGGCAACGGCGCCAGCTATCATTGGGACCAACTGGAGCCCAATGCCAAAAAGGCGTATTCGCTCGCTCCGGGCTCTCCCTTTGACTCGGTCAACGCCGAAACCGTACGCATTGACGATGCCCGCATCGTGAACACGACGGCCGGCGACTCCCAGATTAAAGTGGAGTGCAAAAGGTAATCGCGTTTCGTCAATACGATGAGAGTGGGGCGGCTTGCCTCCGGGACTCGGACCTTTAACCCTCGGGATGAAATCAAGACTTCATCAAAAAAGGGACGGGTCCGCGGAGGCAGGCCGACTTTTCCAAGGTCCCTAGGAAAATAAAAGTGGGGGGTATATGAAAATCAAAAAATACTTGCTTCCGGCCGCTTTGGTCCTGGCCGCTTTCGCGTTTTTCCCGGGCGAGGCGCAAGCCTCCATGCCTGGGGTTGATCAGGAGGAGAATCTTTTGGTCCCGGGCGCGGCCACTTTTTGCTCCCATAATTTCACCATAGAAAATAAAGGCAAATCCGACGCGGAGGTGCAAATGATCCTGGGCAACGAGCCCGTTTCCAGGGAAAACATTCCTTTGGGGCAGACCCGGTCTTACGACCTCAAGGAAAACCTGTCAAGGGCCATGCTCCAGGGGAAAAAGGTGTCGTTGAAAGACAGCGCTTTTTTATTGAATCTTACCCCGAACTCTTCGAACCTCAGGGTCTATTGTGAGGAATGAGGGGGGCAATGAAGGGAGGGCTCTTTCGCCCCCCGGGGCATGATGTGGGCCCCGGGGGGTAGAGGCTGGACAGCTATTCCGTAATCGCCGGGGGAGCGAGAATGGGTTTGCGCAAGCTCTGTTCGCGGGAGACTTGTAGTTCCACCTCCCGGAGCAGGGCGGTGGGGGCGATGCTGGTCACTGGCAACACTCCGGATTCCGCTCCGCAGAACCCGTTGATGACGGTATAGTCGTCGCCAGTCGCCATGATCTTCCCGATCATGGAAAGCGGAGTGCCCACGAACTCCACGCCGCGGACCAACTCCTCCCTCCCGTCTTCCGGGTAGACCTTGTACATGTACAGGGGCTTGCCCTTGAACACCTGGTAATCCGCGCTTTCGGTGTGGGTCTCGCCGCCGCTGATTTTCCGGATCAGTAAACCATAAGGCTTGTTTTGCCGTTTGATTTCCTCGATCAGCCTCTGTTTCAGGAGCTCGGCGCTGATGCGGTTGTCCGAGCGGACCACGAAATTGCTCATCCTGGACATGGGGGATTTCATGCCGTCGCCGCGGGCGTGTCCGTTGGTCCGGCTGAAACCCAGCACGGGCGCGCGCGAGAGGAGAAAACTGCGCAACATCCCGCGGTCGATCAGGACCACTTCCTGGCTCGGCTGGCCCTCGTCGTCGAATTGGTAATGGCCCAGCAGGTCCGCGCCGTCATACCGGTCCATCGCCGGGTTGTCCACGACGGTGATGAAGGGCGGGAGGATGGGTTCCCCGATTTTCTCCATGAAGGTCTTGCCGTCGGAGGCGTTACGCAGACGGTCCGCCTCCAGCCGGTGGCCGATGGCCTCGTGGAACAGGACTGCGGTGGCGTCGGGGCTGAACAAGGCCGGGCCGACGTAAGGTTGCGCCTCCGGCGCCTTTTTCAGGGACTGTACGCCGGCGATCAACTGTTTGGCCCTCCGGACCAAGTCCCGTTCCGCCGGGAAATGTTCGGGGCGCGAGAAATAGACCGTTTCCTGGTCATGGATGGGACTGCCGCTCGCGGTCTTCGACCAGGCCTCCAGGATCACGCCGAACTGCAGGGAAGCGTCGCGGATCTTGTTTCCGTCGGAATCCAGGTAATGGCGCGCCAGCCGTCGGCCAAAGATTTTGACGCTGGACTTTTCGATGTCCGAGGCGTTTTTGAACTCCGCGGACACCCGGCGCGCCAGATCTTCCCATTGCGCCGTGTCGGCGTCGAGTTCCGGAACGGCGTCAATCCGTGTCGCCGGTTCCGCCTGTCCCTTGGAAAAATCCGGGAGTTCGTGCTTTTCCACGCCGCTGACAAAGCGTCCCTTCTTTTTGAGATAATTCATGATCGCCTGTTTATAGCGCAGGTCCGTTTCGTACCAGATGGCGCGCTTCAAGGCGTCCAGATCGTCCTCCAGCGGAACGAATTGCTCGACGGAGTATTGGTGGCTGTCCGGGGTCGAACTGTCGAACTGCGGATCGCCAATCTTGACGTCCACGTATAAAACCCGGCGGCTGTCGGATTTGGAATTCAAAATAGAGCCAAAACTCGCCACCACCTCCAGATAATCCTGGTTGCGGATTTGATAGTTGATGAAGTAAGGGGGATTGAAAACGTCGATTTTCAAATCGCGGAGCGCGCGCGCCATCTCGTCCTGCATCGCCTGAAAAACGATCTCGGACGAATTCCGCAGACGGGTCTCCGCGTGAGCGGGAAACTGGGGAGTTAACAAGAAACTCAGAGCGAGCAGATAAAAGGTTTTTGGTATCATTGTCTTATGTGTCATAGGTATTATTCTTATGGCCCTTGTTTTGAAAAAAGCAAACAATTTTTGATGTTATAGGAATTTCACCGCCAGGCAAATAATTTTTCAGAATCTTTTTTTCTCCAAGCGCATCGAATTATATCAAATCCGCAAAAGTCTTTGTAATAAAAACGGTTATCGGATATCTTTATGGCGCGTGGAGAACAAAATCCGCGTAATACGAGCCAGCGTCACGATGAATCGCCGTTTTTATCATTTCAAAAAAGGAGAATTTCGAAAAAAAAACGGCCGCTATTGACAAGACAGGGGTGGGTATATATATTCGAAGCCTTTGAGATTATCTCGATGGACATCAAGCAGAGGCTACTTTCCGACATCAAGGGAGCGATGAAAGCCCAGGATTCCCTGCGGCTGAACACCCTCCGGTTGCTTTCCGCGGAGATTAAAAACAAGGAAATCGACCTCCGGCGGGAACTCAACAACGAAGAAGTCCTCGCCCAGCTTACCAGCCAGATAAAAAAAAGAAAAGAAGCGATCGGTCTGTTCGAGAAAGGCGGAAGGGACGACTTGATCGAAAAAGAACGGCAAGAGCAGGCCATTTTGGAGTCTTATCTCCCCGCGCAGGCGTCCGAGGAGGAGTTGCGGCGCCGCATAGCGGAAGTGGTTCAGTCCACCGGGGCGCAGGGGTTGAAGGACTTGGGCAAGGTGATGAAGGTGTTGGTCGCCGAATTCAAGGGCAAAGCCGACAGCGGCTTCATAAAAGATCTGGCGAGCGGGATGCTGGGGAAATAAACCGGTTTCCCGGCGGCGGTAACAGGGCAATAATTTGGGATTGACGCTTCCGGCCGTTCCAGGGCCGGGACGATAAGGTTGTCTTCGACCGGGCAGTCCAACGGGCATACACGTCATCGCGCGGGCTTTTCTACGACATTGAAACACCACATCCCGGAAAATATCATTGAGGAAATCAGGGCGCGCGCCGATATCGTGGAAGTGGTCCAGGAATCGGTCCTGATCAAAAAAAGCGGGAAAAACTACAAGGGACTTTGCCCATTTCACCCGGAAAAAACCCCTTCCTTTACAGTCAGCCCGGAAAAACGGATTTATTACTGTTTCGGATGCGGCGCCGGCGGAAATGCGTTCAAATTCCTGATGGAGACCCAGAACCTGTCGTTCGCGGAAGCGGCCGCAAAACTGGCCTCCCGCTACGGGATCGCCATCCCGGAGCCCAAATGGAGCCCGCGGGAACGGGAGGCGCGGACCGAGCGGGAAACCCTGTTGTCTCTCAATGCCCTTGCGGCTGAATATTTTGCGTCGTTATTGCAGAATCCCGATGCGGGCAAAACCGCCAGAGCCTATATTAAAGCAAGATCGATAGACGACGAGACCGTGGCCCGCTATCGCATGGGATGGGCCCCCAGGGAGTGGAAAGGGTTGCTGACCCATCTGGCGAGCAAAAAATGCCCGATCGAGCTTGTTGAAAAAGCCGGGCTGATCAAGCGCAAGGACGATGCCCGGGAAGGGGACGCCCATTACGACCGGTTCCGCGGACGGATCATGTTCCCGTTCAGGGACATCCAGGGAAATATCATCGCTTTCGCCGGCCGGGTGATTTCGGACGAGGACACTCCGAAATACCTGAACTCCCCGGAAACGCCGTTATACAGGAAGGGGAACCATTTATTCGGCCTCCATGAAGCGCGGGAGGCCATCCGGCGGGACAACCGGGTCTTGTTGATGGAGGGTTATTTCGACCAGGTCCGCGCTTACCAGCACGGGATCAAGAACGCGGTGGCCACCTGCGGGACCGCCCTGACCGCGAACCAGGTCTCGTTATTGCGGAACCACGCCAACCGCGCGGTCCTGGTGTTTGACGCCGACCGGGCCGGACAAAGCGCCACGGAGCGGGGTTACGACCTTCTCCTGGAACAAGGCATGGAGGTCAGGGTCCTGACGTTGCCGGAGGGACACGATCCGGATTCGTTCATCAGCCAGTTCGGGCGGGACGCTTTTTTGCGGAAGGCGGAGGAAGCGGCGCCGTTCATGGAATATTTCATCCGGAAGGCCATCGGCTCCGGCGACATCAAGACCGTCGCCGGCCGGTTGGAAGTCGTGAACCGCGTCATGCCGTTCCTTTCCAAAATTAAAAATAGCGTGGAACGGAGCGAGCTGGTCAAGTTTTGCTCCGAGCAAACCGGGGTGGAGGACAAGGCCTTGCTGGCGGAACTGAAAAAGAACCTCGGCGGCCGCCAGACCCCGGAGCCGGTCCTTGAAAGCCGCCCCCGGGCCAAGCAGAGTCTGGAAACGTACCTGGTCCAGTTGATGCTGGCCGACGCTACCGCGGCCCGGACGGTCCGCGAACTCGTCCCGGCGGAAGATTATGGCGAGGCCCCGCTCCGGCGGGTCGCCGAAATTTTTTACGGTTTCATCGACCGGGGGCAACCGATCCAGATCGACAGGATTTTGGACCAGACCGACGAGCCGGAAATTCGGGGTTTGTTGACCCAGATAGGCTTGTCGCCGATTCACTTCGACAATGTCGAACGGGCCGTGACCGACTGCGTGGGAAAATTGCGGAAAGCCCGGCTGGAAACGAAGATCAAGGAATTGAAAAACCAACGACGGGAAGCGCAAAAGGCGGGACTGGCCGAGAAGTCCAGGGAACTGCACAACATGGTCCGCCAGATGGAGAATTCAGCGCGCCTGGGGTAAAACGCCGGTCAAGCAACGCCGATATGTTCATCTTCGAATAATCTAGGAGAATTCCGACAAATGCAAGAAAAGATCGCTGACGTCACCGAAATCAACCAGTTGATCACGCTGGGCAAGGAGAAGGGCTACCTCACTTACGAGGAGGTCAACGACGTCCTGCCTTCCGACGTGGTTGCCCCCGAACAGATTGACGACCTCATGCACCTGTTCGGCGAAAACGAGATCGACATCGTCGATACCGCCATCAAGGGCGAAAAGCTCGCCTTGAACCGGATCGAGGACCAGGAGGAAAAAGAAGAGCCCGCCGCCGAGGAGGAAGAGGACCTCGCCGTGGCCAAGGCCGACGCCGTCTCCATCGACGATCCGGTGCGCATGTACCTCCGCGAGATGGGGACCATTTCCCTGCTGACGCGCGAAGGCGAGGTGGAGATCGCCAAGCGGATCGAGGAAGGGCAGAACGAGGTGAACTCCTCGGTGGCCAACTGTTCCGTCACCGTCAACGAGATCATCAAACTCGGGGAAAAACTCAAGAAGGCCGAGATCAACGTGTTCGAAATCATCAAGGTCGCCGAGCCGGAGGAAAAAAAGGAGCAGTCGGAAAAGGAGGAGTCCAAGAAACTTTTGAAGTCCATCCAGAACCTCAAGGTCCAGCATCAGAAACTCCAGACCCTGCGCAAAAAGCTCGAGTCGTCCGGCGTTTCCCAAAAAGCGAAGGCCAAGCTGGCGGAGGAGGAAAAGAAACAACGGGTCCAGGTCGAGAAAATCGTGAGCGACCTCAACCTGAGCGGCGAGGTGATGGACAAGATCATC